>MGYR01000021.1:570-13545 GCA_001801825.1 Gammaproteobacteria bacterium RIFCSPLOWO2_02_FULL_56_15 | reverse complement strand
CACCCTGATCGATAGCGATACCTTTACTTATTCCGTATCCCCGGATCAAGGGGATGCAACGGGCACCATCACCGCGTCCAGCGGGACCGGTTCCGACTCGGAGAGGGATAACCTGATCGAATGGGTGCGCGGCGCGGATAACTTCGCCGATGAAAACAGCGACGGTACCGGGACTGCGCCATTTGATGTCCGGGCGTCGATCCATGGAGACGTGCTGCATTCCCGGCCGGCGGTCATCAACTACAACCGCCATGGCGCGGGTCTGGACGAGGTCCGCGGCACGGCGGATGATGTTATCAATAACGATGATGTTTTTATTTTCTATGGCAGCAACGATGCGGTCTTCCGGGCGGTCAAGGGCGGGCTGGTCCAGAGTGCCACCGGAGAACCCCTGCCGGGACAGGAAGTCTGGGGATTCATCCCGGAAGAATTCTTCCCCGATCTACTCCGCTTGCGGAACAACGAACCAACCGTCAGCAGCAGCAACAAGAAAGACTATTTTGCGGATGGCAGTATTGGTGTCTACTCGCTGGATGCCAATGAAGACAACGCCCTGGATCCGGCCGATAGCAGCGGTGACCGGGTCATCCTCTTCATCTCCATGCGCCGGGGCGGCCGTTTCCTCTACGCCCTGGACGTGACGGATCCGGATGCCCCTGAACTGTTGTGGCGCAAGAGCAATGCCGATTTTCCGGAACTTGGGTTTACCTGGTCGGCTCCCAGGGTAACCACCATCAAGGCCCAGGGAAATCCGGTCCTCGTCTTCGGGGCGGGCTACGACCCACTGGTGGAGGATGTGGACCCTGCCGCGATCACCGCCGTGAGCAGCGCCGGTGTGACCGCCGGCGCCGCTTATCCCCGTGCCATGGGACGGGGGATCTTCGTCCTGGATGCGTTCACCGGCGTTCTGCTCTGGCAGGCGGGGCCCGCAGCCAGCGACACTGGAGCAGATACTTTTCACGTAGTGAGTGGCATGGACTATGCCATCCCCTCCGATATGGTTGTGATACCAGACCGGAACAGCTCTATCGATAACCGATCGTACGTTGGTGACACCGGTGGCAACATGTGGCGTGTCGATATGGACGATGAGGATGTCGATAACTGGACGGTAACCTTGCTGGCCTCCGTAGCGGATACCTCCGACATTCCCGGCGGCTTACGGAAATTCCTGTTCCCGCCGGATGTGGTTCATTCAGAACTAGGTTTCGATGCCGTGCTCATCGGCAGCGGGGACCGCGAACATCCCTTTGACACCAGTGTGACCAACCGGATGTACATGTTCAAGGATACCGGCATCCAGACCAGCCCGATCCGGGGTACGGACAGCTCGGATGGAAACGAAGCGACCATCACCGAGGCCGGATCCACCTCACCCAATCCGGATCTGCCTGCCCTCTTTGATGCGACTACCAACTGCATCCAGGACGCCTCGGCCTGCGGTACCGGGGTAACTCCGAGTGACGCAACCACCGCGCTGAACGCAAGTACCGGTTGGTACATCACCCTGGATGAAGGGGAAAAAGTAGTCGGTAATTCCGTAACGCTGAACAGCGTCACCTTCTTCAATACCAACCTGCCCAGCAACGAACCACTGCTCACCTGTGAGAGCAATCTCGGCATCGCCAGGCAATACAAAATCATCTTTGAAGATGCCACTTCGTTGCTGGATCAGAATATCGATGGCACGATTACTGCCGCTGACCGCTTCGAGGTACATCCCGGAGGAGGCTATCTGCCCTCGCCGGTACCGGTGGTCGTGGAGATCGACGGCCAGATCCATGAGGGCGTCATCTCCGGTGTGGCCGTAGACACGCCTCCGGGTTCCGAGCTGAATACCCGGTTGCGGAAGTTCTGGTACAAGGAGATCGAGTAGGCTCCTGACAATGACTTATTCCAGGGCAACCACGAGGGTTGCCCCTACGGGTTTTTGCCAGCATGCCGACCAAGACACAGCATCCACAAATTGCTTGATGTCGCCATAGGTTTCTGCTTATTCCTTACAGAATTCCTTAATAATGGCCCGGGCCTCGGCGATCCGCTGCTGGCGCTCAGCCTCGGTAGCCCTGACCCGACTGCCGTCTTCCTGGACCAACTGCACGGTCGGACGCGTGGAAAAACTGGCCAGCATCGCCTCACCTTTCTTACAGTTTTCCTCGTTTACGCGGCTTTCCTCGACTGCCTGCTTTTTCTCCTCCAGTTGCTTTTTCCTTTTCTCATCCACCTTCGCATTATTGATCTTCAGATCCCGAAGATTTTGCAATGCCTCTTCAGACCGGATACTGGCTGGAGCCTTGATGGTTTCTGCTTCCTTATCCACCGGCGGCTGTTGGGAATACACGACATTCCCTTCCTCATCCACCCATTTATAGATATCGGCGCCGGCGCTGTAACATAGGGACAGACTCAGCACTGCGCCCAAGCCAGTGAATATTACTCTGCGTGATCTCTTCATCTTTTCGAACCTGTAATGTGTGCCGCCAAGTGGGAGGCGACTATGTCTATTCCTGAGCTTTGCAAATTATAAGTCAATAACCGGCATATGTATGTACACTGCTCGCTGACTCTTTGACCGTTCGGGTAAATTCAGGTTCGAACTGGGCCGGGATTTTATCTATAATTACCGAGCATGAACTGGAAATCCTGTTGCCAACGCAAATCTATCGATTCTCGCCAATGAATAACATTGCCTATACCCTGTTCCTCCTGTTTTTTTCAACGTACAGCGCCACAATATGGGCGGTTACCATCGTCGAGTGCGAAGACCAGACAGGTGAACGGAGTTTTCATGAGGTATGCCCGCCGGAGACCACCATGGTACAGCAGAAAGACTACCAGACCGCGATCCCCGGACCGAAACAACCGGATATCACCGCACTGATTTATCTCGCCCCGGAATGCCCTGCCTGCGAGGCCTACCAGGCTTTTTTTGCCAAGTATGGCATCAAAACCAATGAAAAAAATATAGTGGATAATCAGGAATTACAGACAGAGTTAACGAATATCGCCGGTGATCTGAAGATCCCCACCGTGATCATCGGAGAAACAGTACTCTCGGATTACAAGGAAAACCAGTTGATTACCGTACTGGAAAGACTCGGCTTCACGCTGGTGGAAAGCACAACACAACAACCCGAGTAACGGTTGTGACTATATCTTTAGCGGAGGCCAAGCGTATTCAATTGGCTTTTGCCAGTTCTTTGGGTAAAGAGAAAACCACCCGTTCCCGGATACCCGGCGCCTCGATGATCTCGTCGACGCCCCATTCCTTGAGCTTGCTGATGACTTCCTCGACCAATACTTCCGGCGCAGATGCGCCCGCCGTCAGCCCAATCCTGGGATTCGTCACCAGCCATTCCTTCTTTATCTCTGTGGCATCATCGATCAGATAGGCTGGAACACCCACTTTCTGCGACAGCTCCATCAACCGGGTGGAATTGGAACTGTTGGTTGAGCCTACCACCAGTATCAAATCACAATCCCTGGTCAGTTTCTTGACTGCATCCTGCCGGTTCTGTGTGGCGTAGCAGATGTCTTCTTTCTTGGGTCCTACGATCCTCGGAAAACGTTTACGCAAAGCATCGATAATCTCCGCGGTATCATCCATCGAGAGGGTGGTCTGGGTTATAAAAGCCAGGAAGTCCGGATTTTTGATATTCAGCTTTTCCACATCATCCAGGGACTCCACCAGATGCATGCCGCCCTTCTCTTCCTCGCTGTGATACTGACCCAGCGTACCTTCCACTTCCGGATGGCCCGCATGTCCGATGAGGATACATTCGCGTCCCTCATCCTGGTAATGCCCTACTTCCATATGCACCTTGGTCACCAATGGACAGATAGCGTCAAAGACTCTCAGCTTCCTTCTCGCAGCTTCCTTGCGGACTTCCTTGGAAACACCGTGAGCGCTGAAAATCACCGTGGCGTTGTCGGGTACCTCGTCCAGCTCCTCCACAAAAAGGGCGCCTTTGGCCCGTAAGGTATTCACGACATACTTGTTGTGCACCACCTCGTGTCTTACATACACAGGAGCGCCATAGATGTCCAGGGCGCGCTCGACAATCTCAATGGCCCGATCAACTCCGGCACAAAAACCACGGGGATTCGCTAGGGTAATCTGCATTTCACCTACTTCCGACTGGTCCTCTACATCGAGGGTAGAGCATTTTACCCTGGAAACCAGTTCAGCTGCTACCGTTTGCCGTCATGCGTAGTTATTTCCGCCCCATCGAACCAGAAGGTGTCGATAATCAGCATCACCGCACCCACCGTGATGGCCGAATCAGCGATATTGAAGGCGGGGAAGTGCCAGCTTATGTAATAAACATCGATAAAATCCACTACATAGCCATGCAGAACCCGGTCAATCAGATTTCCAGTTGCGCCACCCAGGATTAGGGCGAGACTGGCTGACAACCATTTTCTCTGCTGCGGCAGGGAGTACAACCAGACGACCAATGCCAGGCTGACTCCCCCGGAGAGGGTCATGAAGAACCAGCGCTGCCAGCCACTGGCATCACTGAGCAGGCTGAAGGCGGCGCCGGTATTGTGCACCAGGGTCAGGTTCAGGTATGGCAGCAGAGGTACCGAATCCAGGTAATCCAGGCTGATTGAGATCAAATGCTTGACCATCTGATCGAGAACTACCACCAGCATGGATAACCACACCCACCAGATACCCCGCTTTTTAACATCCGCATTCATTGACTGTCAGGCGTGGTACCGCCGCTCCCCTGAACCTACGACATTATCGATACAACGGCCGCATAACTGCGGGTGTTCATCACTCGCCCCCACCTCTTCCCGATGATGCCAGCAGCGTATGCATTTTCCATAAACAGAAGAACGGGCGACAATCCAGATCCCCGGTTCCTCGGTCGCCAAGTCAATCGCCGGTCTCTGTGCGGTGGGCAAGACTGTGGCACTGGAAGTGATCAGGACAAAACGCAACTCATCTTCCAGTCCTGTCAGCAGGTTTCGGTACTCATCGTCACAATACAGAGTGACTTCGGCGTCCAGTGAGGATCCGATTTCGCCGTTCACTCGCAGCTTCTCCAGATGCCCGGTGACGATATCGCGGAGGGACCGGACCTTCATCCAGAGATCATTCCGGTCGTCAGGGATCGCTGGGATCCCCTGATACCAATCTTCCAGAAATACCGAGGCGCTACGCCGTCCCGGCAGGTAGCGCCAGATTTCATCGGCGGTAAAACTCAAGATGGGCGCGATCCAGCGTACCAAGGATTCCATTACATGATACATCACGGTCTGCGCGGAGCGGCGTGCCAGGCTGTTCTCCTGCATGGTATAGATGCGGTCCTTGATTACATCCAGATAGAAATTACTCAGGGTAACGCCACAATACTGGTGCAGTAATTGGTAGATCTGGTGAAATTCATAGTGATCATAGTGTTGCACCAGCTTGTGCTGGAGCTTGGCGGCCCCGGCCAGGATCCATCGGTCCAGTCCCAGCAGTTCGTCTCCAGGCACGCAATCCCGTTCCGGATTGAAGCCATCGAGGTTCGCCAGCAGATAACGGGCGGTATTGCGGATCCGCCGATAGGCATCCGAGGTGCGCTTCAGGATCTCGTCGGAGACGCTCATTTCCCCGCTGTAGTCGGTTGCCGCCACCCATAAGCGGAGGACGTCCGCACCCAGGCTTTTTACCACCTTCTGCGGCGATACCACGTTGCCGCGGGATTTGGACATCTTCATGCCACCGGCATCGACGGTAAAACCATGGGTCAGGACTCCCTTGTAGGGCGCCTGCCCATGAATGCCGACCGAGGTGAGCAGGGAAGACTGGAACCAGCCACGATGCTGATCGGATCCTTCCAGGTATAAATCCGCGGGAAAATGCAGGCGCTCGTCTCGCACCAGCACCGAGGTGTGAGTGACCCCGGAATCGAACCACACATCGAGCGTATCGCACACCTTCTCATATTCATGATGTTCCGGTCCCAGTAGTCCTTCCGGGTCCAGATCAAACCACGCATCTATACCCCCCTGCTCCACTCGTCCGGCTACGGTTTCCATCAACGCCAAGGTATTCGGGTGCAATTCCCCACTGTGCCTGTGAATGAATACGGCAATCGGGACACCCCAGGTTCTTTGCCTGGAGATGCACCAGTCATTCCGCTCGCTCACCATTCCCGTGATGCGCTGCTGCCCCCAGGCGGGAGTCCAGCTTACCTCCAGGATTGCCGCGAGGGCATCCTTTCGCAGACCCTTGCCATCCATCGTGAAAAACCACTGTGGCGTGGCCCGGAAGATCACCGGACTTTTATGGCGCCAGCAATGGGGATAGCTGTGCTCCAGCCGTCCGGTGGACAGTAGCGTCTCGTTACTCTGCATCGTCTTAATCAGGATCCCATTGGCTGTGCTGACATGAACCCCACCCACCAGCGGGGTATCCGGCAGAAATACACCGTTGCCATCCACAGGATTCTCCACGGGAAGTCCGTATTTCTGTCCCACCTGATAATCGTCATGACCATGACCCGGGGCCGTATGTACGGCGCCGGTACCGGCCTCCGCGGTGACATGGTCCGCCAGAATGATCGGCACACTGCGTTCAAGAAAAGGATGCCGTAGCTGGATATGTTCCAGTTGCCGTCCCTTGACCCGCCCGAGCACACTATAAGCCGCGATCTGACACCGGTGCATGGTCGTTGCGGCCAAAGACTCAGCCAGCAGCAGGAGACGATCTCCGGTATCCATCAGGACATAGTCAAACTCCGGATGCAATGCCACTGCCTGATTGGCCGGTAAGGTCCAGGGCGTGGTAGTCCAGATCACCACGGATATGGGCCGGCCTGGATCGATGTCAAACAGTGCGGCTACCTTTTGCTGATCTTCTATGAGGAAACAGACATCGACCTGGGATGAGGTCCGGTTTTCATATTCGACCTCGGCCTCCGCCAGCGCGGAGCCGCAATCGGTACACCAGTAGACCGGCTTGTAGCCCCGGATCATGTGCCCGGCATCGATCATCCTGGCGAGGCAGCGGATGATGCCGGCCTCGTTTGAAAAATCCATGGTCAGGTAGGGCCGGCTCCAGTCCCCCAGCACGCCAAGGCGGATAAAGTCCGCCTTCTGACTTTCCACCTGCCGGGCTGCGTATTCGCGGCAGGCATTCCGGAAGGTCCGCACATCCACCCCGTGGCCGGCCTTGCCCAGTTTTTTTTCTACGAACAGCTCTATAGGAAGCCCATGACAGTCCCAACCGGGGACATAGGGCGCATCACAACCGCTGAAACCACGGGACTTGATGATGATGTCCTTAAGAATCTTGTTCAGGGCATGCCCGATATGGATATCGCCGTTGGCATAGGGAGGACCATCATGCAGGATAAAGCGGGGACCGCCTGCCTTGCGCTCACGAAGTTTCTGGTAGAGACCAATCTCGTCCCAGTGCCGCAACATCTCCGGTTCGCGCTGGGCCAGGTTGGCCTTCATCGGGAAATCGGTCTGCGGCAGGTTCAGGGTATCTTTATAGCTCTTGTTCATTGCCTGTGTTAGTACATATTTTATAGTAATGAATTCGTGGTCTTAACGCGATGCTGCTGCTCTGCGGTAGCAATATCCCGATGGATCTGATCGCACAGTGCGCTCACCGTCTCGAATTTCATCTCTGGTCGGATGAATCGCAGAAAATCGACGCGTAGGTGTTCGCCATATAAATCCCCACTGAAATCCAGCAAGTGCGCTTCCAGCAGGAAGCGCTTGCCGTCGAATACCGGCCGGGTGCCTACATTGGCTACCCCGGAGTAACGCGTGCCGTTTGCCAGTGTAACCTGCACGGTGTATACCCCATGCAAGGGCGACTTGTTTCTTCTCAGCATGATATTCGCAGTGGGGAAACCCAACTCCCGACCGCGATGGTCGCCATGCACAACCCGTCCGCTGATATTGTAAGGACGGCTAAGCAGTTCCGCCGCAGAATCCAAATCCCCGGCAGCCAGCAATTCACGGATCCTGCTGCTGCTGACCCGTTTCCCGCCGACATAAAGGGTCTCCGTCGCTACTACATCAAATCCATATTGTCTCCCGTACTCCTGAAGCAAATGGAAATCGCCGCGCCGTCCCTTCCCGAAACGGAAGTCATCTCCCACCACCAGGTGTTTCACATCCAGCCCTTGCACCAGCAACCGGGAAATAAATTCTCCGGCCTCGAGACTCGCGAGAGAAGCCTGGAACTTGAGACAGAACACCCGATCGATATTCTGCTCTTGCAGCCAGATCAACTTGTCCCTGAGCCCGGTCAACCTGGCCGGCGCCGTTGCCGGTGCGAAGAATTCCAGCGGCTGGGGTTCGAAGATCATAACCACTGCCGGAAGACCGAGGCCGGAGGCGACCTCCCGCAACTGCCGAATCACTGCCTGGTGGCCGATATGCACACCATCATAATTCCCGATACTGACGACACATTCCTGGTGATGTCTTTGCAGGTTATGGGTGTCTCTTACCAGTTCCATATCTTGAGTGAGTATCTATTATAACCATCACGGGTGGAGTGTCATCTGCATAAACCGGATACCCAGTATTCGTGCCGCCATCAGGTAGACGCATGCACCACAGACTATCCAGAAACCAAGTCGGATGACACGGGCAGCCATATCCCATGCCACCCATTCATCCAGGGAAGGCACGGCAAGGGACAGCACCGCCGACATCAGAAACAGTGCCACTCCGATCTTCACCAGATACGCCGACCAGCCGATCCCGGTGATACCGCCGCAGGATCGCTTGAGTGACCGGTACAGCAATCCCGCATTGATCCATGCTGCCAACGAGGTCGCGAGCGCCAGTCCCGCATGTCGCAAGGGGATAACCAGCAACAGATTGAGGATAATCCCCGCCACCATGGCGATACAACCGATCATGACCGGTGTACGGGTATCCTGCCGGGAAAAAAAGCCGGTGGCCAGCACCTTGATGAGAATGAAGGCTGGCAGCCCAACGGCATAGGCGCAGAGACTCTTACCCGCCATCAGAACATCCACGTGGCTAAACTCCCGGTACTGGAACATGGTTGTCAAGGCCGGTGTGGCGAGCAGCGCCAGGCCAACCGCGGCAGGAAGCGAAATCAGGAGGACCCAGCGCAGGGCCCAGTCGAGCGTCCTACGGAATTCATCCACTGATTGCCGTGCGTGATGCTCCGAAAGATTGGGAAGAATGACAGTTGATAACGCGATACCAAATACACCGAGCGGAAACTCAACCAGGCGGTCGGAGAAGTACAACCAGGAGATGCTGCCATCCTCCAGGAAGGAGGCGATCAGCGTGTCGATCAAGAGATTGATCTGGGTGATGGAGATAGCGAAGAGGGCCGGAATCAACAAGCTGAAGATCCTCTTCATGCCATGGCGATCCCGGTTGAAGGCAGGCCGGGGAAATAATCGCAGTCTGAACAGGAATGGCAACTGGAACAGCAACTGGACTGCGCCACCCAGGAGCACACCCCAGGCCAGCGCCACAACTGGTTCTTTGAAATGGGGCGCCAGCCAGATGGCACAGGCAATGAGACATAGATTCAACAGCACCGGTGTGAATGCCGGGACAGCAAACCTGCGGTAGGTATTGAGGATGCCTCCGGCAAAGGCGGTAAGTGAGATAAACAGCAAGTAGGGGAAAGTCAATCGCAGCATCCTTACCGCCAAATCCTGCTTGGCCGGCTCATCGATAAACCCCGGGGCGAACACCAGGACCAGCAAAGGTGCTGCGAGCACACCCGCAATTGTGGTCAACAGCAGTATCAGGCCTAAACTCGCACTGGTCTGGTCGATCAGCGCCTGCACCTCGTCTTGGGACCGTTTTTCACGATACTCCGCGATTACCGGGACAAAGGCCTGGGAGAAGCCTCCCTCTGCAAACAGGCGACGCAGAAAATTGGGTATGCGAAAGGCAACGATAAAGGCATCCACCCCCTGTCCTGCTCCGAACAGGCTTGCAATCACGATATCCCGCGCGAGACCCAGAACCCGTGACAGGGCAGTCATTGAGGAAACCACCAGCGTGGATCTGATCAATTCGTTTTTCAATTTTCGGATTGTCTCTCGATGAGGGGCATCCAAACCCCCAGGTTTCCTTAAGAAACCTACTTATCTGCTTGTTTAACTGAGAAATATCAAATGCAATGCAGAATACCATAAATCCACGTATTACCGTCAGAATCCAGTTTTACCGGGTGATCACACGGCTACCCTCCTGCGTGGGACCATGTTTTCCGTGAGCAATTTCAGTAGCTTTCGGAAGCGCAACTAGCCGGGGAATTGCGATTGACAAAGCGTTCCTGAATCAGCATGATGGCGCGCCTTCAAAAATAGCTTGGGAGTCCGAAATTGGCGAATATTGCATCTGCGAAGAAAAAGGCTCGGCAGGCCGTAAAACGTAACCTGCAGAATGCCAGCAACCGTTCCATGTTACGCACCTATATCAAGAAAGTCGTGAGCGCGGTCGAGAAAAAGGACCGGGATCAGGCGGTATCCGCGTACCGGGACGCCACACCCGTAATTGACCAGATGGTAAACAAGGGCCTCATCCATAGGAACAAGGCTGCCCGCCACAAACAGCGGCTGAACGCACAAATCCAGGCACTGCAATAAGTCCCTGCAGGGACGGATGTGACCCAGTGCGATTCACGTACCGGTCTTAGGGGAGCTCTGTATGAATCAGAGGTCCCTTAGAGCAGGATCAGATTATCCCGGTGGATTAACTCCGGCTCAGCCACATAACCCAGCAACGCCGCGATCTGATCGCTGCCATGGCCCATGATCCTGCGGGTTTCATAGGAATTGTAATTGACCAGGCCACGCGCGAATTCTTTTCCTTCCGGGTCGAAGCAACCGACGATCTCGCCCCGTTTGAAGCTACCCTCAACTGCGGTAACTCCCACAGCCAGCAGGCTCTTGCCCTGCTCCCGGAGGACCCGGACCGCACCTTGATCCAGCCGTACGCTGCCGCGCACGTGATTGTGTCCGGCCAGCCACTGTTTCCTGGCGGTAATGGGGACTTCAGCGGCACTCAGGATCGTGCCGATAATCTCTCCATCGGCGATTCGCACCAGTACATTCTCTTCGAGGCCATGGGCGATGATGGTATCCGTCCCTGATTTGGCAGCCGTCGAGGCGGCCCTCAGCTTGGTCAACATGCCCCCCCTGCCGAGAGCTCCCGCCTGCCCGGCGAAGTCTTCCAGGGCGGGATCCCCCGCTCGTGCAGCATGGATGAGTTTCGCCTTTGCATTGCGTCCCGGATCGCTGTCATAGAGCCCCGGCTGGTCGGTGAGTATGACCAGCAGATCAGCCTCGATAAGATTGGCTACCAGACCGGCCAGGGAATCATTATCACCAAACCTGATTTCCTCGGTAGCCACGGTATCGTTTTCGTTGATCACCGGCACCACCTTCAGATCCACAAGGGTTCGCAGTGTGGAGCGGGCGTTCAGGTAGCGCTTGCGGTCGGAGATATCCTCATGCGTGAGGAGTATCTGGGCGGTATGCGCACCATACTTTTGAAAACCGGTCTCATAGGTCTGGATGAGCCCCATCTGACCGACGGCCGCGGCCGCTTGCAGTTCATGAATAGCCTGCGGACGCCTCCTCATACCCAGCCTTGTCAGGCCTTCCGCCACGGCGCCGGAGGACACCAGGACGATATCGATGCCACGGCCCTTCAGCAGCATGATCTGGGCGATCCATCGCTCGATGGATTCACGGTTCAACCCGCAGCCTTCATTGGTCAGCAGGGCACTGCCGATCTTGACCACCCAGCAGCGTGAGGACCGGATCTTGTTCCTGCTGTTCTCTGTCATATTTTCCTCATTTCATCACGGTCCGCGCCGGCCTCCTGCCGGGTTGTCCATTCCTGCATCCCGGCGATCAACTTTTCACAACCATCACCACTCTCTGCGGAGATCAGGTATATCGGTCCCTGCCAGTTCAATTCCCGGACTATACCGGACACGAGAGCCTCGGCCTGGTTCCGCTCCAGCAGATCGATCTTGTTGAACACCAGCCAACGCTCCCGCTGATATAGTTGTTCATCATAGGCGCGCAATTCGGATTCAATCGCCCCAATCTGCTCCAGGGCGGTTTCAGCATTTGCACAGTTCCCCAAGTCCACTATATGCAACAATAATCGTGTACGGGACAGATGTTTCAGAAACCGTATCCCAAGCCCGGCGCCTTCCGCTGCCCCTTCTATCAGACCGGGGATATCGGCAACCACAATCCTGCTTTCACCCGCTACCACCACACCCAGGTGCGGATGCAGGGTGGTAAATGGATACGCGGCGACCTTGGGACGGGCGGCTGAGACCTGGCGGATGAAGGTCGATTTACCTGCGTTGGGAAGACCCAGCAGTCCCACATCCGCCAGCACCTGCAATTCCAGTTTCAGGTTATAACTCTCACCCACGGTGCCTTTTGTGGTTTGCCGTGGGGCCCGGTTGGTACTGCTCTTAAACCGGGTGTTGCCCAAGCCATGGAAACCTCCCTGTGCAATTAGCATTCGCTCCTCCTCACAAACCAGGTCACCAATCAACTCCCCGGTATCCTCATTGTGGACTAGCGTCCCCATCGGTACTTTGATGACAAGGTCTACACCCCCTGCACCGGAACGCTGCCGGCCCATGCCCGGACGGCCGTTTTGCGCCCGGAAGGTCCGCGAGTGGCGGAAATCCGCCAGGGTATTCAAACCGCTGTCCGCAACCAGGTAGATACTGCCACCGTCACCGCCGTCACCGCCATCCGGGCCCCCGAATGGGATAAACTTCTCCCGACGGAAACTCAGGCAGCCGTCACCACCCTTCCCGGCCTCAACCCGGATCCTGGCCTCGTCGACAAATTTCATGGCAATTGGGAACTGGAGATTGTTATTGCAGAGATTGTAAGGCATTCGCCCCGACTGATCAGGTACAAAAAACCCCGCTCGCTGGCGGGGTCTGATGATGAGTCCGGTTGGGACGCGTTATTC
>MGYR01000021.1:0-553 GCA_001801825.1 Gammaproteobacteria bacterium RIFCSPLOWO2_02_FULL_56_15 | reverse complement strand
ACAAAGGTACGGTTCTTCGGACCCTTCTGGGAGAAATTCACCTGTCCATCGGAGGTTGCAAACAGGGTATGATCATGGCCCAGACCGACATTGACGCCCGCATGATACTTGGTGCCACGTTGGCGCACGATGATATTGCCGGACTTCACGATCTGACCACCAGTCTTTTTCAGACCCAGCCGTTTGGACTCCGAATCACGTCCGTTGCGGGTACTGCCGCCTGCTTTCTTGTGTGCCATTGCTGATAACTCCTGCCCGTGTCAACCCTGTTTGATGCCCTTGATCGTAAGCGTGGTAAAGGCCTGCCGGTGCCCGGTCTCCTTTTGATAATGCTTACGTCTTTTGAACTTGATAATCTTCAGCTTGGGACCACGGCCCTGGGCCATGACCTCCGCGGAGACCGTTGCGCCCTGTACCAGCGGGGTTCCCACGGTCAGCTTTTCACCATCGGACACCATCAGTACCTCACTGATATCGATACTGTCAGCGGGGTTCCCACGGTCAGCTTTTCACCATCGGACACCATCAGTACCTCACTGATATCGATACTGTC
>MGYR01000020.1:10024-15373 GCA_001801825.1 Gammaproteobacteria bacterium RIFCSPLOWO2_02_FULL_56_15 | reverse complement strand
GAATCCCGGCGGCAGTTGATCCAGGGCTGTATAGTTCTCCGCAACAATAACATCACGGATGTCTTCCCGCACCAGTATGGCCGCAAGTCGCAAGCCCTTCGGGAGATCGATGGTGACGTCCTTCATCGAATGCACGGCAAGATCGGCGCGTTCTTCCAGCAGCGCCTGTTCCAGTTCCTTTATAAAGGCGCCCTTGCCGCCGAGCTGATCGAGCGATTTATCCAGAAAGCGATCCGCCTCGGTGGAGACACCGATAATCTCGACGGCGAGTTCAGGGTGGATTGCCTGCAGGCGATCCCGCACATGCCTGGCCTGCCACATAGCCAAGGGGCTCTCCCTGGAGATGATCCTTAATTTATCTGATGTCATGGCCGGCGCGGTATTGTATTGTAATACATCGATTATATCATTAGCGGGAACCCTGCAACGCGCCGGGGCGACCGGGCCGGTCACAGGGCAGTCCACCTACAGGGTAATCAATATGAAGCTGGGTGTCATCATGGATCCCATCGCCGGGATCAAGGTCAAAAAAGACAGTAGCTTGGCAATGTTGCTCTCGGCCAGGCGCAGAGGCTGGGAAGTCCGGTACATGGAAGTGGGCGATCTCTATCTTTCCGGAGCGCAGATCAGGTCACGCATGCGTACTCTGGAAGTGCGAGATGACCCCTCTGACTGGTACAGTTTCATGGAGGACCTGGATGCAAATCTTGCGGACCTGGATGTGGTGTTGATGCGGAAGGACCCGCCCTTCGATATGGAATATATCTATGTCACCTACCTCCTTGAACTTGCTGCGCGGGATGGGCTGTTGGTGGTAAACCGGCCGGCAAGTCTTCGGGACTGCAATGAAAAACTGTTTATCGGTCATTTTCCCTCATGCACACCGCCGACGCTGGTCACGCGTCGGAGCACGCACATCCGGGAGTTTATCGATGCCCATGAAGATGTTGTTATCAAGCCGCTTGATGGGATGGGTGGACAATCGGTATTCCGGATCCGGCGCGGAGACCCCAATACCAGCGTGATTATCGAGACGCTTACAACCCATGGCGCTCGCTTTGCTATGGTACAGCGATATGTCCCGGAGATTGTCCAGGGCGACAAACGGATTCTCATGATCGATGGCGAGCCGGTCGAGTACGCCCTGGCGCGCATACCCAACGAGGGGGAGACACGGGGTAATCTTGCGGCCGGCGGGACCGGCAAGGGCATCCTCCTGTCGGAGCGGGATCGTTGGATCTGCAGCCAGGTGGGGCCGGTTCTGCGCGAACGGGGACTGTTGTTTGTCGGGCTGGATGTCATCGGGGATTATCTGACTGAAATTAATGTGACCAGTCCAACCTGCATCCGGGAACTCGAACGGATTTACAATATCGATATCGCCGGAAGAATACTGGATGCCATTGAACAAAAACTGTAAAGCTGGAAGCTATCGGGCCAGGCCGTGGAGGGATGGACCGTGTGGCTCCACGGGGTACTACAGGAAACGGAGCGGATTGATTTGAACGCAGCCCCGATAAAACCGGTCATTACCGCTGCTGATCGATTCAGCCTGACCTTGTGCCTTGCGATTATTGCGCATGCCACATTGATCCTCGGTGTCGGGTTCAAAGGTGAAGATGACCAGCTGCCCCGCAATGACAGCATGGAGATTATTTTAGTAACGCAGCAGGATCTGGAGCCGGTGGAGGACGCAAAATTGCTGGCCCAGGCAAATCTTGCCGGTGGTGGCGATACAGAGGAACAGATACCGGCCACCCCTCTGCCGCCGCCTTTCCCGGATCAGGCAGCGGAAATTACCGCGCCGCCGGAACTTCCGATGCCGCCTGTGGAACCCTCGCCGGCCCAGGAACCAACATCGGAACTACCTGAGCCTGCGGCAGCGGATGAACCGCAGCTTGCCGCACAGGCTGAAGATGCCCGGTTACCGGATACGGACAGCGAGCCGCAGAAAAAACGGAAAAAGGAGGTCCCCGAGACTATAAGCGCCGCCGAGCTGCTGCGAAACAGCCTCAAGATCGCATCCCTGAGTGCACAGATCAGGCAGAAACTGGAAAACAGCGCATCCCGGCCCCGTCGCACCTTTATCTCCGCGAATACCAGGGAATATAAATATGCGGCCTACATGGAAGCCTGGCGCGCGAAAGTGGAGAGAGTGGGAAACCTGAATTATCCGGATGAGGCGCGGCGGCAAAACCTGTCTGGCAGCCTGATCCTCGATGTCTCGCTTAATCCGGATGGTTCCATCGAGCAGGTCACCATTCGCCGATCCTCGGGAAAGCAGATCCTGGATGACGCGGCCATCCGCATCGTGGAACTGGCATCGCCCTTTGCCCCGTTTCCGGACAATATACGGGACAATACGGATATATTGCATATCACCCGGACCTGGCAGTTCATAGATAATTCGGGATTCCGCTGACCCCGGAAAATGACTGGAAAAGTACTGCCGGCCCTACTGTACTTTTGCACTGGAGATACCGATAATATCGGTTGATGCGGTCTACAAACCTAACCAACCATCTCCTGATCGCAATGCCGGGATTGCAGGATCCCAATTTCTCGCGCACTGTCACCTATATCTTTGCCCACAGCGACGAGGAAGGCGCCATGGGCATCGTCATCAACCGGTCCCTGAATATCGCTCTCGGAGAGATCCTGGCGCAGATGGATATCGAACCGGGAAGCGCGGCTATTGAAAATACTCTTATCTACCAGGGCGGTCCGGTACAGGTGGATCGCGGCTTCGTCCTGCATCAATCCGACAGGGTGTGGGATTCATCCTTGGTAATCACTGATCAAATCAGTGTGACCACCTCCCGGGATATCCTTCAATCCATCGCAGCGGGCAATGGCCCGGACAAGGCGCTTATCGCCCTGGGTTATGCCGGCTGGGGAGCGGGGCAGTTGGAACAGGAGATCCTGGAGAATACCTGGCTTAACGTCCCCGCGGACCAGGATATCATCTTCGATACACCCATCGAGGCACGCTGGGAGATGTCTGCGGCAAGACTGGGTATAGAGTTTGAGAAACTGTCCACGCATGTGGGTCACGCATGACATACCAGACTTTTATCTGCTTCGATTACGGGGAGAAACGCATCGGCATGGCCGTTGGCCAGACCGTGACGCGTACCGCCACTCCGCTCGTAATTATCCCGGTTCACAATGGAACCCCCGAGTGGGGCCGGATCAGCGAGGTGCTGGATCAGTGGCGGCCGGATGCCCTGGTAGTTGGTCATCCCTTGCACATGGATGGGACGCGGCAGACACTGACCAGCCTGGTCGAGAGATTCAGCCGTTCTCTCGCGGGGCGCTACCAGCTGCCGGTTTTTCTGGCCGATGAAAGGCTCAGCACCACGGAGGCCAAGAACAGGACCGGGAGCGGGGGTCGGGATGCAGTCGATGCCGTAGCCGCCCAGGTCATCCTGGAAGGCTGGCTTTCGGATCCAAGCTATACCGGTGTGGAGACTGCAACCCGGCAGGCGGTGACGGATCGCGAATGACCGACGTTGCGTTCCAGGTCGAAGAAAAGATTGCGGAGATGGCCTCCCGGCTGAAGCAATTCCTCGCGGCCCAGCACCGGGAGAAACCTCTCGTCATGGGTATACACACGGGCGGGATCTGGATCGCCGAACGCTTGCGACGCGGCTTGGAGATTGCTGAACCCCTGGGACATCTCAATATTGCATTTTACCGGGATGATTTCAGCCGGATCGGAATGCATCCTCGCGTCACGCCTTCGATCCTGCCCTATGCAGTGGAGGGAAGGCATATCATCCTGGTGGATGATGTATTGTATACCGGGCGTACAGTGCGGGCTGCCATGAACGAGATCTTTGACTACGGACGTCCGGCCAGCGTCAGTCTCGCCGTGCTGATCGATCGGGGGGGCCATGAGCTGCCGGTGCAGGCCGATGTGGTGGGCAGCACCCTTCTGCTTAAGGCTGGTGAGCACGTCAAGCTGCTGGGGCCGGAGCCGCTGGTCCTGGAGATCAGGAGATCGTGAGGATGGCAGGCGCTAATATCCAGCTCGATGGGGAGGGACGCTTACGGCATTTCCTCACTACGGATGGTCTGGATCGCAGGATCCTGACGGAGATTCTCGATCATGCGGAATCCTTTGCCGTGGTTGGGGACCGTCCGGTAAAAAAGGTGCCCCTGTTGCGGGGCAAGACCATCGTGAATCTGTTCTTCGAGGCCAGCACCCGGACCCGCACGACCTTCGAGATTGCGGCCAAGCGTTTGTCCGCGGATGTCCAGAACCTCAGTGTGAACCTGTCCTCGACGACCAAGGGCGAGACCTTGCGCGACACCCTGCGTACCCTGGAGGCCATGCACTGCGACATGTTCATCATCCGCCACGCGAGCAGTGGCGCCGCTCACTTCATCGCGCGACAGGTTTCCCCGCATGTGAGTGTGATCAACGGCGGCGATGGCAGGAATGCCCACCCAACGCAGGCCCTCCTGGATATGTTTACCATCCGGCAGCACAAGCCTGATTTTGCTTCGTTAAAGGTTGCGATCGTGGGAGATGTCACCCATTCGCGCGTCGCCCGTTCGGATATCCATGCCTTAAAGACCCTCGCGGTACAGGAAATACGCGTGGTCGGTCCGCGAACCCTGATCCCGGCGGGGATCGAAACCCTTGGGGTACAGGTATTCAATAATATGGAGGCAGGCCTCAAGGATGTGGACGTCGTTATCATGCTGCGCCTGCAGCGGGAGCGTATGCGCAGCGCCCTGCTGCCCAGCGAACAGGAATATTTCCGCTGTTATGGCTTGACGGAGGAACGGCTGAAACTGGCCGGCGAGGAGGTCATGGTGATGCACCCGGGGCCCATCAACCGGGGTATCGAGATCGATTCAAGGGTGGCCGACGGTGAACGATCCGTGATATTGCAGCAGGTCAGCAACGGCATCGCAATTCGCATGGCGGTGATGGCGATGATCGCCGGCGGGAAACGCGGAGCGGCCTGAAGGCGATGCGGATACACATTGCCAACGGACATATCCTGGACCCGGCATCGGGCCTGGATGCCACGGGCGATCTCTGGCTTGCCGACAGCCGGATCCAGTCGGTCCTCACGCCTCCGGATGGGTTCACGCCGGACCTCGTGATTGATGCCACAAACCGGCTGGTCTGTCCCGGCTTTATCGACCTCTGCGCCCATTTTCGGGAACCCGGACTGAGGCACAAGGCCACGATCGCCAGTGAAGCCCGTGCCGCTTCCAGCGCCGGTATCACCACCGTCTGCTGTCCTCCCGATACCAACCCGGTGATCGATTCTCCCGCGGTGGTGGAGCTCATTCACCAGCGCAATGAGGCAAACCGTCAGATCCGCCTCT
>MGYR01000020.1:0-9987 GCA_001801825.1 Gammaproteobacteria bacterium RIFCSPLOWO2_02_FULL_56_15 | reverse complement strand
GGAGATGTACAGCCTGGTCCAGTCGGGTTGTGTGGCGGTCAGCAATGGCAATCAGCCGCTGCGTAATACTGAGGTCTTACGACGCGCCCTGGAGTATGCCGCCGGCCATGAGATCAAGGTATTCCTCTATCCGGAAGATGCTGATTTGCGTAATGACGGCGTCATGCACGAGGGCGCGGTAAGCACCCGGCTGGGCCTGCCGGCTATCCCTGATGCCGCGGAGACCGTTGCGGTCGCTAAGGCCATTTTGCTCATCGAACTTACCGGGGCCCAGGTACACTTCTGCCGGATCTCCGCGGCGAGGAGCCTCTTGATGATCGCCGAGGCCAAGGCTTCGGGGCTGCCGATCACGGCGGATACGGGCATCTGCCATCTCCATCTGATAGACGAAGACGTCGATGACTACAACGTCAACTGCCATTTGATCCCCCCCCTGCGCAGTCGCCGGGATCGGGCGGCCCTGATCCAGGCGGTGTCGGATGGCCTGATCGATGCCGTGTGTTCCGATCACCAGCCCCATGATATGGACGCCAAGGCGGCTCCCTTCAGTGAAACCGAGCCTGGCGCTTCCACCCTGGAAGTCCTGTTCCCACTGTTGCTGGATCTGGTGGATCAGAAAAAGTTGGATCTGAGAACGGCGGTCAGTTGTTTGACCAACCATCCGGCAAAGATACTCGGCGTGGAATCAGGCAGTCTGGCCAAGGGTGCCCAGGCCGACGTGGCGATCATCGATACCCGGCGTGAGTGGCTCTTGAACGAATCCGCAATCGTCAGCGCCGGCAAGAATTCACCCTTTCTGGGCAGACGTCTGCGTGGAAAAATTGACTATACACTGCTGGATGGACGCCCCGTCTACACCGGAGGAAACCCGGTTAATGCAGCAGCTACCCAGGATCCATGCCGGCGAGTGACCTGAAGTCCGGCGTCGGCGGCCGTTATCCCGTCACCCGTGAGACCATCCACCTGGAAGATGCAGTGATACTACAGCATCAGGCCATGCCAGCGGATCAGTACCTCATGCGCCTTAAAGCCCCGGCAACAGCCAGTGCGGCGGCGCCGGGAAATTTCATCCATCTCAGCTGTGATCCCGGCTTGCCGATGCGCAGGCCCATGTCCATCCTGCGCACCGATCCGGATGCCGGTTGGATCGAAATCCTCTACAAGGCCCACGGCCGCGGTACGCGGTTGCTTGCCATGCGGCAGATCGGCGAGAAACTGAGCCTGCTGGGTCCTATCGGGGTGTCTTTCAGACCTGACCCGGAACGCAAGCGACCATTGCTGATCGGAGGTGGTGTGGGGATCCCCCCCATGATCTTCCTGGCTGACTGGTTCCGGCAGAGCAGAGAGAACTATCGGCCATTGGTCATCATGGGTTCGGAAGTACCCTTTCCTTTCACCCCCATACCTTCCCGGATCCTGGTCGCTGGAATTCCGGACGGGGTCATCGCCGCCATGCCCTTGCTGGAGGACTGGGGTATCCCGAACCGCCTTTGCAGCGGACAGGGTTATGCGGGCTGTCATGCGGGCCTGGTGACCGATCTCGCCCGCCTCTGGCTGCGACAACTGGATACGGTTGCCCTGCGGGGAATTGAGGTATTTGCCTGCGGTCCGGAACCCATGCTCGCGGCCGTTGCCCGGCTGGCCAGGGAATTCACCCTGCCGTGCCAGATTTCGCTGGAGGAATTCATGGCCTGCGGTGTGGGTGGATGTGCCGGATGCACCGTTCCAGTCCATACGGATCAGGGGACGGCCATGCGCAGGGTTTGCGTGGATGGCCCGGTCTTTGACGCTGCGCAGGTGTACACGGATTAGTGTCCCGCCCTTCTCGACTCTGGTTCCGGACTTCGTCCTACCTCCTCCATCCCTGGAGTCGTCCCGGGGGGAGAAGGGAGTATATATTTATCCGAAGTTGATCTTGGCTTCCAGATTGGATCGGGAATCGGCGTTGTTCAGGGCTTCCTCCAGTTCGATACGGCCTTCGTGGTAGAGGTCATACAGCGCCATGTCGAAGGTCTGCATGCCGCGTTGACCGCTTTCCTGCATGGCCACCTTGATCTCGTCGATCTCCCCTTTCAGGATCAGTTCGCTGATATGCGGAGTGTTGATCATGATCTCGATGGCGGCACAGCGCTTGCCGTCGACCCCGGTAACCAGCCGTTGGGAAATGACCGCCCGAATGTTGAGGGACAGGTCCATGAACAGTTGTTTGTGAAGGTCCTGGGGGAACAGGTTGATGACCCGCTCCATGGCTTGGTTCGAATTGTTCGCATGGAGGGTGGAAACCGCGAGGTGTCCCGTATTGGAGAGTTCCATAGCCGCTTCCATGGTTTCACGGTCTCGAATCTCCCCGATCAGAATCACATCCGGAGCCTCGCGGAGGGAAGACTTCAGGGCATTTCGGTAGGACAGCGTATCCACGCCCACTTCCCGCTGGTTGATGATGGATTTCTTGTTCGGGTGGCTGAATTCGACCGGGTCCTCGATCGTCAGGATGTGCCCTGACATGGTGTCATTGCGGTGATTCAACATGGCCGCGAGGGTGGTGGATTTACCGGAACCCGTGGCGCCCACCATCAGGATCAGGCCACGTTTGTGATTGATCAGCTCCGCCAGGATATCGGGCAGTCCGAGTTGCTCAAGGGTGGGGATGATGCTGGGGATCAAGCGCAGCACCATGCCGACTTCACCCCGCTGCCTGAACACATTGACCCGGAAGCGCGCCGTCCCATCAGGCAGCCCGATGGCAAAATCGCATTCAAAATTTTCCTCGAACCGTTTCTTTTGCGACTCACTCATGATGCCATAGGCTGCAGCCTTGCTGAGTTCACTGGTGAGGACGGTCTTGCCCACCGGCGATGCCTTGCCTTCGAGCTTGATCTTGACCGGGCTGCCGACCGTGAAGAAGAGATCGGAGGCCTTTTTTTCAACCATCAGTTTCAGATAGGGAAATATATCCATGCTTAACAGGTTCCTGATTTGTGAATGACAGCTTGCAGGCGTTGGGCCGGGCGGAGGATCAGCGCATCATCATGCCCTTGTTTTTTTCTTCATCCTCATGCAGGCTGAGGTGATCCAGCCCTTCCAGCCTGTCACTATCCTTGGCGGCCTTGCCCTCCAGTTTGATCCGCAGGCGCAGTTCGTTGACCGAGTCGGCGTTCCTCAAGGCATCCTCATAGGTGATCAGGTCCGCCTCGAACAGATCGAACAGCGCCTGGTCAAAGGTTTTCATACCCAGTTCATTCGACTTCTTCATCAGCGCCTTGATCTCATGGATCTCGCCTTTGAGGATGAGATCGGACATCAAGGGGGTATTGAGCAGGATCTCGATGGCGGCCACACGGCCCTTGCCGTCTATTTTTTTCAGCAGGCGTTGCGAGATTACGGCCTTGAGGTTCAGGGAAAGGTCCATGAGAAGCTGTGCCCGGCGTTCCTCGGGGAAAAAGTTGATAATCCGGTCCATGGCCTGGTTGGAACTGTTCGCGTGAAGCGTCGCCATGGCCAGGTGTCCGGTTTCGGCAAAGGCGATACCGAATTCCATGGTTTCCCGGGCCCTGATTTCACCGAGCAGGATGACATCCGGGGCCTGGCGCAGGGTGTTTTTCAGGGCGATATCCCAGTCATCCGTATCCACGCCCACTTCGCGCTGCATGATAATGCAGTTTTTGTGGGGGTGAACGTACTCGATGGGGTCTTCAATGGTGATGATGTGACCATGAGAATTTTCGTTGCGGTAGTTGATCATGGCCGCCAGTGACGTTGATTTCCCTGAGCCGGTGCCACCCACCATGATGACCAGCCCGTTCTTGGTCATCACCACCTCCTTGAGGATCTCCGGCAGCCCCAGTTTGTCTATGGTGGGGACTTCGGTTTCGATGGTACGGCAGACCAGGCCGCAGTATCCCTGCTGTATATAGGCGTTGGCGCGGAAGCGCCCGATCCCCTTGGGAGCGATGGCGAAGTTGCATTCCTTGGTGGCCTCGTACTCTTTTAATTGCTTGTCATTCATGACGGCGTAGACCATCGCCTTGGTGTTTTCAGACGTGAGACTGGTCTTGGAAACCGGGGTAACCTTGCCGTCGACCTTGATAGCCGGCGGAAAACCGACGGTGACAAACAGATCCGAGCCTTTCTTCTCAACCATCAGCTTGAGAAGATCGCGCATAAATTTTATACCTTGTTCTCTTTCCACGGGACGCCTCCGCTATAAGCTGTTCTGTAATCAGAAACTGTCTTTATTGGCTGCTTTGGTTCTTGCCTGGTCGCGGTCTATGACCCCCTTGTTTACCAGGTCGTGCAGATTCTGGTCCAGGGTCTGCATACCGTACTGCTGGCCGGTCTGTATTGCCGAATACATCTGGGCGATCTTGTTTTCCCGTATCAGGTTCCGGATTGCCGGTGTTCCAATCATGATCTCGTGGGCCGCCACACGGCCGCCGCCTTTTTTCTTGAGCAGGTTTTGCGAGATTACCGCGCGCAGGGATTCGGACAACATTGAGCGTATCATTTCCTTTTCCGCCGCCGGAAAGACGTCGACGATACGGTCGATGGTTTTGGCGGCGGAACTGGTGTGCAGCGTGCCGAATACCAGGTGGCCGGTCTCAGCGGCGGAAAGCGCCAGGCGGATGGTCTCCAGGTCGCGCATTTCGCCCACCAGGATGACGTCCGGGTCTTCACGCAGTGCGGAACGCAGCGCCTCATTAAAGCCGAGTGTATCGCGGTGAACCTCACGCTGGTTGATCAGGCATTTTTTGCTTTCATGAACGAATTCAATGGGGTCTTCCACCGTAAGGATATGGCCGTATTCGGTCTCATTCTTGTGGTTGACCATGGCCGCCAGCGTGGTTGATTTGCCCGACCCGGTGGGGCCGGTAACCAGCACTACACCCCGGGGAAAATCTGAAATTGTCTCGAAGATTTTTGGTGCATTTAACTGCTCAAGTGACTTGATATCAGACGGAATGGTCCTGAATACGGCGAAGGCGCCGCGGTTCTGATTGGCTGCATTGACCCGGAATCGCGCCAGATTCGGCACCGGAAAGGAGAAGTCGCATTCCAGAAATTCCTCGTAATCCTTGCGCTGTTTGTCATTCATGATGTCATAGACCATGTCATGAACTTCTTTGTGGTCTAGCGGCGGCACATTGATGCGGCGGACATCGCCATCAACCCGTATCATTGGCGGCAGCCCGGCTGAAAGATGCAGGTCCGAGGCGCCGTTTTTGACACTGAAAGCCAGTAATTCACCGATATCCATCAAAAACCTCCTGAACAGGTAGTAAAGCTTACACGCGACTGTATTATAACTGATCTCCGGAACATGGATTCATGCCACGGTGGTCCGAATTTCAATCCTACATTGCGAGGAGTTGCCGGTTTTGTTTACCACGGATATACACTTGCGGCACAATGGTACTGACATTCTGAAGTATAGACCACTGCCAGTCCATGAATACCATCCATATGAACCTAAAATCCCTATGGGATCGGATCCATACTGCGGAACTTCGATTTCACCGTCCGCCGGGGTCAGTAAAACTGCTCGTGGTCAGCAAGAATCGCAGTATGGAGGAGATCAGGGAGGCGCTATCCGCAGGACAATACCGGTTCGGGGAAAATTATCTGCAGGAAGCCATTACCAAGATGGATACCTTTGGAACCGGTGATCTGGAATGGCATTTCATCGGGCCGGTGCAGTCGAATAAGACCCGCCCCATCGCCGCTCGATTCGCCTGGGTGCATTCCGTAGACCGGCTGAAGATCGCGCAACGCCTGAATGATGCGCGTGCTCCGGGACTGCCACCGTTGAATATCTGTCTTCAGGTCAACATCTGCGACGAGGCAAGCAAGTCGGGGACCGGTGTGGAACAGCTTCCCGGACTGGCTGCGGAGATCCTCCGGTTGCCCCGGTTGGCGCTGCGCGGGCTGATGACCATGCCGCCGCTCAGTGATGATTTTACTGCACAGCGGATGCCATTCCGCTTACTGCATGAAGCTTATTCGCGTCTGCGAGCTGAGAGTTATCCTCTGGATACCCTTTCCATGGGTACGAGCTCAGACCTCGAGGCAGCCATTGCGGAGGGTGCAACCATGATACGCATAGGTACTGATGTTTTCGGAGCATGCCACGGAGCCGCGCCTGTCGACAACTGACTATCTCGGCGTAATTAATTACAATAGGCCCATACACCTTCAGGAACTGTGGGAGCGGACACCCAGGATGAAAGACAAGAGTCTTTGTTTTATCGGTTGTGGCAACATGGGACGGAGCTTGATCAGCGGGCTGCTGGCCGATGGTTACCGCACGGAACGGATATGCGCCATCGACCCGGATCCAGAGCAGCGTGATACCGCTCGTAGCAGGTTCGGCATCGAGGTATACGCCGACAACCCGGAGATCGTCCATCAGGCCGATGTCCTCGTGCTGGCCGTCAAGCCGCAGCAGATGCAGGCGACACTGACGGCACTGGCCGCGGCCATGGATATTTCCCAGCTTCCGCTGGTCATCTCCGTTGCTGCCGGTATTCGTGTGGCGGCAATCAGCCGCTGGCTGGGCCGTGATTTGCCGGTAGTCCGGGCGATGCCTAATACCCCGGCCATGATCCGCACCGGGGTTTCAGGGCTTTTCGCCAATCAACAGGTAGGGACGGAACATCGGCAGCAGGCCGAGGCCTTGCTGCGCTCCGTGGGAGCCGTGGTCTGGCTCGAGGAAGAGCAGCACCTGGATACCGTAACCGCGCTCTCCGGCAGTGGCCCCGCCTACTTTTTCCTGCTCATGGAGCTTCTGGAGCAGGCCGCAGTGGTCCTCGGACTGCCTGCCGAGCAGGCCCGTTTACTGACCATGGAAACGGCTCTGGGCGCAGCAAAGATGGTGATGGAATCCAGCCATAGCGCCGCCACGCTCAGGCAGCAGGTGACTTCTCCCGGAGGTACGACAGAGGCTGCTATCACGGTCCTGACCCGAGGCCGGATTGATCAACTGGTCTTGCATGCCCTGCAGGCAGCCCGTGATCGATCCATTGAACTTGCAGATCGATTCGGAAACAGAGAGTGAGCACTAACTACCTGTCTGAGGCCGGGATTTTCCTGGTCAGCACCCTTTTTGATCTATACATCCTGATCGTCGCCCTGCGCTTCCTGCTGCAATGTGTCCGGGCCGATTTTTACAACCCGCTCTCCCAGTTTATCGTAACCCTAACCAACCCCCCGCTGCGCCGGCTGAGACGCTGGATCCCGGGATATGGCGGAGTCGACTGGGCCTGCCTTTTGCTGCTGTTCGCATTGCAGATACTGGAACTGGTGCTGGTAGGTCTGTTCGGCGACGCCCCGGTGCCCTCCCTCTCCGGCCTGCTGGTACTAAGTTTTGCCAGTCTGGTCCGCCTCGGTATCTATATCCTGATGTTCGCCATCATCATCCAGGTGATCATCAGCTGGGTCAGCCCCGGCGCCTATAACCCGGGGACCGTGTTGCTCCATCGGCTGACCGATTTCATGCTGCGTCCCGCAAAACGCCTGCTGCCTCCAGTGAGCGGCGTGGATTTCTCTCCCTGGTTGGTGCTGATCGTGCTGCAACTGCTGATCATCCTGCTGGTTAAGCCACTCATGTACTTTGGCTATACCCTGTCCGGTTATGTCTTCTGATGACTGGTTCCGGCGCGAGCGCCATATCCTGTATCTAAGCATCCAGTTGCAAGCCCGGGCCGGCGAGGATGCAGTCGTGGGTGTACGGAACGGCCGCCTGTTGCTCCGGATCAAGGCTCCGCCGGTCGACGGCAAGGCCAATCACAGACTCGTGGAATTCCTGGCCGACCGGCTGGGTGTGCCCCGCTCCCGGTTCAAAATCGTGCGCGGCGAACACAGCCATTACAAGCTTGTCGCGGTCAGTGAAGGTGATTCCGAGCTTGATCCACAGGTTTCCCTTCTCAAGGCGCCCGGTTGAGCCATTCCCCGCGGCTTTGCGAATACCGCTTGGAGACCAAAAGCGGTATTCGCGGTATTCCCAACCGGGAGCCGCCGTGTTGACTGGGTGCTTAGGCTAGCTGCTCACTTTTTCTTTGGGAACGGCAGGATCATCGAAACCTGTTGCCGATACTCTTCGTATGCTGTGCCGTAATAACTCACCAGATCCCGCTCCTCGAATTGCAGGGCGATCAGGATGTAGGCAGTCGTGGCAATGGAAAAAACCAAATGGGCAACCGTCATGTGAGGCGTCACCCAGAAGGCGATGATAAACCCCAGCATGATCGGGTGCCGCACAAACTTATAGAGAAACGGCGTTCTGAAAGCGATATGGGTGTACTCCTTAGCTTTCATATACAGGTAGACCTGTCGCAGGCCGAACAGATCAAAGTGATTAATTAAGAATGTGCTGACCAGCACCATCACCCAGCCTATAAAGAAGATCGCCCACAAGAGATTACGCCCCGCTATGTTTTCGACGTCCCAAACCACCCCATTCATCGGCTGCCACTGCCAGTAGAGCAGAATCAGTGCAAGGCTTGATAGCAACACATAAGTGCTGCGCTCAACTGCCTGCGGAACGAACTGCGTCCACCAACGCTTGAAGGCCGGCCGCGCCATGACGCTGTGCTGAACAGCGAAGATACCAAGCAATAGCACATTGATCAGTAGCGCTTGACCGAATGAACCTGCTGTGCCCGAATCAATTGTCTTCGGCACAACCAGATCGCCGACGAATCCAATCGCGTAGAGAAATGTGACGAAAAAGATCAAATAGCAAACTGCACCGTACAACAAAGCAAGAGTACGACCCATGATATAGCCCTCCTCGTAGAAAGTAATTTATGGCATAACGATCCGCGTTAGCGACGCGCTGCCGGCGACTAGCTTCGGCGGCCGACCCATACCGCGTTCACTGCATGCGGTGGTTATGCGGCGCGATCCTAATCGCTCCGATATGTCCGCTTTAGGTCAAGCGGCGACGTTGTGCCAAATTCCAGCACCTCAGTTCGATAAGGCGCACCTACCTCCTCAAGCATCCAACGGACCGTACGCCCCCGGGATATAGGATTCGTATAGAAGACTATTTCATCGGTCATTCTTACCTCGCCACTGCAGACTTCGGGAGCGAAAGCTTCCGCTCCGCCTATTGAATGGCCGGCAGCCTAGGCGGCCTCCGCGTGCAGCTTGACACCAAGCGCCTTTGCGACCTTCAGCACAGTCGCAAAGCTTGGGTTCCCATCGGCGCTAAGAGCCCGATACAGGCTCTCACGACTTAGACCTGCTTCCTTTGCGACTATTGTCATGCCCTTTGCACGAGCAATGTCACCGAGTGCTCTGGCGATACCGGTCGCGTCATCAGGTGCTTCTTCGAGCCAGGCATCAAGATAAGCAGCCATCTCCTCTGGAGTACGCAGTTGTGCGGCAACGTCATACGGCATAGTCTTGGTCTTTGCTGCCTTCTTCCGGATGGTCTTAGGCATAGCTTGCTACTCCTCAAAGTTCCTGGCCAAGTGAATGGCCATCTTGATATCGCCCTGTTGCGTTGACTTCTCTCCGCCGGCGAGCAGTAGGATGAGTCGGGTCCCCCGTTGCGTGTAGTAAACGCGGTATCCCGGCCCAATATCTATCTTCAACTCCGATACGCCATCAGTCAGGTTGCGGTGCGAGCCTGGGTTCCCATGGACCAGCCGGTCAACGCGAACCTGAATCCGAGCTCTGCCGGCGCGATCCTTCAGCCCATTGATCCATTTGCGATAGAACTCCGTCTCTACGACTCGCATGGAAGTAGTGTAGCCTCTGAGCTACAGATGTCAAGGGACACTTGGAGGGCAGTTCAATGGGGCCGAACGTCACCGTTCAACGGCGCGCGGTTTTTCGCGCGACCGTTGCAACGGTTTGTTGGGCCACGTGCGCGGACCAAGGTCTGATACTCACCAGCTTGGGACCGATTGCGCGCTCAGCGACCTCTGTGTCAAAGGCAGCCTGCGCACGCAGCCAATAGCCGTTGGACAAACCGAAGAAGCGGCA
>MGYR01000019.1:21278-22489 GCA_001801825.1 Gammaproteobacteria bacterium RIFCSPLOWO2_02_FULL_56_15 | reverse complement strand
TATTTAGCGACTCAGGCGGTTCCGGCCCGCGGTCGGAAATCTCTGACCTGATGCTGCAGGGCCCCCAGCACCTCGTTTCTGCCGGCATAGCGCACCAAGATATAGAGCCTCGTGATCTCGGTGACAGGCAGGCTGAGATCCCGGCGCAGCAACCGTACCCGCTTGGCAAAATCATCGGGACCTTCACTGGCGCGCCGGCGGATTCCGATCCGGGCTAGCCTCCGGCAGTAAAGATCATAAAGCAGGCGGGAGCGATCGCCGAGTTTCGTCCGTGGCCTGAACATCAGGGCCCCAAGTATCAACAGCATCAGGCCGCTCAGCACACCGAGTGTGATCAGCATGCCCTGCCAGTCCATGTTCCCCAGGCCGAAACTGCGGAGCAATCGTTGTTGCCGGTTACGGTCATAAGAAAGTACCCACTGATTCCAGCGGTTGTCGACGGCCTCGACCGTATTCCGGACCCGTCTCCAGAGGGTGCGCATGAAGCTGCTGCCTGCGAGACCCGCAGGCACATCGATGATGCTGTCCGGCAGGGCGCTCAGAATCCCTTCACTGACCCTGGCCGGGGATACCGCGGAAGTCGGATCGATGCGCGTCCAGCCGCTTTCCTCGAGCCAGACCTCGGTCCAGGCGTGGGCATCACGCTGCCGGACCACCATATATCCGTCCAATGGATTCATACTGCCGCCCTGGTAGCCGGTAATGACCCGGGCGGGGATCCCCGCCGCCCGCATCAGCACCACGAAGGCTGCTGCGTAGTGTTCACAAAATCCCTGTCGGGAATCAAACAGGAATTCGTCGATGATGTCGCTGTAGGCCGGAGGTGGGGTCAAGGTGTAATAAAACGACTCCTCGTTGAACATCAGCAGCGCCTTGCGGATGATTTCCCGGGGCGGTAGTCGCTCCTCCCGCCAGGACCTGCCCAGCTTCAGCGCGCGTGGGTGATAATCAAAGGGCAGTTGCAAGGCCATACCCATTTCCAGCTCATCCCCGGACTCCAGCCGGTAGGCCGTGTGAGAGATCAGGGAATATTGCTTGCGTTGTTCCAAGGGTAGTTGAGAGCGGATCTGCAGGTCATGGGTGAAAAACGACCCCGCAGGGGGCCCGGCGGGCATCTCCAGGGCGAACAGGGAGCTGTTTCGCCCCGGTTCCTGGGTAACGGTATAGCTGATAGCCGCCCCCTCCAGCCGCAGGCGTGGCGGCGCGGGTTG
>MGYR01000019.1:17279-21226 GCA_001801825.1 Gammaproteobacteria bacterium RIFCSPLOWO2_02_FULL_56_15 | reverse complement strand
CCCCGCCAGTACAGGGATGACTTGGCCGGCGGCTCGCCTTCGAATTTCACCCGGAAGGCGATCTCATCGGACTGGATGAGTTGGGTGATGACGCCGGGTGACATTTCATCGCTGAGGCCGCTGAGACCGCTGTGGGCATCCCTCGGCAGGCCCCAGAGCGGTCCGGAGATCCGCGGGAACAGGATAAATATCAGTAACACCAGCGGCAGTGACTGCAACAGCATGGTCCCAGCGATTTGAAACCGTTCCCGGCTCGACAGCGCCTTGGCGGGGTCATTGCAGGCGATCAGGGCGGACAGGAGGATAACGACCACCAGTATCATGTAACAGGCGACCGGGATCGACTGGGAGTAGATGAAACCGGTCAGGATGAGAAAGAGCCCGAGGAAGCCCGCGACGTGATAGTCGCGCGGCTCGCGGATCTCGAGGAATTTCATGCCGGCGAGCAGTATCAGGAGTGAGACGCCGGCCTCACGTCCCACCAGTGTGCCATAGCTGAGTAACACACCCGTAACGATGCCCACCGCCAGACACAGGGAAAAAGACTTCATGAGCCCTGCGGAATGATGACGCAGTCGACCTCTCGCGTCGGAATACAGCAGCCGCCAGGTGCATAGCAGCAGAAATGCCAGGCTGATCCACGCCGGTATCCTCGGGATATGCACGAGCACAGCAAGCACGATACCCAGATACAGCCAAAGCAGGGCCGGGAAGAAACGGAGGTGTTTGCCGTCAGGCAGGGGAGGCAGGGGAACCATGAGCAGCGAGGGCGTGCAGACAGCGATGCCTGTGGATGCTTCCCCGATCCATCTCAATCCGCAGGCCGGGAAGTTCGAGTCCATAAAACAGACCACGCCGGTCTGCTTCCATGATCCACAGACAGAATTGGGACAACTGTTGCTCGGTCTGGTGCGGGTCCGTTATCGATTGCCACTGAAACCAGAGCTTCCCTGCACCGCTGCCGCTGAAGCGCTTGACCAGGAGACCCTGGCCCGCGGCATATTTCTTCCAGTCCACCATCCTGACCGGGTCGAGGCTATGGTAAGCGCGGTGGCCGGTAAAATCCTCGCTGCCGGCCTGGGTTCCCGGCTGTTCCTGGGATTGATCGCCGGACTGTTCCGGCAGTTGCATGGATCCGGCAGGTTCTGGATAGACAACACAGTCGCGGTCGAAGTGGATATAGGACCAGGCGATGAAGAGACCCAATGGAAAGGTACTGGATATCCGGAAACGACCCGGGTGGAACACCCCCCTTGGCATGGGGGTTGTGGTGATATACGCGGATTGCAGACCCTCTTTAGTGAAATCGAGGAGTAGCGGGTCCGGACAGCTTGCCGGGGGCAGCGCGAGTTGCTGTGCCCGCTCCGGGGCGTATTCCAGGCGGATACCTATTCTGTATGTGGCAATCCGGTTTTCGAAAAGTACGGGGATCTGGAGGCGATCGCCGGCATGCACTGGTTTGCATTCCGGCATGCCGATGATCAATCCCCGCAGGTTGCAGTAGGTGTGCAGGATACAGATCATAAACAGGCTGGAGAGCAGGAAGGACAGGATATAGGCCATGCTGTTGTTGTAGTTGACGGCTCCCACCAGCATGGTCATGAGCATGAAGCAAAACATTCCCCCCTGCCGGGTGAGAAAGATATAGACGCGCCGTCGTTGATACTTGCCGGTGTCCTGCTCTGTTGCACCGGGCAGTAATGGCAGTCGTTCCAGGACAACGGCATTATTCATGGGCGTTCAGGGAACGGGCACCTGCTCGATCAGCGAGGCTGCCGCTGAATATCCTGCCCCCGCCTGTGACCTGCTGAAATTCAGCCGGTGGTTGATGACGCCGGGCAGAACGGCCTGGATATCCTCGGGCAGGGCGTGAGCGCGGCCTTGCAACAGGGCCCACGCCCTGGTGCTGCGCAGGATTGCCAGCCCGGCCCGCGGCGACAGACCGGCGCTGTAATCGGAGCAGATACGGCTGTATTCAAGCAGTCCCTGCAGGTAATCCAGCAGGGCGTCGGCGATTGTGACCTGTTCCGCTTCGGCCTGTATCGCCGCAAGCTGTTCCAGGCTCAGCACCGGTTGTATCTCTCCAAGCACCTGCCGTCGGTCCCGGCCGCGCAGTAATTCCCGTTCCGCCTCCGTATCCGGATACCCCAGCTGCAGGCACATATTGAAACGATCAAGCTGGGATTCCGGCAATGGAAATGTGCCTACCTGGTGGGAAGGATTCTGGGTGGCGATCACGAAAAATGGCGCCGGCAGGGGCCGTGATTTCCCGTCTATGGTGACCTGCCTCTCTTCCATGGCCTCCAGCAGGGCACTCTGTGTGCGGGGAGTGGCGCGGTTGACTTCGTCCGCCAGGATGAGTTGAGAGAATATCGGGCCGGAATGAAAATTGAATACACCAAGATCGCGGTTGAAAACGGAGACTCCGAGGATGTCTGCGGGCATCAGATCACTGGTGAACTGGATACGCTGGAAACTCAGACCCAGGATGTTGGCCAGGACATGGGCCAGGGTGGTTTTGCCGACGCCGGGCAGGTCCTCAATCAAGAGGTGACCGCGGGCGATCAGGCAGGTCAAGGAGAGGCGGACGACCTGCTCCTTGCCGAGAATGACCTGAGCGGCCGCTCGCACCACCTCTTCGAGAAGGCGGTGGCTGTCCTGGTTTTTGGATCCCGGTAACGGCAGGTTCATGGTTCAGGTGGATCCGGGGTGGTAACGTATAAGTGGTTCATGACTACCATCGCTGCGCTCTTGGTTTCCGCGGATCAGGATCCGGCGACAGTCATATCTTCAATCAAAACTGATCCGGTCCGTATATTTCCGCCCGTGTCGATATCATCGGCAATCGCGATGATATTCCTGAACATGTCCTGGAGCCTCCCGGCGATGGTGATCTCCTCGACCGGGTGCTGGATTTCGCCGTTCTCTATCCACATGCCGACCGCACCGCGTGAATAATCGCCTGTCACCAGGTTGATACCATAGCCGATCAGGTCGGTGATCAGCAGACCCCGATCCATTCGCCGGATCAGTTCCTGCCGGCTGATCCCGTCATGTTCGATGATGAGATTATGCACGCCACCGGCATTACCCGTGGGTTCCATGCCCAGTTTGCGTGCGGAATAGGCACTGAGTACATAGCCCTGCAGTACGCCATCGGCCACCAGTCTCCGGTCCCGGGTTGCCATGCCGTCGTTGTCGAAGGGCGCGCTGCCGATGCCTTTCCTGAGGTGAGGCTGCTCGTGGATGTTGATGCGGTCGGCAAATACAGCTTGCCCGAGTTTATCCAGGAGGAAACTGGACTTTCTATACAGGGCGCCGCCGGAGATTGCCGAGATGAAGGCGCCGAACAGACCGCCCGCGACGGGCGCCTCGAAGATGACCGGCACTTTGGCTGTCTTCAGTTTCCTGGCGCCTAATCGTGCCGCAGCCCTCCGGCCTGCTTCCCGGCCGACGGCGACGATATCCTCCAGTGTGTCGGGATCCCGGCCGCGGGTGTACCAGCCGTCACGCTGCATGCTACCGTTTTCCTCGGCGATCACCGCACAGTCAAGGCTGTGGTTGGACCAGTCCCAGCCGTTGATGAAGGCGTTGCTATTGCCATAGACATGGGTGCCGGAATAGGAATTCAGGTTGGCGCCTTCGGAATTCCGGATCCGCTGATCGGCGGATCGCGCGGCATCCTCGCAGGCAACCGCCAGTGCAATTGCCTGATCCGGGTTGATCCGCCAGGGATGGTGTAAATCCAGATCGGGTATCTCACGCGCCAGGTACTGCGGGTCGAGGAGGCCGGCATATTCATCCGGGCTGGTATGCGAGGCGATAGCGCAGGCCGCCCGGATACAGTCACGCAGGGCAGGTGTTGAAAAATCCGTGGTGCTGGCGCTGCCCTTGCGCTGGTCCAGGTACACGGTTACGCCAAGACCCTTGTCCCGCTGATGTTCGAT
>MGYR01000019.1:16129-17248 GCA_001801825.1 Gammaproteobacteria bacterium RIFCSPLOWO2_02_FULL_56_15 | reverse complement strand
GACAATCCACTACCCGTACCGATATCCACTTCCGCAGCGGTCGCCCCGGCGCTGCTGGCCAGATCCAGGGTCTGTTGCACGATGTCCATCAGTTCCTGTTTGTGCTTTCCATTATCAATACCGTTCACCGGCGTTTCCTGTAGATGGGATCCAGCCCCATTCTAAGAAAACCCAAGGGCCGGTGTCGATTGATTTCGGGCTTCTGTATTAGAATGACCGGCATGGATGTCTCTTCGATACTCGATAACCTGAACCAGGCGCAACGGGAGGCGGTGGCGAGCACGAGCGGGAATCTCCTGGTGCTGGCAGGAGCCGGGAGCGGGAAAACCAGGGTGCTGGTCCACCGTATCGCCTGGTATATACAGACCGGCGCAGCCAGTCCCCACGGGATCCTCGCGGTGACTTTCACCAACAAGGCGGCGGCCGAGATGCGGGGGCGTATCGAGCGCCTGCTGCAGGTCTCCGTGGGTGGCATGTGGGTCGGCACGTTTCACGGTCTGGCGCACCGGCTGTTGCGGGCGCACTGGCAGGATGCCGGATTACCGGAGAATTTCCAGATCCTGGACAGCGAGGACCAGTTCCGTACCATACGCCGCCTGATTCGGGAGCAACGCCTGGATGAATCCCGTTATACCCCGCGCGAGGTCCAGTGGTTCATCAATACCCGGAAGGATGAAGGTCTGCGTCCGCAGCATATCGACGATCAGGGCGATCCAGTCCTCTCACAGATGATCCACCTCTATCGTGTCTACGAGGAAAGCTGCGCCCGCGCCGGATTGGTTGATTTCGCCGAATTGCTGTTGCGGGCCCACGAGTTGTTCCGGGACCGTGAACCGATCATAAATCATTACCGGCAGCGATTCCGGCATGTGCTGGTGGATGAATTCCAGGACACCAATGCCCTCCAGTATGCCTGGTTGAGGTTACTGATCGGAGACAGCGGCGCCCTGTTCGCGGTCGGCGATGATGATCAATCCGTCTACAGCTGGCGGGGCGCCCGGGTGGAGAACATGCAGCATTTCCAGCGGGACTTCCGTAATGCCTGTCTGCTGAAGCTGGAGCAGAACTACCGGTCCACCGGCGTCATACTCAAGGCGGCCAATGCCCTGATCGCCCACA
>MGYR01000019.1:15730-16114 GCA_001801825.1 Gammaproteobacteria bacterium RIFCSPLOWO2_02_FULL_56_15 | reverse complement strand
GCAAGGAGCTGTGGACAGTGGGCGCCACGGGAGAGCCGATCGCCCTGTATACCGCCTACAATGAACTGGATGAAGCGCGTTTTGTGGTCAATCGCATCCAGGCGGCCAGAGCGTCGGGGCTGTCCTGCAACGACCATGCCGTGCTCTACCGGGTGAGCGCCCAGTCACGGGTACTCGAAGAGGCCCTCATGCAGCAGGGGGTGCCTTACCGGGTCTATGGTGGTATGCGATTCTATGAACGGGCCGAGATCAAGGATTCTCTGGCCTATGTCCGGCTGGCGCTGTTCCCTGAAGATGATGCCTCCTTTGAGCGTATTGTCAATACGCCGCCCCGGGGTATCGGCCAGAAGAGCATCGAGGAGTTGCGGACCCTGGCGCGGCGGG
>MGYR01000019.1:6776-15721 GCA_001801825.1 Gammaproteobacteria bacterium RIFCSPLOWO2_02_FULL_56_15 | reverse complement strand
CTGGAGCGCCGCCCGGCAGATGATCAACGATAAACTGCTGCCCGCCAGGGCGCTTTCCTCATTGCAGCAGTTCATCACGCTGATCCTCCGGATGTCCGCAGACGTCAGGGATGCTTCCCTGGAAGGGCTGGTGGATTCGGTCATCAAGCAGAGTGGTCTGGTTGACCTCTACAAGAAGGAAAAGGGGGAAAAGGGGCAGGCCAGGATCGAAAATATGGAAGAACTGGTCACAGCAGCCAGGGAATTCGAGCACAACCCGGATGTGCATGGTGATATGGAGCCGCTTACGGCATTTCTGGCCCATGCCGCACTGGAATCCGGTGAGACCCAGGCAGAGGCCTGGAGTGATTGCGTCCATCTGATGACCATGCATTCCGCCAAGGGCCTGGAGTTTCCTTCGGTATTCATGGTGGGGATGGAAGAAGGGCTCTTTCCCCACCAGCGCAGCAGTGGGGATATGGGGCAACTCGAGGAGGAACGCAGGCTTTGTTATGTCGGCATCACCCGTGCGAAACAACGTCTCGGCCTGAGCCATGCGCAGCACCGGCGCATGCATGGAACGGACTATTATCCGCAGCCTTCACGCTTTATCGGCGAACTGCCGGAGACTCTCATTGAGGAAGTCCGCCTGGGCGGGACAGTCAACCAGAGCCTGTACCGGCAAAAGGCCGCGGAAGAGCAGAGTGATACAGGGATCTATCCGGGCCAGCGGGTGCTGCATGCGCGCTTTGGCGAAGGTACGGTGATCCATCTGGAGGGCCGGGGAAGCAACGCCCGGGTACAGGTGAATTTCGAAAAAACCGGCAGCAAGTGGCTGGTAGTATCCTACGCAGGCCTGCAAACGGTGGGGGCGTAACCCCCTGGCCGGGGTTGATTCGACTGGCGCCGGTCGACAATTACCGTTAGGAAATAAATCTGTTCCCGGCGGTATCCCGCAAGGGCAGCCGGGAAGGCTTGCCGCTTTGTGCTAGCGGTTGCTGTCCACCAGGTAATCCACCGCCGCCTTTACCTCGGCATCGGAAAGATTCGGATTGCCTCCGCGGGCCGGCATCATCATGCCGCTGGCCCCGGTGAAACCCGTGAGTGCGTGCTGGTACACAGTATCGATGCCCTGGCCGAGCACTTTTTCCCAGGCGGCGACATCTCCCAGTTGAGGCACACCGGGCAATCCAGTCCCGTGACACGAGAAACAAAGGCTGCTATAAACCCGCTTCCCCATATCGCTGCCAGCTTCCGCAGCAGGGGTCTCCGGGGTTGGTACCGGGCCGGAGGCTGCGGCAGGAATCGTGTCCAGTATCGTCTCGGACTGCTCCTGCCCGCTTATTCGCAGCCTGCCTACCGGGGCGGTCAACTCGGCAACTTCTCCGGTCAGCAGTTTTGCATCGGGCTCTTCATTGATGCCCACAATCCGGGCAATCACCAGAAAGAGGACAATAATCAGCGCCAGCAGTCCGAAGACCAAGAGGTAATTCCTGAAAAATATCCGATCTCTCTCTTCGCTCATGTGATAACCCCGGTGCAAACAAATAATGTTACAATTTAATTTGGAACCCCGGCTTCAAGTATACCTGTAGTCGATATTCGGGCAAACTTTCGCTAGACTTGCCTTCCAGTAATTGCAAACGGTTCAATCCGCGCCTGTAGCTCAGGGGATAGAGTGCTGGCCTCCGAAGCCAGATGTCACAGGTTCAAATCCTGTCAGGCGCGCCATATTCACACGCTGTAAACCCAAGGCGGTCTGCCAGTGGTTCGAGTCGGAACCTTGAGTCATCGGATCTTAGGCGCGTGAGTGCTGGATGGACCGGTGCGCTAACGCCACGCTGCAAGAACCTCCAGGAGATAGAACCCCATGGCATCGAAAGCCAGAATCCCTGCCGGTTTACGAACCGGCAGGATGCCGATGACAATATGCCTATGTCTGCTCATCCCGGTATGGTTTGGGATCGGTTCCCCTTTGCTGGGGGCCACCACCGTCATCATGGAGACCTCGCTCGGCAGCTTCGAGGTGGAGCTGTTTGACGAGGTGGCGCCGAACACGGTGGCGAACTTTCTGAAATACGTTGGGGACGGGGATTACCAGAACTCCTTTATCCACCGCAGTGTCCCCGGCTTTGTGATCCAGGGCGGGGGGTACATTCACCGGGGCACTGCCAATACCTTCCGTAATAACCTGGGTATTGTTCCTACAGATGCGCCGGTGGCTAACGAATTTCATCGTTCCAATACTCGGGGCACCATAGCCATGGCGAAGATTGGCGGTGACCCGAACAGCGCCACCAGTCAGTGGTTTATCAACCTGGCCGACAATTCAGCAAGCCTCGATAGCGATAATGGAGGATACACAGTCTTCGGTGTGGTATCCGGCAATGGAATGTCTGTCGTAGACGAGATCGCATCGCAAGTGGTCTGGAATGCGGGGAACCCTTTGAATGGGGTGTTTCTTTATGAGTTGCCCCTAATAAATTTTCCTGGAGGATTTATTGATGATATCAAAAGCGAACATCTCGTAATCGTGAATATCCGGATCGATACGGACACCGACGATGACGGCATCGTGAATCAGGAGGATAACTGCCCGTCGCTGCCCAACCCCGACCAGGGAAATCATGATACGGATAACCAGGGGGATAGCTGTGATGAGGATGATGACAATGACGGACTTGCGGATACCATCGAGACAGAGAAGAACACCAACCCCTGGGTGGCGGACACGGATGGGGATGGCATGAGCGATGGCCTGGAAGTGGGTGGCGGCCGTAATCCCCTGGTGAATGAATCCGCAGTCCTCTTGCTGCTTCTAAGTGAGCCCTAAGCTCCTGACATTCAGTTCTGCTGAAAGAATTCCGCCAGGGGCATGGGTCTGCAGATGCCATAACCCTGGGCAAAATCGACACCAATCTCGCGCAGCTTCTCGATGATGGCAAAATCCTCAACGAATTCTGCAATGGTCTGCTTGCCCATGGCTTTGCCCACGTCATTGATGGCCTTGACCATGGCATAATCCGTGTCGTTATGCACGATTCCCCGGACGAAGATACCGTCGATCTTGAGAAAATCCACCGGCAGGTTTTTCAGGTAGGCGAATGAAGAAAGACCACTTCCAAAATCATCCAGCGCAAAACGCACACCATGTCCTCGCATGGCAGTGATGAAACGGACAGCGTTCTTGAGATTGGCGATAGCAGCGGTCTCGGTGATCTCGAAGTAGATATGGCGTGGTGGGATGTTGTATTTATCCAGTTCCCGGATCACGAACCCGAGCAGATTTTCATCCGCCAGGGACTGACCGGAGAGGTTAATCCCCCAGCAGAAATCCTCTTCGACCCTGGTCGAATATTTCTCAAGCCATTCCAGTGTACTGCTAATCACCCAACGGTCTATCCTGCTGGAAAGATTGTAGCGTTCCGCCGCGGGCAGGAATGTGCTGGGAGATATCATCGTGCCGTTCTCGTCAGCCATCCGGATCAGAATTTCATAATGTTGCTCCCGGATGTCTGGACGGATCCCCACGATGGGTTGGTAGTACAGGCACATCCGGTTTTCCCGCATGGCGTATTCGATGCGTTCCACCCACAACATTTCCTCGTGCCGCAGGCCGACGGTTTCATCATCCTCGGTATGGACAAGGATGCGGTCCCCGCCAGCTTCCTTGGCGGCGCCGCAGGCAAGATCCGCTTTGGCGAGGATCTCGATGATATCGCTGTTATAGTCTCTGATCGGCACCACACCAATACTGATGGTCGTGTTGAACTGTTTCTCCATCCAGATGAAATTGAAATCACCCATGGATTGCCTGATGTTCTCGAGTACCCTGTGGGCCTCCTGCAGGGTGCAGTTTTCCATCAATATGCCGAATCGGTTGCCCGCCAGGCGGGCCAGGGAATCCTGTTTCCTGAGCCGTTTCCGCAGGTTCTGGCTGAGCTGGCATATCAACTCATCGCCGGCTATATGGCCGTAGGTGTCATTGATCACCTTCAGTTGATCGATACCAAGGAAGACGACGATATGTTCGAAGTCCTCCGAAATAAGCCGGCGCAACGTAAGTGAATCCCTGATGAGTTCCTCGAATACCTTCCGATTAACGAGGCGAGTCAGAAGATCATGGCTCTCCTGAAAGGAAAGTTCCTCTGACATACGGCTGGCTTCTGTGATATCGATAATGGTCCCTATGAATCTGCGGGGCTGGCCATCCGGATCAGGGAGCATCTTGATGCGGCCGTGTATCTTGCGGACCTCTCCATTTGGTTTGATTATACGGTACTGGTGATTGAACGGAGCCCCCTCATTCATGGTGGCGAAAGCCATCTGCAGGGTCAACTCCTTATCATCCGGATGTATAAATGCATCAAAGGCCCCTGGCTGGGGCTGAAAATGCTCTTTGTCCAGTCCAAGTATGGAATATATTTCATCTGACCAGAATACCTGTCCGGTGGACCGATCACGTTCCCAGAAACCCATGTGGGAGATCTGCTGCGCTTCCAGCAACTGCAGTTCACGTTTTTTGAGGATATCTTCCGCCCGCTTGCGTTCGGCGATCTCCTGTACCAGATCGTTATTGGACTTCAGGAGGTTCTGGGTACGAATTTGCACGAGTTCCTCGAGCTCCTGCTTATGACGGGAAAGCATTTCCGTCGCTATTTTGTGCTGGGTGATGTCCTGGGCCTGTTTGATAAGCAAGTTAGGTCTGCCCTCGTTGTCCTGAAGCAAGATAACGCTGACATGGACCCAGATATAGTGTCCATTCTTGTGCAGGTAGCGTTTTTCCAGATCGTAGTGATCGATCCTGCCTGATAGAAGCATTTCGAGATGGTGTTTGCTGTCCTCCAGTTCATCCGGATGGGTAAGAGTAAACTGGGCGTAGTTTCTGAGCAGCAATTCCTCCTCGGAAAAACCAAGCATCTCGCAGGCAGCGTGGTTAACCTGCAAGGTCTTACCGGATTGATCACACAGCCACATGCCGATGGGGGCATTCTCGATGATCATAGTCAACTGTTGTTCTTTGGCCCGTAATGCTTCCTCCTTGTGCTTCAAGTAGATCTGGATATTGATACGGGCCATGAGAATCTTGAAGTCAAATGGCTTGATAATGTAATCATTGGCGCCTATTGAGAGTGCTTTGAAGATTTCATCACTGTCGCTGTGCATTGAAACCATGATGACCGGGAGTTCGGTCTGGGAATATTGCGCACGTATTTTTTCCAGCACCTCCATGCCGTTCATGCCCGGCATGATGAAGTCCAGCAGCACCAGGGTATAGTCATGGTCATCGATGAGGTGCAAGGCCCCCATTCCGGATACCGCCGGTGTTACGGAATAACCGGAGCTTTCCAGCATGCGTTGCAGGATCCGCCTGGGAGTGGACTGATCATCAACAACGAGGATATGAATCTTCCCCTGGGTAGGGTTGGGTGACGCGTGGTTCTGCAGCGGACCAATAGACATCGGTTCATCATAGTCCAGGAATCACCTGACGCCAATACCTTTACTCCGCCCGTAGCGCCTCCAGCGGATGTAATGCCGCTGCGCGAATCGCTGGAGCGATACCGGAGAGAATCCCGATGACCAGAGAGAAAAGCAGTGCTGTGGTGACATAATTCCAAGCGATTTCGAGCGGCAGACCGGTTACCAGGATTTGCAACAGCAGGATGATGCCGAGTGCCAGCCCGGTTCCTGCAATTCCCCCCACACCACCCAGCAGCACGGCTTCGCCAAGAAACAGCAACAGGATATTACGGCGCCTTGCGCCCAGCGCCCGAAGCAAACCAATCTCCGCGGTGCGTTCGGTAACGGTGATGGTCATGATGGTAATGATGCCCACCGCGCCGACCAGCAGCGAAATACTGCCGATGGCCGCCACACCCAGGGTGAGAATATTCATGATCGAATCCAGTACCTCCAGCATCTGGTCCTGAGTAACGATGGAAAAATCCTCGCTGCCATGCCGTGCAATCAGTAGTTCCCGGACCCGTTGTTCCACATATGCGGCCCTTGCCTTGCTCTCATAGAGGATATCGATTTCCATGACACCCTCCCGGTTAAATATCTCCATGGCCCTGGAGACAGGCAGGTATACTGTGTCGTCCAGGTCGAAACCCAGCATCTGTCCCTTGGGCGCCATGACTCCAATCACCCGGAATCGATCCCCGCCCACGCGGATACGCTTTCCCAGTGGATTGACCCCAGCGAATAATTCTTTCCGCATCCTGTCCCCGAGGACGGCGTAGGTGCGTGCTGTCCCTGGATTATCCCCCGGCAGAAAACTTCCTGACGCCACGGGCATCTGCCAGGCCTCCGGTACGCCCGCACCTACGCCGAGCACCATGGATCTCCGACCAAGTTTGCCATATTCAATCCGGGCATTGCCCTGTATCACGGGTACCACGGCAGTCACCTGGTCCAACCGTTCGAGAGCGGTGGCATCGTCAAGGGAAAGCGGCCGGATCGTGCTGATCGTGGCGCCGGAGATCCCCAGGGTGGTATTTCTGCCCGGGAACACGGCGATCAGATTGGTTCCGAATTGGGTGAACTCCGCGAGTACATAAAGCCTGACGCCTTCACCGATGGCCGTAAGCAGAATGACTGCGGCGATCCCTACCATGATTCCCAGCACGGTCAGGATGGAGCGTGCGGGATGGGCGGTTATGGCGCCTGCGGCAAGACGAAGGTGGTCTGTACTGCGCATGTTATCTGCGGGACAGGGCGGCGACCGGATTAAGGCGCGCCGCGCGGATCGCCGGCAATGCGCCAAAAACCAGACCGGTCAGCATGGCCGTACCGGCAGCCGCCAACACCGCCCATGTGGGTACGGCCAGCGGCAAAACGGGATAAAGACGGTGCATCAGGACCGCGCCAAGAAAACCGATCAGTAAACCTGACAGGGTGCCGATCAGCGACAACAAAACCGCCTCGGCAAGAAACAGTTTCCGAATCTGCCCGGCCGGTGCGCCTATAGCCCGAAGCAGACCGATTTCGGAAGTCCGTTGACTGACCGATACCAGCATGATATTCATGATCAGGATTCCTGCCACGGCGAGACTGATGCCGGCGATACTGCCGATCCCCACAGTCAGCACCAGCAGGATTTCGTCGAAGGTGGCCACGACACTGTCCTGATGGATGATCGTGATGTCATCTTCCCCCTCGTGTCGGTCCTGTATGATTCGTCTGATCTCCCGCTCCGTGTCATCCGGCATGCTGTGCGTGCCCACCTGCAGGAGAATACGAAACAGGGAGGAGGAATTAAACAGCATCTGGGCGGTTGCCACAGGGACGATTACCATGTCGTCAAGATCTGTACCGATGGATACCCCACTGGCAGCGAGGACTCCGATGATGCGACAGCGTCGGTCGCCGATCCGGAGCCATTCTCCAAGGGATTTTGCCGTTCCGAACAGTTCCTTGCGCAGGGTTTCCCCCAGGACACAGACGGGTGCCGCGATATGGGGATCTGAAGGGGAAAGAAAATTGCCGCTGGCAAGTTGCAGATGGCGGACGGTCTGCATACCCTCGGTGGTGCCAATCACGTTTACCTCACGCTCGAGTCCGCCGGCGGATACCGGAGCCGATCCAATCATCAGAGGGGCGATGGCGGTAATCCTCCGGCTTCTGCCGAGCGCCAGCGCATCATCGACGGTGAGGTCCCTTGGGGTTTCTCCCATGATTGGCGGTATCCCTCCCGTAGTCTCGTTGCGGCCCGGGAGGACGATGATCATATTGGTGCCCAGTTCGGAGAATTCTCCCGTGACATAGCTGCGCGCACTGTTACCCAGTGAGGTCAGCAGGATAACGGCGCTGACGCCGATGCAGACACCCAGGACTGTCAGCAGGCTGCGCAAGCCGTGGCTGCGGATGGCCCCGAATGCAAGTAGCATGAGATCCCGGCTACGCACTGCACCTCACTCAGGCATCACTGGAGATGCGGCCGTCGACGATTTTAACCCGCCTGCTCGCGCGTTCACCGATTGCCGGATCATGGGTGACCATGATCAGGGTCACGCCCTGCCGGTTCAGTTGCTCCAGCAAATCAATCACCTGTTTCCCGGTTGCTTGATCCAGGTTTCCGGTCGGTTCATCGGCCAACAGTGTGCCAGGGTGCATGATCGTCGCGCGGGCTATGGCAACACGCTGACATTCCCCTCCGGACAGTTGATCGGGGCGGTGTGTGCTGCGGTCCTGCAATCCGAAGGAAAGCATAGCTTTAGCCACTTGCTGCTTTCGTAGCACAGAGTCCACGCCGGAGAGCACCAGAGGAATTTCGATATTTTCCGCAGCGGAGAGCCGCGGGATAAGATGAAAGAACTGGAAAACAAAACCCATGTTTTCCCTTCGTATTCTGGCCTGTTCATCATCCGGAAGACCGGTGACGTCCCGACCATGAAGCAGGTAGGTTCCGGAAGTGGGGCGATCCAATAAGGCAATCTGATTGAGCAGGGTGGATTTTCCGGAGCCGGATGGCCCCATGATACTGATGTATTCCCCCGGACCGATTTCCAGGTCAATATCCTGGAGGGCGGCTAGCTGCTGACCCCCCTGCTGATAATGCCTGCTGATCTTTCTCAGACTGATCATCTCTATTCCCCATCCGAGTGATCGCTGTCGGCTGCAGGCAGAACCCGCTGACCCGGTTCAATTCCGGATTCGCCGGCGGAGGCGAGGATGCGTTCCCCGGGCTGGAGACCGTTCAGCACCTCGATGTATTCCCAGTTGGATATCCCGGTCGTGATTTCCCGTGGGGAAAGCTGACTGGTGATTTCATCGAAGACGAGTACCTGGTTCCCTTCTCTGATCGCCGTTGCCGGGATCCGTACCTTGGCTTCCCGGGATTCCAGCAGTATCTCGATATCAGCGCTATAGCCCGGCAACAATCCGCGCAGGTCCGCGGGATCATCCAATGCGATCTCGATTTCCACGGTTCGGGCCTGCTTTTCGGTATCCAGCACGTAGGG
>MGYR01000019.1:6376-6747 GCA_001801825.1 Gammaproteobacteria bacterium RIFCSPLOWO2_02_FULL_56_15 | reverse complement strand
GCTTTTCCGGAAAGGCATCCAAACTTACACAAGCCGGCATAGCCAATCGTATCGGGGGGGCATCCACTTCGTCTATCGGCGCGGTGATATACATGCAACTCATGTCCAGCAGGTCTATCGCGGGCAGGGTCGGGATGCCCGGTGGCGAGGGCGTGACATATCCTCCCAGTTCGGCATTCACCTCGGCGATCACGCCATCATAAGGAGCCCTGACGATAGTCCGCTCCAGATTGCTCTGCTCCACCGCAATCTGGGCCTGGCTGACACGGGCGTTGGATCGGGCCGCTTCGCAGGAAGCCTGGCGTGCCTCTGCTGCGGTCCGGGACTGGTCGGCGATTTCTTCTGAAACCAGCCGGTCCTCAAGGAGTTTT
>MGYR01000019.1:0-6316 GCA_001801825.1 Gammaproteobacteria bacterium RIFCSPLOWO2_02_FULL_56_15 | reverse complement strand
GCCTCAGCGGCTTCCAGTTGGACCCTGGCCAGCTCCAGACGGGCTTTATTATCCTCGTTCCAGATCTCCAGCAGGATCTGTCCCTGTTCCACGGAGTCGCCTTCCCGCACATTCAGGCTCGCCACCTCTCCACCGATGGCGGGCGCCAGCAGGGATCGGCGGCAGGCCTTGACTGTCCCCACACGGGTATTCGCTACGCGGGCCTCAACCGTACCCCCGCCGACAGTATGCAGCCTGACGGTGGGAGTGGGTGCGTATGTCAAATATCTGATCACTGCGAATGAAAGCGCTACCGTCAGCGCAAGAATAATGGCACTTTGGGGTATCCTGAGCGACATATCCTGGCTTACCTTGGTTATTGGGTTATTGTTGCACTGCCCTGTGCCTGGCAGTGTAGATGATAATCTTCACACGGTCTCCCCGCTGGACCAAATCCGGTGTATGGGAGCGCATGGCCCGATCATCGAGCAGCCACTTTCTCACACTAGACGCCCCCACGACGTAGGGGCGAAAAATCTTTCGCCCCTACATGATGCAACGAGGATAATCGCCACTACCGGTGGGCACCCGACGGGATCTGTTGTAGGGGCAGGCCTTGTGCCTGCCCTGGGCGACCACAAGGGTCACCCCTACAGGCCTGCGCCGCTTCGATCAGAAAAAGCCTGTGATATTGCCCTTTTTCCTCGTACCCACGCTCCGGCGTGGGTACGTATAGCCTGTCCATTGAGCAGTTACCCCTGAATTGCCGCTCCCACGCGGAGCATGGGAGCGAGTATAGTTGCTGTTGAGGTAAGTTAGCTGCTATGGCAAAAATAGCAAAGTATAATAAAAATTGTATCCGAGAAATGGACTCTTAACACTTAGATGGGCTGGCAGAAAAGTTGCTGTTGAGGTAACTTAGCTGCTATGGCAGAGAACCATACCATCGAATCCGTAGAACAAGCGGCGCTTCAACTAAAGCCGGATGCGCGGTTGAAGCTGACGCGCAGATTACTCAGCAGCTTATCCAGTTTATCGGAAGAAGAAATAGACAGCCTATGGTTGGACGAAGCTGAGCAGCGAGATTCGGAGATGGAATCTGGTCAGGTGGCAGGCATCCCAGGAAAAGAAGTATTTCGTCGGATCCGCGCCCGCTTCAAGTGAAGCTGTCATACGAATTCAATCCGATTGCGGAGATTGAGTTAGAACAGGCGGTTGAATACTACGAATCACTGCTTCCGGGCAAAGGCCAGGAGTTGTTGGACGTTGCGGAGGAGGCGATTGATTTTATCTGTACTCATCCTGAGGCTTCCGAGTGTCGCCGGGGTAATATCCGTTCAAAAGTCCTTCTGCCTGCTCATCGTTGGCATTACACCATTCATTACAGAATAAAAGGCGAGATGATTCTTATCTTGGCTTTCGCGCATCAAAAACAGCAGCCGTACTATTGGCTGAGTCGGCAGTGAAAGCCCGCTGCCAACCGGTTCGAGGCGGAATAGTTGATCCAAGGGTTTGCCCCCACTTGCAGAGGCGTCCCTGATTCTACGGGAATGGTTGCGTGCTTGAAACCGTCTGGTATCGCCCCAATACAATACGTACAATCACCTCAGGAGTAGTAACATGTTTATGCATGGGAGGATATACGGATGAACATGCAGGAAATCAGGCAAATCGCCCAAGGCCGGGGCTTGAAACCCGGTCGCGTCGGTAAAGAGGAACTTGTACGCAGGATCCAGCTGGATGAAGGGAATTTCAACTGTTTCGGCACGGCCTTCGCCGGAGAATGTGATCAGATTCTGTGTCTGTGGCGCGGGGATTGTCTTAGCCTCTCCCACAAAAAGAATAACTGCGAAGCATAACCTGCGCTGGCCCCTTGCCCAGCGCCGGACGTGCAAGAATACCGGCCCAGCGCCGGTCCGCGGGTATGACAATACCGGAGCTTTGCCCCGGACGGGCATGATTTTGGTTTTGGACCAGGCAACTATCCGACAACGATCGCTGAGGATGGGACGAGACGATGAGCGGTAATTACTTCACGATTGAGATCCAACCTGAAATCCCGGCACGCCTGTCGCGGATGGAGGAGCTGGCAAGCAACCTCTATTATAGCTGGGACCGGCATTACCGCGGTCTCTTTTATTATCTCGACCGTGAGTTATGGGATGAATGCGGCCATAACCCCAAGGTATTCCTGCGCCGCATCTCCCAGCAACGCCTGCAGGAGGCCGCGGAAGACCGGGTATTTCTCGATGTCTACCAGCAGGCGCTGGCCAATTATGATATTTATCACAAAGAACTCAAGAGTCTTAAAAAGGTACACAAGCTTGACTTCAATCGTGACCTGATCGCCTATTTCAGTGCGGAATTTGGATTACATGAGAGCCTGCCAATCTATTCCGGAGGTCTCGGGATTCTGGCCGGTGACTATTGCAAGGCAGCCAGTGATCTGGGTATACCCTTCCTGGCTGTGGGGCTACTGTATCGCCAGGGCAATCTAAATCAGACGATCGATGGCGCCGGTAACCAGGTCTCCCATTATCATCCGGTGGAACTCAATGATCTGCCTGTGCAGCCCGCGCGGGATGCCGAAGGCAATGAGGTATATTCCAGTGTCAACCTGCCCGGCTCTGAAGTGCATATCAAGGTCTGGCTGGCCAAGGCTGGACACACCAATATGTATCTTCTGGATACGGATGTGCCACAGAACAGTGAACAGGATCGCGCGATTACTTACCAGATTTACCCTGCCGATATACACAATCGCTTCAAGCAGGAAATCGTACTGGGTATCGGGGGGGTCAAGGCCCTGGACCGGCTCGGTCTGAAACCCGCGGTGTGGCACATCAACGAAGGCCACCCATGCCTGCAGATCATCGAGCGGTGCCGGCAACTCATCGCCACAGGAAGGGATTTCCAGTCGGCATTGCAGCAGGTGGCATCCTCTACGGTCTTTACGACCCATACACCGGTCCCGGCCGGTCATGAAGTCTATGAACTGGAAATGCTGCGGCACTACCTCGCCGGGCAGATCCAGGAACTCGTGATCCGGGATGAGGATTTTTTCAGACTGGGTGCCGACAGCAGTAATCGCTTCAATATGACCAGCTTTTCCATCCGCTGTTCACGTTTCCAGAACGGTGTCAGCCAGGTTCATGGCCAGGTCGCCTCGGAAATGGAAAAAAATATCTGGCAGGAGATCCCGGTGGAGGATAACCCGATGGGCCATGTGACCAACGGTGTACATGTGCAGACCTTTCTGGCCCGGGAATGGGTAAACGCCCTGGATGACCCCGGTTGGCACAATGAATTGCTGGGAACGGAATACTGGGAGCGCATCGACTCGATCCCGGATGCCACCTTCTGGAGCATTCATCTGTCGTTGAAGAATGCACTCTGCCGGGATTGTTGCAGCCTGATTGAAAAGCGCAGCCGGCGTAACGGCTACAGCCAGGCCCAGATCAATAATGAAACCGGGCACTTGCTGTCCAACCGGGATGCCCTGGTACTTGGTTTTGCCAGGCGCTTTGCCACGTACAAGCGCGCAACCTTGCTCTTTGATGACCCCGCGCGGCTGGAACGCATCCTGAACAATCCGGATCGACCGGTGATCCTGATCTTTGCCGGGAAGGCGCATCCCCATGATGAGCCTGGGAAGGAATTGATCCGGCGGATCCACCAGTTTTCCATGGAGCCTCGCTTCACCGGTAAGGTAATACTCCTGGAGGGTTATGACATGGCTCTGGCGCGGCGGCTGGTCACCGGGGTCGACCTCTGGATCAACACGCCCCAACACCCGCTGGAGGCCTGTGGCACTTCCGGAATGAAGGCAGGTATCAATGGAGTGATCAATCTCAGTGTGCTCGATGGCTGGTGGGCTGAAGGTTATAACGGTGAGAATGGCTGGGCGATCCAGCCCCATGTATCGGAGCCGGATCAGAGCCGGCGCCGCTGGCTGGAAAACAAGGAGTTGCTGGACGTGCTGGAGCAGGCGATTATCCCAATGTACTTCGACAGGGAACCCGGGTATTCGGAGCGCTGGATACGGATGGCCAAGCACTCCATGAAAACCACCATTCCGCAATTCAATGCGCAACGAATGGTGATGGACTATGTCAACCGGTATTACTTTCCGGCGATCGAGGCGTCCAGACGGCTCGCGGAGAAGAGTGGCGAACGTGCTACCGCACTCGCCCGCTGGAAAGAGGCCATCAACAGTCATTGGCCGGGTGTCGGCTTGCGGCGTATGGATGACAATCAGTCGGCAATCCAACAGGGGCGCGAATTACGCATCCGCGTGGCCCTCCGGTTGAACGGATTGCACAGCGATGATATCCACGTCGAATGCCTGCTGGGCCGGCAAAGTGAACGGAACGGTTTTGAGCCGCACTCCTGCCATAGACTGCATGCAGTGGGAATGGACAAGGACGAAACCATCTATGAAACCAGTTTCGTTCCCCAATTGTCCGGGCTTGTGGCATACCGGTTGCGCGCATTTCCCTTTCACGCTAATCTCTGCCACCCGTTCGAAACGGGCTTCATGAAATGGGTCTGACGATCGCTTGATTGCATGCAGGACCGGGAGGTTGCTCCAGGAACCGGCAGTGGAATCTTCGCAGTGGTTGAAGGCCGCTATTCAAATACGGCCATAGAGGCGGTTCAGATGGTTGAGATGCACCAACAGGTCGGATGAGACCCATTCCCAATCAAATTTCCATTGCCAGTTATCCCTAATTGTTCCTGGAGTGTTCATCCGGTGGGAACCGTCCAGTCCTAAAAGATCCTGCATTGGCAGGATAGCGGTATGACAAACCGATTGCAGCGCAGCCTGGATCAGCGGCCAGGGCATGGCATCCCTCGGGTATGAGAAATATTCCAGTACGCGTTGCTGCAAGCTATCTTCCAGGTTGTAAAACCAGCCGAGACTCGTGTTATTGTCATGAGTGCCGGTGTATACGACACTATTTGGTTCGTGATTATGCGGCAGATATGGATTCCTGGCGTCACTGTCGAAGGCAAACAGGAGTACTTTCATTCCCGGAAGTTCAAATTCATCCCGTAATTGCAGCACGTCCTTGGATATGGTGCCGAGGTCTTCCGCTATCAATGGCAGTTCCCCCAACTCCGCTAACAAGGTAGTTAGTAATTCCTTGCCCGGTGCCTTCACCCAGCGACCACCCACCGCCGTTTCACAATGCGATGGGATCTCCCAATAGGAGGCAAAACCCCTGAAATGATCCAGTCTGACCAGGTCGAAAAGTTTCAGATGAGTCCGCAGTCGCTCGAGCCACCAGCGGAAACCATCAGCCCGCATGCATTCCCAGTTATACAGGGGATTGCCCCAGCGCTGACCGCTTGCGGAGAAATAATCCGGAGGTACTCCGGCCACCACAGTGGGTTGTCCATGGGTATCGAGCAGGAAGCAACCTTGGTTCGCCCATACATCCACTGAATCATGTGCTACGAAGAGAGGCATGTCGCCAAAAAGCAGAATGTTCTTCTCTCGGGCTTTCCGATGCAGGTGATCCCACTGGCTGAAGAAGACATACTGTTCGAAGCAGTAATCCTCGAGACTTTCGCTGTGCTCTCTGTGGAATCCGGCCAGTACCGCCGGTTCTCTCCGGGAAAGTTCAGCTGGCCATAGCCACCAGGGACGCATTTCATGCACCTGCTTGGTCACGGAATAAAGAGCATAATCATTCAACCAGTGGCCCTGTTGCGCCTTGAAGTCCTGATAACGAAGTTGCTCAGCCTGTGTCGCAGACCTCATGAATCCTTGCCGTGCGGCGGCAATACAGCGGATGACCGGGAGGTTCCGGCGGTTGGAGTGTGTTTTCTCATCCAGCCAACCACGCATGACCAGATCATGCAGGCAGATGAAACGTCCATTCCCAGCGTGTACAGAGGTGGCCTGGTAGGGTGAACCGTAATCATCAAGGGAGTTGACCGGGAGCATCTGCCATATGCTGAACCCTGCTGCTGCAAGAAAATCGATGAAGCGTAGAGCCTCGCTTCCCAGGGCGCCTTCCTGCTCCCTGTCGGGAAGGGAACTGGGATGCAGGAGGACTCCTGCCCGGCGTTGACTGAAGATCCTGTGCATACGGCGATCGACTCCTCGATGTTCAGCCGGCAGCAGGGAAAGGATAGCGGAGTATTGGGTACGAACCGGGTACTGCCTGCGGGTGATCCTGTAGAATTATATCATGTTTCAGATACTATAGTTTCCACCGGGCCGGATCACGCCACCCATCTCCGGCAAACCTGAACCCTCAGACAGCGCCTGCGACAAGGAATGTGGGGGTTCCAGGCCCAATATGTGATAGAGATTACGTACATGGGT
>MGYR01000018.1:2474-9266 GCA_001801825.1 Gammaproteobacteria bacterium RIFCSPLOWO2_02_FULL_56_15 | reverse complement strand
CGCCTGACGGATATGCTAGCGTTATTATCCTGCTACTTGAAAATGATACGCCACTGATCATTAATCCGGATGCTCCAGTATCCTGCCAGTTGTCCGCGCAGTTTTTCAAGCCGGTTTCCAGACGGGGTTCCTAACTCGAGTGCCATCTCAATAGGGAATCACGCCGCTAATGGTTATTACGGCATGGGAGGAATGTGACTGATTGTAGCTGCTGTGATCCTGTGAATCCTGGTTGACTGGGGTTATACTTCTGACAGTGCGGAGAAATGACATGATCAATCCCAATCACGTAACCCATCGTCATCCCGATATCCTCGGCGGGACGCCGGTGTTCGTGGGTACACGCGTCCCCGTCCGGTCCCTGTTTGATTATATAGAAGGAGGGGAGACACTGGACGAGTTTTTACATCAGTTTCCGTCCGTCAAGCGTGAACAGGCGGTAGCTGCTCTGGAGTTGGCGTGCGATTCTCTTGTGGCAGATGCGCATTCTTCTTGACGAAAATATCCCTATCGACTTCGCTGCGGAATTGCAGGGCCACGAAGTCTATACAGTAGTCGGACTTGGCTGGAGTGGTGTGCTCAATGGCGAATTAATGCGGCGTGCCCGCCAGTGTTGCGATGTATTCGTTACTCTCGACCACAATATCGAATTTCAGCAGAATATTCCCCTCTTACCGTTTGGAGTCATCATCATTCGCGCTGTTTCCAATCGAATGGTTCATCTTCTCCCGCTCACTTCTGCCGTTCTTTTAGCGGTTAGCACCGCCGAAGCCGGGTCTTTGCAGAAAGTTGGCGTCTGATTACTCTCCGGGCTGCACGTCCGGTTGCTTCAGCAAATCGGCTGTGTTCGTAAAGTGAGCCGCCCTTCGACCAGAGCCAGGGTGCTAATGGGATCGGCAAACAGCCAGACCGCAAGCTCACGCACCATGGACCTGGTCCTTTCCGGGATCGATGCCATGTTCCCGCCCGGGCGGTTTCCTGTGCTCTGCAAAAGTTTACTCCGACATCACTTATGCAATTATCTGGACCAGGTGTTCATTATGTACGAAATAATGTACATAATGATCGTGGGACTAGTATCGTTTACAAACCCAAAATTTAGAGAAGTGGAATCAAGTGGATACAGACGAAAAAAGTGAGATTATCGTGACTCCTGAGATGGTTCGGGCGGGGATTAATGCTATGGATGGATGGGATTACGAGACAGGTCCTAAAGAGAATTTGGTTAAGAGGGTGTTTGAAGCGATGTCCCCTCATGCCACAAGTCATATTTTGACGCAATAGCGCTCAATTTATTTCCAGTGTCTGCTATGTCAGAACTTAATATTTCTAACTCATCCAAAGAAATATTTTTTACTTGTTTTATTATTTGTCCCCTCGCTTTTACATGGGTATTTAGATAAGTAATTTTCCCATTTATTATTTCTGGCCTAAACCAGATGGAATGTATAATGGTATTTCTTTTTGCAGATATGCTATCGACATTATTAAGGACGTTATTTATTTCAGTGAAACCTTCATTATTAAATTTTAATTTGATTAGAGATTTAATTGCATAGATTAACGTCGGGAAATTCATATGTGTTGTTATAGCAATTCCGGTATCCTGATCTATGTTGGATAACTTCCACAACATTACGCGCAATATCCATTCTATTAGAGACCATAAAACTGTAATTCTCCCTAATTCTATTAGAATAGGATCTTGCTTCGAGAAAGCATCATCCATTTCGTTATCACTATTTGTCATACAATGAGTAATAAAAAAGAAAAGAAGCCAAGTCCAGACGAAGTATTACATCGTATGTTGAATACGCCGCCGAAACCGCATAAAGATCAAAAGAAAAATGAGCCAAAAAAATAGAAGTACCGGATATTTGGTAACTATTGATTGGTTCATTGTTTCCACGAAATTCTAAACTGAAGTCCAGATGGCCCGCCAGAAACTCTTTCCATAAGCACTTGTTTATTACAGTGCGGGCAAATAACAAAATCTATGTCGCCTTTCTGTTGGATATGGGGATCGTCTATATGTATCCCCGTCGCGTTTTCAGAAAGAGGTCTGATCCTAAATAGTATTTCTTTACAGAACGGGCATGGAGTGTCCACATTTATATCCTATATTAATTATGAAAAACACAATATTAAAAGCACTTGATATGCTTGCATTGGCGCTAGTATATAAAAATCACAGGTGGACAAAAGAAGAACGCACCGCCTATGAAAAAGCGGTGCGCCTTCATACTGCTTAGTTAAGGTTTTGTGCTATATGGAGATTGATTAGTCGGTTTAAGACTAATTTTCTCCTGGCTGGCTTTTGTGGAAACAGCATCCTCAGTACGTCCCAGCATCAATCCGATAACGCGTGTAGGTGTGTTTTGTTTTACCAGCTCTTTTATCTGTTTAATTTCAGATGGTTTCCAAGGTTTACCAGAGTTTCTTGTGTATCTAGGCATTGTGATTATCTCCAAAATGGAGTAGGAGGGCACATTTGGGAGTTGAAAGGCTAGGAGGAATCTTGGTAGGATGGTTACTCTAATCAAAAACCTTCTAGGGAAACAGGTTGCGCCCTGTTGACCTAATCCTATAGCCCCAGCGCTGAAACGCCGGGGCTATAACTTTCAACTTTGATCCTATATTCAACAGGTTACTAAGATCAAGCAAAACCGTAAAAAAGTACAATATATAGTGCTTAGTGAGTACTCACTGTACCAAGCAGTTGATTAATCATTCCAGTTTATCCATCGCTCATAAGCGATAGATTAACGTAATAGGGACAGACAACGGTTTTTTATGATGGCTTATGAATTGAACAACACTACAAACCAGGGGGGATGCAATTAATCGTGGTCTCGCACCTATTGTCCCTCTTGGAACTTCACGAATAAGCTCAGGCTGCAACTTGTAGAGGGTGCAATCCTGCTCGAGCTGTCATAGCAACCAAAGAATCGATGGAAAAACCAGTTATTTTGCCACGGCAAATATCTCCAATCCGTGAGCGTTGCACACCCATCACATCAGCGGTTCGTTGCTGAGTGAGATTGTTTTTTTTCATATAATCGATAATTGTATCAAACAGGGCTGCTTTAATTTTTAACTGTTCTGCTTCTCCTGGTTCCAGTTCAAGATAATCAAATACACTACCTTTTGTCAGGTGGCTCATTTCAACCTCTCTTTCTTACTCAACCCTTCCCACCAAATGGTTTGAAGTGTCTTAGCCATTTGAGATAATTGTATAAGATCTTATACAAAACCTAAAGCTTCAACCAACGGCACCCTGGATTACTTATTCAATTATCTGGAGCGGGTGTACATAATGTACATAATAATGTACATTAATGATCCTTATCTTTAAGTGAGGGTTTCCGGCATGAAACAGACCACGTTTACCGAGCTGCGTACCCAGGCCAAACGCTACTTCGATATGGTGGAGGCCGGCGAAACCGTGCGCGTGCTGCGCAACGGCAAGCCGATTGCGGATATCTGCCCGTTACCCCCGGAAGTGCCTTCCTGGAAGCAGCGCAAGGCGCGCCCGCTGACCGTGACCGGAGCGCAACTCTCGGCCATGATCCTGGCGGATCGCGGCGAATAAACCCAAGTGCGCGTATTTCTGGATAGCTCCGCGCTGGCTAAGCGCTACGTAGCAGAGCCGGGTTCGGACGAGGTTCTGAAAATATGCGAACGTGCGGAGGTCTTGATTATTGCCGTAGTGGCGGTGCCGGAATTAATCTCCGCGTTTTGCCGCTTGCAACGGGAGACGCGCATCACGGCCTCCCAGTATTCGGCCTTGAAAAAGGATTTCTTCATCGATATTGCCGATGCCCTGGTGTGCGATACCACGCCAGAAGTTTTACAGCTAGCCATCAGCAGGCTGGAGCAGTACCCGTTGCGTGGCATGGATGCCATACACATCGGCGCGGCGCAAGCATGTGGGGCAGATGTTTTTGTCTCAGCGGATACCCGTCAATGTGCCGCCTGCGCGGATTTGGGAATGGAAATAGTAAACCTTAATTGATGCTTCTCCATGCCTATAGATATTTCCCGCAACGCTCTCGATGAAATAGAAGGATGCACCCTCGACCATTACGAAAAAAACGCCGAGTCCTTTTGGGCAGGGACGCGCGATCATGATGTAAGCCAGAATATTGAGGCTTTCCTGCAAGCGCTACCCAAAGATAAAACTCTGGATATCCTGGACTTTGGCTGCGGGCCTGGACGAGATATTTGTACGTTTAAATTTTTAGGCCACAGACCGATAGGCCTGGATGGTAGTAAGACGTTTTGCCAGATGGCGCAGAAACTCAGCGGTTGTCCTGTTCTACATCAACAGTTTCTTAAGCTTAAACTGGAGGAGGGCAGCTTCGACGGTGTTTTTGCCAACGCTTCGTTGTTTCACATACCCAGTCAGGAACTGCCCAGGATTTTAGGGGAATTACGCCGTGCTTTGCGACCCGGCGGCATTTTATTTTCCTCCAACCCAAGAGGCAATGCAGAGGGGTGGCAAGAACAACGCTATGGCCATTATATGGAATTCGAAACCAATGAAGCCTATCTCAAGCAAGCTGGTTTTAAAATAATCGACCACTACTACCGCCCTCGTGGCTTACCACGCGATCAGCAACCCTGGTTGGCTATCGTCAGCCAACGCCAAGGGGTTAAGGAGTAAATAAAGATGTATGTACGTGATTCGAAAAAGAAAGCAGCGGGATGAAATCGGAGCAGGTGATCTGCCACATCGGGAATTGCCTGGTTGGGATGAACATTGGTGATTGTGAAGAGGTATCCAGGTTATTGATAGTCCAGGAACCCGGTGGTACCGTGAAAAAAGTTTTATTGACCCCTCGTAGGAAGTATCCATGATCCCGGGACAGACAACGGTAATGCCGACGGAAGGGGCGGTGCGAGCCGCCTTGCGCCGGGTGATGGACCCGGAAGTGGGCATGAATGTGGTCGACCTGGGCCTGGTCTATGGCATCGACATCACACCGAACCGGGTGCATATCACCATGACCATGACGACACCAGCCTGTCCGATGGGTTCCCTGATCATCGACGATGCGCGCAAGGTGGTTCGCGGCATCGTGCCGGAGACAGCCGAGATTGACGTGCAACTGGTGTGGGACCCCACCTGGACTCCGGCGCTGATGTCGGGACATGCCAAGCGGCACTTCGGCTGGACCTAGCGGCACCCGTCCCGACCAGAGCCGCACGATGACCTTTCAGATCGCTCCGATAAAAGGAAAGATGCACACTACTCCGGCCTTCCGACCCCGGTATGGCTGACCTCCGGCCTGCCTTCCGTTTTCCCCTGCTGGCGCTGGGTTTTGTCAGCCTCATCCTCGGCGTGGGCGCTGGTCTGGCCCGGCTGGGCTGGACCCTGCCGCGGCTCGCCGGGGATCTTGCCGCCTTCCATGGCCCACTCATGGTGTGCGGTTTCTTTGGCACGGTGATCAGCCTGGAACGCGCCGTGGCCTTGGCGCGGCGCTCTGCCTACCTCGGCCCGCTGGCCGCCGGAGCCGGTGGTCTCAGCCTGATTTTTGGCTTGCCGCTGATCGCCGCGCAGGCGCTGCTCATCCTGGGCAGTGCCGTGTTGCTCGCGGGATCGGTGCTGGTGTTCCTGCGCCAGCGCGCCCTGTTCACCTTCACCATGGCCGCAGGCGCCGCCTGCTGGCTGCTCGGCAATGTCCTTTGGCTGGGGGGCGCCTCGGTATACGGTTTGGGCCCATGGTGGATGGGATTTCTGGTGCTCACCATCGCCGGGGAGCGGCTGGAACTATCGCGCTTTCTGCCACCTTCTCCGGTAGCACAAGGTGTTTTTGTTGTCGTGCTGGCGGGCTTGCTTCCCGGCATGGCGCTCTCCGCGCAGTTATTCGGCGCCGCCCTGCTGGCGCTGGCGCTGTGGCTGCTGCGCCAGGATATCGCGCGTCGCACGGTCCGGGAGCAGGGGCTGACGCGCTTCATCGCCGTGTGCCTGCTCTCGGGCTATGCGTGGCTCGCGCTCGCCGGCGCCATCATGCTCGGCGCAGGACTCACGCCGGGCAGCCTGGCCTATGATGCGGCGCTGCATGCCCTGATGCTGGGCTTTGTCTTCTCCATGGTCTTTGGCCATGCGCCGATCATCTTCCCGGCTGTGTTGCGCGTCGCGATGCCCTACCATCCGGTATTTTATGCGCCGCTCCTGCTGCTGCACCTCTCGCTTCTGGTGCGCCTCGCGGGGGATGCGGCCGCCTCCTTCGAATGGCGCAGTATAGGAGGGCTGCTCAATGCCCTGGCGCTGCTCGCTTTCATTCTGAACACAATCACCGCGGTGATCCGCGGCAAACACCAGGCCGCATAGCACTGCGCCCACGTAGGATAAAGATCGCAGCGGTAGCTTCTCCCCGGCCTCTCTCTGTTATGACGCGCTCGCGGCGATCCTCCGGTAGCGCAGCAGGGCGTGGGCGAGCACGGCGCCGAGCATCAGGAAATAGATCAACCAGGAGATCGTTGCCGGGACGCGGAACAGGGCGGGATACACTATCGCAAGCACCAGCAACACCTGCGCCAGTATCAGTAGAATCAGCAGGCTGTCGCCGCTCCGGTTGCTGATCACCGATTTCATTTTCGGCACCTGGAACCCGGCCTTGCCGGACATGACCAGGGCATTACTGGCCTCGGAGAGATGCAGCCAGATCAGGAAAGAGATGATCTTGAGCAGCATCCCGGTGACCACGGCCATGGCAAATCCCAGCAGGAACAAGGCGGCGGTCAGGAGATCCAGCAAGGGATTGGCGGTGATCTCGGCGGCAACCC
>MGYR01000018.1:0-2465 GCA_001801825.1 Gammaproteobacteria bacterium RIFCSPLOWO2_02_FULL_56_15 | reverse complement strand
ATACCGCGATGAGGTGCAGCATGGCCAGCCGCCAGAAGTCGCGGTGATTGTCGCGGACTCGCCGCCTTGTATGGATTTGCAGTCGCAGCGTGAGCAGTGCAAAACACAACAATACCAGGGCCAGCAACAGATCGGTGAAGGCCTGTGCAGGCGTATCCCCGTTTCCTGTCAGTACCAGCAGGCTCTTGCCGCAGAGCAAGAGGAATACCACCGGGACCAGCGAGCGCCGGAACCACCGGGGATAGGGCTCGGTGATCTGGAACAGCGGCACTACCTGCCAGGCGATACTCATCACCAGCACGGCGATCCATCCCACCAGGCCCCAGCTCAGATGCAGATCCGTGATCATGGGCCGCCAGAGGGGGAGGAAACCGGTGGAACCCGCCGCCAATAGAATTCCCAGCACCAGGGTGACCAGCAGGGAAAAGACAGCTAGATGGATCCCCGGTACCGAATCACTGCGTGAATCAGAGGCGGCAACCGCCACGATCACCGCGGACAGGAAAGCCAGGAGGGCGCCGCTGGCAAGGATCGCAGCTCCGAGGAACAACCAGGAACGGGGGTACAGGAAAGCCGCCACCAGGCAGAGCACGGCAGGCACCCACTGGCACCAGATGATGCCTGCGATCAGCCGCGGGCGAGGGATCACTGCGCCTGCCAGTACCGGCAACATTTGCTGGACAGCACCGATCATGATGGAGGCAAAAAAACCCAGCACCAGACAATGGGTCACCGCCAGCATTCCCCCGGTCCATCGGGAAGCCAGCACTGCTCCAGGCCAGAAGAGTAAAATCATCGCCGCAAGGACCCCGAATACCGGGGCAACCAGAAAGAATCGCCCTGGGACGGAAAGCGGCGGGGCCTGTTGCAGGGAGAGATTACTGGTCAGCACGTTCCGATCAACCGGATCACACCACGGATTTCACCGCGGCCCCTGCCTCGCTGTCGCCCTCCGCCCAAACGAAGATCTCGAAGAGATCCTCATCCCTTTGCCGGGTGTCTTCGCATAAACCCCGCTGTCGCAGCCAGGGATACAGCAATCTCGGCCGGCGCGGTGAAATCATGCGCAGATATTGGCCGGACTGGAGCCGGGTCAGCAGCTCCGTCGCCCGCTCATAGGGTTCCGGGGGTTCAAGTCCGCGGACATCCAGGGTGATTTCCGCCATCCGCAGCCCAGGTCAGATTTTTTGCATTTCAGAGATTATCTTATCCACACCGCTGAGTTGCTCGTCGCTCATCGGATAAAGCATCCCTTCTTCCTTCATGTTGTGCTGCTGCATCATGATGAGTAAGGTCTCCGAGGTGTCCAGATATTCCGACTCATCGCGCCGCTCCATGGCGTGCTGCAACTGCGCCATCAGGCCGCGCATCTGCCGGTGTTCGCTTTTCATGATCATCGTAGGCCCCTGGATGATCCCGGTCTGCTCCTCGAAGGCGGGAAACAATACCTGTTCTTCCATGGTGAAGTGATGCTCCATGGCCTCAACGTATTTCCGCGTCAGTTGCTCCGTCTTCCCCCAGTCGTGGTCCTCGGCTGCGGCCTCCGCCTCCGCCATAAGTACATCACAACGCCGGTGATCCCTGGTCATAAATTCACTGATTGTTCCCATGCTTGTCGTCGCTCCTTTTTTTACTGTAGTAGTTCATGACGTAGCGCGCCCTGCACGGTGCTGATGACTCAGTACCGGTAGGATTCGCGTGCATCACCGGTTCTTTATATCACAGTACACAGGCATGAAAAAACGATTATGTTGCGGGCAGGATCCAGATGGCAAGCAGGCCCTGTAATACCATAAAGCTGGAGCGGACCCCGGATTACCGCCTGCTATTTCCCCAATAATTTCTGCACGTCCTCAAGCCGCTTGTCTCTGCCGCAGCCGTAGCGGTAATACTTGTAGCGCACCGGGTTCTTGAGATAGTAATCCTGATGGTAGTCCTCAGCGGGATAGAATTCCTTCGCGGGGATGAGCCGGGTCACCACCGTGTGTGACTCGCCGGCCTTTTGCTGTACCGCGTCCTTGCTGTTTTTGGCCTGTTTCTCCTGCTCACGGTCCTGATAGAAGATCGCGGAAAGGTATTGCTGCCCGTGATCGCAAAACTGGCCGGTGTTATCAAAGGGATCGATATTCCGCCAGTATACCTCCAGCAGATCCTGGTAACGGATCTTTTCCGGGTCATATTCCACACGTAGCGACTCGTAATGCCCCGTCTGGCCGTCGGATACCTGTTCGTAGCTGGGATTTGCAAGTTCGCCGCCGGTGTAACCCGAGGTGGTGCTGATGACCCCTTCCAGCTTGTCAAAGGGCGGTTCCATACACCAGAAACACCCGCCGGCGAAGATTGCCGTCTCGTTGGCGCAGAATGCTGGGCTGGACAGGATCAGGAGCAGAAGGGCAAGGCAAAGTCGCTTCATGACTGCCCCCTCAATTCGGGCAGGGATTCTGCATCCGGAACGAACCGGAGCG
>MGYR01000017.1:21262-22935 GCA_001801825.1 Gammaproteobacteria bacterium RIFCSPLOWO2_02_FULL_56_15 | reverse complement strand
GGCGGATATCCCGGGGGTAAAGCCTGAGGATATCGAGGTCACCATGGAAAACGGGATGATTACGATCAAGGGCGAACGCAATGAGACTACGGAAAAGGAGGAAAAAGGATACCGGCGCATGGAGCGGCGGCAGGGAAGTTTTTACCGGCGTTTCAGCCTGCCAGAGACCGCGGACGCGGAGAAGATCGCGGCAACGGGTAATAATGGCGTGCTGGAGATTGTGTTGCCCAAAAAGGAGCAGCTCAAACCAAAAAGGATTGAGATAAAGCCTAAGTAAGGGCGCATTCAGAGGGCGGGGTCTTCCCCGCCCTTTTTTTAAAGAAGTGGTTTTAAAAAAGCGATTGAACTTTCATCACCCTGGGTTTCTAACTGTTCCGTTTCAGATTCGAGTGATAATAATGGAAAGATTCTTACCTACAGGCTTCGTACGGATTGGCGGTATCCTTTTGATACTGGAACTGTTGAGTGGAGTCAGTGCGGCGTTTGCTGGCCTGCCGATTGCCGTTGCCGGTCAGGAACTCCCGAGCCTTGCGCCGATGCTGGACACAGTCACCCCGGCGGTGGTGAATATCGCCACGGAAGGTAGAGTCCAGGTTCCCGTTAATCCCTTGTTTGCCGACCCTTTCTTTCGTCGTTTCTTCCAGGAGGTACCGGGACAACTCCGGGAGCGCAGGACCCAGAGCCTCGGTTCGGGAGTGATTGTGGATGCTGAAAAAGGCCTGGTGCTTACCAATAATCATGTTATTGCCAATGCCGTCCAGATAACGGTGACCTTGCGCAACGGACGGCAACTGGAGGCGGAAATCATCGGATCGGATCCGGACACGGATATCGCCGTGATCCGTATACCCGCTGAGGGCTTGAGTGCAATCAAGGCCGCCGATTCCGATCAACTGAGGGTCGGAGACTTTGTGGTCGCGATCGGGAATCCTTTTGGCTTGGGGCAGACGGTGACTTCCGGGATTGTCAGCGCCCTGGGGCGCAGTGGGCTGGGCATAGAGGGATATGAAGATTTTATCCAGACGGACGCCTCCATCAACCCTGGCAATTCGGGTGGTGCATTGGTCAACCTCAGGGGGGAACTGATCGGCATCAATACGGCAATATTCTCGCAAAGCGGCGGTAATATCGGGATCGGATTCGCGATACCGATTAATCTGGCGATACGGATCACCTCCCAACTCGTGGAGAACGGAGAGGTGGATCGTGGTTTCGTGGGAATATCCGCCCAGGACCTGAACCCGGATCTGGCCGAGGCCTTCGGCCTCAAGGCCCAACAGGGAGCTGTGATTAACAGTGTTGTCCCGGGTTCACCGGCCGAAGACGCAGGGTTGCAGCCGGGTGACATTCTGGTGGCTATTAATGGTAAGGCCATACGCGATGCCGAGGATGCACGAAATCATATCGGCCTGTTGCCGGTGGGCGAGGGCATAGAATTCGAAATCCTGCGCAGTGGCGAGCGTATGCAACTGTCGTCAACCGTGGCCTCCAGCAAATCAGGAAATCTGGTTCCTGAGCTAAGAAACCCACGCTTGCAGGGGGTGACAGTGGCCGAAATAGGCGCGGACCATCCCTACTACGGCAGGCTCTCAGGCGTGGTGATCGAAGCGATCGAACATGGCAGCCTGGCTTGGCGCAGTGGACTGCGTGAGGGCGACCTGGTCACCTCCGTC
>MGYR01000017.1:4920-21230 GCA_001801825.1 Gammaproteobacteria bacterium RIFCSPLOWO2_02_FULL_56_15 | reverse complement strand
CATTACCGTTGTCGAGCAGGCGCGGCAATCCATGCTCTTGCGGGTGGTACGGGGAAATACTGCGGCCTTCCTGGTAATCAAGTAGGAATTTATCGAAGCATGTTGGGGGACCAGGAGGCGACTGCAGGCAACCCGGAGATGACCTCAGGGTCCGCGGGAAACTTCTTTTTGTGCATATAAGGTCTTTCCTATTCGGATGTCTTTAATTATCCTTAACAACTAAAACCAGGGGAGTCCGATGGCTAATTACACTACTGCAGATATCCGGAACATTGTACTTGTCGGGCATGGCGGGGCGGGTAAAACGACGCTGGTCGAGTCCCTCCTGGTCAAGGCCGGGATTATCAACCAGCCGGGTACCATTGAACGCGGCACCACAGTATGTGATTTTGATCCCCAGGAGAAGGAGCACAGGCATTCCCTGGATACAGCCATCGTCAGCATGGACTACCGTGGGGGCCATATCAACCTGATCGATACCCCCGGCTACCCCGATTTCATAGGTCGTGCGCTGGCGGTACTGCCCGCTGCGGAGACCTGCGCCATTGTCATCAACGCCCAGTCGGGTATCGAAATGGTCACCAAGACCATGATAAAAATGGCCAGGGAAAGGGGTATGGAGCGCCTGATTATCATTAACAAGATCGATGCCGAGCAGGTGGATCTCGAGTCCTTGCTGAACAGCATCCGCGAAGAATTCGGAACGGAATGCCTGCCCTTGAACCTGCCGGCAGGGAACGGCGGCGAAGTGGTGGATTGTTTTTTTTGCAACGAAGGCGGGGCGACTGATTTTTCTTCGGTGAGTGAGGCCCATACCGCCATTGTTGACCAGGTCGTGGAGCTGGACGAGAAATTGATGGAGCTTTACCTGGAACAGGAAGAGGCGGTCACCCCCGCACAGTTACATGCAGCCTTCGAAAAGGCGCTGCGGGAGGGTCATCTCGTCCCTATATGTTTCGTCTCGGCACAGACGGGAGCCGGCATCGATCAATTGCTGGAGATTTTCGCCAGCCTCATGCCTAACCCGCTGGAGGGGAATCCCCCCCGGTTTTTCAAGGGTGAAAATGAAGCTGTGACGCCGATTACCTTGTCACCGGATCCGGGGATGCATGCCCTGGCTCATGTATTCAAGGTCACTATTGATCCTTTTATAGGACGACTGGGGGTGTTCCGGATCCACCAGGGCAGCATCAAAAAGGATAGCCAGTTGTATGTAGGCGAGAGCAGGAAACCGGTCAAGGTAAGCCACCTGCTGAAATTACAAGGTAAGGGTCACACTGAAATCGAAAAAGGAATCCCCGGTGATATTTGTGCCCTGGCGAAGATCGATGAACTCGAATTTGATGCTGTGCTCCATGACTCGCACGATGAAGACCAAATCCATCTGGAGTCCATGGTTCTCCCGGTGCCCATGTACGGCCTGGCCATTACCGCCCGCAGCAGGGGTGACGAACAGAAGATTTCCGACGCCCTGCATAAACTCCAGGCGGAAGACCAGAGCTTCCGCGTGGAGCATAACAGCAATCTCAATGAAACGGTGATCAAGGGCATAGGCGAGCTGCATCTGCGGATCATGCTGGAAAAGCTCAGAAACCGTTATCATGTGGAAGTCGAGACCCATCCGCCCCGGATCGCTTATACGGAGACCATCACGGTCAAAGCAGAAGGTCATCACCGTCACAAGAAACAGACCGGTGGCGCCGGTCAATTCGGCGAAGTGTATCTACGGGTCGAGCCGCTCCCTCGCGGATCGGGCTTCGAATTTGTCAATGGAGTTGTGGGAGGAGTGATCCCAAGACAGTTTATTCCGGCGGTGGAGAAAGGCATCCTGCAGTCGCTGGAGCAGGGGGTGATTGCCGGTTACCCCTTGCAGGACCTACGTGTGGAGGTCTATGACGGGAAATATCATGACGTGGACTCCAAGGAAATCGCCTTTATTAGCGCAGGGAAAAAGGCCTTTATGGATGCCGTGAGGAAGGCAAGACCCGTCGTCCTTGAACCTATCGCCGAGATCTCCATTACGTCTCCCAACCAATCCATGGGAGATATCACTGCGGATCTCTCGGGGAGACGCGGCAGGATCAGCAACACCACAGCGTTACCGGGCGGCATGACGGTGACCAGCGGCATAGTGCCGCTGAGTGAACTGGGTTCCTATCAGTCCACACTCAAGTCGATCACCGGTGGAGTTGGGAGTTACAGCATAAGCCTCAGCCACTATGATCCGGTGCCTGCCAGAACCCAGCAGGAACTGATGGAGGCATTCAAACCGGCTGCGGAGGAATAGCTGGATCTGCGGGAAATTTTTAGACTTGAGCACAAAAGACAAACCCCTGGAGCGTGATGCTCGCAGGGGTTTGTCTGTATTACTAAGCGGGAACGCTTCAGAACGGGATGTCGTCATCCACAAAATCTTCGGCCGGCGGTGTGGCATTCTGCCGGTTATTGCCGGGCCGCGCCTGGCTGCTGTCCGGCGTCTGATCCAGGTTCTGGCCGCCACCGCCACCCCGGCCGCCCAGCATCTGCATCTCACCGGCCACGATCTCGGTGGTATAACGATCATGGCCTTCCTTATCCTGCCATTTTCGGGTCTGCAGGCGGCCTTCAACATAGACCTGTGAACCCTTACGCAGGTATTCCGCGACGATCTCCGCCAGACGGCCAAAAAACACCACCCGGTGCCATTCGGTCTTGTCCTGTTGTTCGCCTGTTTCCTTGTCCTTCCAGGACTCGGTTGTGGCCACAGAGATATTGGCAATCGCTGCTCCGCCGGCTGTATAACGAACGTCCGGGTCATTACCGAGATTACCAACCAGTATGACCTTGTTTATTCCTCGAGCCATGATTATTCCTCCAGAATGGTGATTCCCTTTGCATCAGGATTATGAAAGATTTTATATTAGCAGGTTACGCCGAATTCGACTAAAAATAAGATGTTGCTGCCATTTATATGGACACTATCAGTATACGCGGGGCGCGGACCCATAACCTCAAAAGTATCGACCTGGAACTGCCGCGGGACCGGTTGATCGTGATCACAGGATTGTCCGGTTCGGGAAAGTCCTCGCTCGCCTTCGATACGATCTATGCCGAAGGTCAGCGCCGCTATGTGGAATCCCTTTCGGCCTATGCCCGGCAGTTTCTGTCAATAATGGAAAAACCCGATGTCGATCATATTGAAGGACTGTCACCGGCCATCTCGATAGAGCAGAAATCCACCTCCCATAATCCGCGCTCCACCGTGGGCACCATCACGGAGATCTATGATTACCTCAGGTTGCTGTATGCCAGGGTAGGTGAACCGCGTTGCCCGGAACACGATACGGTTTTGCATGCGCGTACTATCAGTGAGATGGTCGACCAGATCCTGCAGCGGCCTGCGGAGGAACGGTTGATGATCCTGGCCCCGGTCATCCAGGGACGGAAGGGCGAGCACGTGCAGGTAATGGAGAAACTACTGGGCGAAGGATTTATTCGCGCCAGGGTCGACGGCAAGGTAATCGATCTGGACCAGGCACAGCCGTTGGATCGTTACCGAAATCATACCATTGAGGCGGTAGTAGACCGGTTCCGGGTCAGGGAGGATATGCGCCTCCGGCTGGCGGAATCCCTGGAGACTGCGGTCCGGCTCTCCGAGGGCCTGGTGGTGGTGGCGCCCTTGGACGAAAGTGATGCAGAGGAGGAAGTCTTCTCCGCGAAATTCGCCTGCAGCATCTGCGGCTACAGCCTGAGTGAACTGGAACCTCGTCTCTTTTCCTTTAATAATCCGGTGGGCGCCTGCCAGCAGTGTGACGGACTGGGCGTCATCCAGTTCTTCGATCCGGGCCGGGTGGTGCAGCATCCGGAATTGAGCCTGCCGGGTGGCGCTGTACGGGGATGGGATCGGCGCAATGCCTATTATTTCCAACTCATCAAGTCCCTGGCCCGGCATTACCGGTTTCCTGTGGACCGACCGTTCACGGATCTGGAACCGGAGATACGGCAGGTCATCCTCTATGGCAGCGGTGATGTGGAGATCCAGTTTGAATACCTGAACACGGGTAAGGGGACACATAAACGCCGGCATTCCTTCGAAGGCGTTATTCCCAACATGGAGCGCCGCTACCGGGAGACGGATTCAATCATGGTCCGTGAGGAGCTTGCCAAATACCTGAGCAGCAAACCTTGTCCGGAATGCGACGGCAAGCGTCTCAACCGGGCAGCACGCCATGTCTTTATCAACGGCTACACCTTGCCCGAGATCACCGCCATGCCGGTTGGCGTCGCCAGGGAGTTTTTCAGCAAGCTCAAAATTACCGGGCAGCGGGGCGAGATCGCCGCCAAGATCCTGAAGGAGGTCATTGAACGCCTGCTATTCCTGGTCAACGTGGGGCTGGATTACCTCACGCTGGATCGCAGTGCGGAAACGCTGTCGGGTGGCGAAGGGCAGCGTATCCGGCTGGCCAGTCAAATCGGCGCCGGGCTGGTAGGGGTCATGTACATACTGGATGAGCCTTCCATCGGCCTGCATCAGCGGGATAACGCCCGGCTGCTGGCCACGCTGAAGGATCTGCGGGACTTGGGGAATACCGTGATTGTGGTGGAACATGATGAAGAGGCCATCCATTCGGCCGACTTTGTAGTGGATATCGGTCCCGGCGCCGGGGTGCATGGTGGGGAGATCGTCGCTACGGGCAAACCCCGTGATATCACCGCGAACCGACGTTCATTGACCGGTCAATACCTGTCCGGGCGGATGCGCATAGAGATGCCGAAACAACGGACGGCGCCGGATCCCGGACGCATGATCACCCTGGAGGGGGCGAGCGGTAATAATCTCAAGTCCGTCAAGCTGGAGATACCCGTCGGGCTCATGGTTTGTGTGACCGGGGTGTCCGGTTCTGGCAAGTCCACACTGGTGAACGACACTCTCTACCGGATCGTGGCGCGGGAGATCAACCAGAGTAATGTGGATCCCGCAAGTTACACCGCTATCAACGGGCTTCAGCACTTTGACAAGGTTGTGGACATCGACCAGAGTCCCATCGGCCGCACCCCCCGTTCCAATCCGGCGACCTATACGGGTTTGTTTACGCCGATCCGGGAACTCTATTCGGTTACTCCCGAAGCCCGTTCCCGCGGGTACAATCCCGGACGTTTCAGTTTCAATGTACGGGGGGGGAGATGCGAGGCCTGCCAGGGGGATGGCGTGATCAAGGTGGAGATGCATTTCCTTCCGGATATTTACGTTGCCTGTGATGTATGCCGCGGAAAGCGCTACAATCGCGAGACCCTGGACATCAAGTACAAGGGCAGGAACATCCACGAAGCTCTGGAGATGACCGTAGAGGACGCCAGGGGGTTCTTCGACGCAGTGCCCGTGATCGCCCGCAAGCTCCAGACCCTGGTTGATGTGGGACTTTCCTATATCAAGCTTGGCCAGAACGCGACCACCCTGTCCGGCGGGGAGGCCCAGCGGGTCAAGCTCTCTCGCGAGCTGTCCAAACGCGACACCGGCAAGACCCTGTACATACTCGATGAACCCACTACCGGTCTGCATTTTCATGATATCCGGCAGTTGTTGCAGGTGCTCCACAAACTACGGGATCACGGCAATACCATCGTCGTGATTGAACACAACCTGGATGTCATCAAGACCGCTGACTGGATTATCGATCTGGGCCCGGAAGGCGGCAGTGGCGGGGGTGAGATTATTGCCACCGGCACACCCGAGCAGGTGGCCAGGCAGAAACACTCCTATACCGGCAAGTTTCTCGCACCCGTATTGCGCAAGCATAAAAAATCAGCAGCTTGAACCAGGCGGGGAGACCACATGATCCCATTTCCATTGCAGGTCCGGGTGTTTTAGACTAACAATTTTCTGGAGTAAATAATTTCATGTCCGCACTGATCTGTGGTTCCTTCGCCTATGACAACATCATGGTATTCCCCGACTATTTCAAAAACCATATCTTGCCCGAGAAGGTCCACATACTGAATGTCTCATTCATGGTTCCCGAGCTCAGGCGGGAATTCGGCGGCTGTGCCGGCAATATCGCCTACAATCTGATGTTGCTGGGTGGTGAAGGCCATCCGATGGGTACGGTTGGTCAGGATTTTACGCCCTATGCCCGATGGATGGATGCGCAGAACATCAGTCGTAAATTCGTAACCCATGTGACCGGACAATTCACGGCGCAGGCGTACATCACAACCGACCTGGATGACAACCAGATTACCGCCTTTCATCCCGGCGCCATGACCTGTTCACACCACAACAAGGTGTCGGATGCAGCCGGAGTCACTCTGGGTATCGTATCTCCGGACGGAAGAGATGGCATGATCCAGCATGCGCAACAGTTCGCCGAGGCCGGTATCCCCTTCATCTTCGACCCCGGGCAGGGCATGCCCATGTTTGATGGCTCGGACCTGCTCCAGTTCGTCAAGCAGGCCACTTGGGTATGTCTCAATGATTATGAATGGCAATTGCTGCAGGAACGCACCGGCCTGACGATCGATGAAGTCACGGCAAAGGTCAAGGCGCTGATAATCACTCATGGCGCCAAAGGTTCGCTGATACACACCCGGGAAGGTAAGCTAGAGATAGCTCCGGCCACGGTGGGGGATGTCCTGGACCCTACCGGTTGCGGAGATGCCTACCGGGCCGGGCTCCTCTACGGTTTGCTGAACGGACTGGAGCTTGCAACCACGGGTCGCATCGCCTCACTCATGGGAGCGATCAAGATAGAGGCACACGGCACTCAGAATCACCGTTTCAGCCGCGAAGAGTTTGCCGACCGGTTCGCGGAAAACTACGGTTACCGGATCTAAATAAGTGAGCAGAATTCCAGGTCAGTGAACCGGGGAACCGGCAGACCGAGTTCTGGACACGCGGCAAGTACGTCCTTGTAGCTCGGGCGCCGCATCCTCGACTCTGTCTGGAAAATCTGTTCCTGACATTTTCACCCGAGTATGTCCTATATTCGTACTGATTCGGGGTCGTCAGCAGAAGCAGTTCGTCAGGGCTCTCGCCAAGCCGCCAAGCACGCCAAGAAACCAATAGACATGACACCTTTGTTCTCGCCAGGACGCCAAGAGAGCGGCAGGTTCCCATTGCCATAGAGGGGCTGCGTCTCATCTATTATTGGTTTCTTGGCGTGCTTGGCGGCTTGGCGAGAGCAACAGCGGTAATCCAGCTGTCTTTCAGCCCTATTTCCCGTATAATCCGCCGCCCGTTCACCCTTCACCGCAGGAATTCATTCCCTTGACAGACCGACTCCGCAATATCGCGGTCATCGCCCATGTTGATCACGGCAAGACCACCCTGCTGGATCAGCTACTGGTGCAGTCGGGCACCCTGGGACCGAGATCCGCCACTCCGCACCGGATCATGGATTCCAATGAACTGGAACAGGAACGCGGGATCACCATCCTGGCCAAGAATACCGCGATAAAATGGCATGACTACCGCATCAACATCGTCGATACCCCGGGACATGCCGATTTCGGCGGCGAGGTGGAGCGGGTTTTGTCAATGGTGGATTCGGTGCTGCTGCTGGTCGACGCGGTGGATGGACCGATGCCGCAGACCCGCTTCGTGACCCAAAAAGCCCTGGCGCAGGGATTCCGGCCGATTGTAGTGATCAACAAGATTGACAGGCCGGGTGCGCGGCCGGAATGGGTGCTGGAGCAGACCTTTGATCTCTTCGATCGCCTGGGTGCTTCCGATGCACAACTCGATTTCCAGGTGATCTATACCAGCGCTCTGTATGGTTATGCCAGCAGGAATGCGGATGTCCGGAGCGGTGACATGGAAGCCCTGTTCAGGATGATTATCGACCATGTGCCCCCGCCTCAGGTGGACACCGAGGGACCTTTCCAGGTGCAGGTAAGTTCGCTGGCCTACAGCAGTTATACCGGGGTGATCGGTATCGGCCGGATCCGCCGGGGCAGGATTAAATCCAACAGCCCCGTCGTGGTAATCCATCGGGATGGGCAGCAGCGCAATGCCAGGATCCTGCAGATTTTCGGTTTTCTCGGACTGGAGCGGATCGAGGCGCCCGAGGCCAGTGCCGGCGACATCATCGCCTTCACCGGCATCGATGGTCTGGCCATATCCGACACCCTCTGCGACCCTGCGCACCCCGAGATCATCCCGCCATTGAGTGTGGATGAACCCACGGTCAGCATGACCTTCCAGGTCAATAACTCCCCCCTCGCCGGACGTGAAGGCCGGTTTGTCACATCGCGCCAAATCCGTGAACGACTGTTCAGGGAAACGGTGCACAATGTCGCCCTGCGGGTGGAGGAGACGGGTGATCCGGACAAATTCAGGGTATCGGGGCGCGGTGAATTGCACCTCTCCATCCTGATCGAGAACATGCGCCGGGAAGGTTATGAGCTGGGAGTTTCACGACCGGAAGTCATTACCCGCGTGCTGGACGGTGTGGTATTGGAGCCTTATGAACAGTTGACCGTGGATGTTGAGGATCGGCACCAGGGTACGGTGATCGAAAAACTGGGGGCGCGGGGTGGCGATCTGCAGAACATGGTCCCCGACAGCAGGGGGCGCGTGCGCCTGGATTTTCTCATTCCCGCGCGAGGGATCATCGGTTTCAGGACGGAATTTCTTACCGCTACCCAGGGCACCGGCCTGATGTATCATGTCTTTGATCGCTATGGCCCGGTGAAACCGGGTGAATTCGGGAACCGCAGTAATGGGGTGCTGATATCCAACTGCGCGGGCAAGGTACTCGCCTATGCCATATTCAATCTGCAGGAGCGGGGCCGGATGTTCATCCAACCGGGGGATGAGGTGTATGAGGGCGCGATCGTCGGTATCCACTCCCGGGGTAATGACCTGGTCGTGAATCCGTTGAAAGCCAAGCAACTGACGAATATCCGCGCGGCCGGCAGCGATGAAAACATCCTCCTGACCCCCCCGATCCGGCTTTCCCTGGAGCAGGCGCTGGAATTCATCGACGATGATGAACTGGTGGAAGTGACACCTTCCTCTATCCGGCTGAGAAAGAAAATGTTATTGGCGCACCAGCGGAAACGGGCGGCCAGGGCTGGGTAAGCCCGTCGTTCTGCAGCACCAAGCCCCGGGGGATTTGCGGAAGAAGATCGTATTCAGCCGTCTACCTGGCGCCTTCCAGACGTTCTTTTAGTTGTTGTAGCTCGGTGCGCAGTTCGGCCGGCAAGTGCTTGCCGAAGCTATCGTAGTATTCGCTGATCAGGGGGATCTCCCGCAGCCACCCGTCCACCTCGACCCGGAGCAGGCTGGCCTGGTCGGCTGGATCCAGATCCAGGCCGGAAAAGTTTAGCCCGTCCCTGTCCGGCAGAAACCCGATGGGGGTTTCCACCGCCCTGGCGGTCCCTTCGCAGCGATCGAAGATCCATTGGAGTACCCGGCCGTTCTCACCAAAACCCGGCCACATAAACCTGCCCGCTGCATTTTTACGGAACCAGTTGACATAAAAGATCCTGGGCAACCTGGCGCCCGGGGTTTTGCCGATATTGAGCCAGTGATTCCAGTAATCAGCCATGTTATAGCCACAGAAGGGCAGCATGGCCATGGGATCGCGGCGCAACTTGCCGATGGTCCCGAAGGCGGCGGCGGTCATCTCACTCGCAATGATGGTGCCAAGGAAGGTGCCATGCTTCCAGTTTCTGGATTCATGCACCAGGGGTACCACCGAGGCGCGCCGCCCTCCGAACAGGATGGCGCTGATCGGCACACCGGCCGGGTCGTTCCATTCCGGCGCAATGACGGGACACTGGCTGGCCGGTACCGTGAATCTTGCGTTGGGATGGGCTGCCGGGGTGTCGGCCACTGGGGTCCAGTCCTTACCCAGCCAGTCAGTCAGATGGGACGGGGCTTTGTGCGTCATGCCTTCCCACCAGACATCGCCGTCATCGGTCTCGGCCACATTGGTGAAGACCGCGTTGCTGGTCATGGTCCGCATGGCATTGGCGTTCGAATCCATCCCGGTGCCGGGCGCCACACCGAAAAAACCCGCCTCCGGGTTGATGGCATAGAGGCGGCCGTCCGCATGGAATTTCATCCAGCAGATATCATCGCCGATGGCCTCCACCTTCAAGCCGGGTACGGTCGGAGTGAGCATGGCCAGGTTGGTCTTGCCGCAGGCGCTGGGGAAGGCCCCAGCGATGTACTTGACGATGCCCTGTGTGTTGGTGAGCTTCATGATCAACATGTGCTCCGCCAGCCAGCCCTGATCTCTCGCCATGATGGAGGCGATGCGCAAGGCAAAACATTTCTTTCCCAGCAGGGCGTTACCACCATAACCGGAACCGTAGGACCAGATTTCCCTGGTCTCCGGGAAGTGAACGATGTACCGGTTGTCGGGGTTACAGGGCCAGGGCACATCCGCCTGCCCGGACGCCAGAGGCGCGCCGAGCGAGTGCGTGCAGGGTACGAAATAGCCGTCTTCACCCAGCACCTGCAGCACCGCTGCGCCGACCCGGGTCATGACATGCATGCTGGCGACTACGTAGGGCGAGTCGGTCAACTGGACCCCGATATGGGCGATGTGTGAGCCCACCGGTCCCATGCTGAAGGGGATCACATACATGGTCCGGCCCCGCATACAACCGGAAAACAGGCCCTGTAAAGTGACTTGCATTTCCTCAGGATCGGTCCAGTTGTTGGTTGGGCCGGCATCCTCCCTGGATTTCGAGCAGATGAAAGTGCGATCTTCCACACGGGCCACATCCTCCGGCACCGAGCGTACATAGTAACTGTTCGGGCGTTTGCCTTGATCCAGGCGTTTGGCGGTACCGGCGCGCACCATCCGATCCCACATGCCATCGTATTCTTCCTTCGATCCATTACACCAGACCACCTGATCCGGTTTGCAGAGAGCTTGTTGTTGCGCAACCCATTGCTGTAAAGTTTTGTGTGTTGATGCCATTAATAAACCCCAAATCTTTGTGAGTGATTATTTGCCAGGCGGCGCCTGTCCGCCGCCGGAGTACCGTGAAAACTCATCATCGCGGATCAACGGGTGCGTGATCGTGGGTCATGGTACGAGAATGGGTGGGTATTATGACAGCCTGACCTGCCTTTTCAAGTAACCGACCAGTGCAACCGTGCTCACTATGGGTTCATGGCAGCGATTGCCCTCACAGATGTAGGCAGTGGCGTCCGCCAGGGATCGCTGTTCCTTAAGCGTGCCGGGCAAGTCCGTGATGGCGTCCGGGATGGTGAATATCCTGGTGCGCAAACCGGCATGTACACGGCAGCGCCGCTGCCAATCGCCAAGGGGCCCGGGTTTGCCACGGAGGATGATCTGCACGGGCGGGCAGTAATGATCCTGGAGTGCGATCAACAGGCTGTTGTGCGCCGATGGCATCTGCTCAATGCCATGCCAGGCGGTCTGCAGGCAACGCTGCGCCGCATCGATGTAGTCCTGGCGGCCCAGCAGATGCCCGAGCCGAGCCAGTGCGACTGCGGCGATCCCGTTGCCTGAAGGGATGGCGTCATCCAGGAATTCCTTTCTACGGTGCAATAATTTTTCGTGATCGTGCGTGGTGAAGTAGAAGCCACCGTTCTCCTTGTCCATAAAATATTCCAGCAGGCAGTCCGCGAGTTGGCAGCTAAATTCAAGCCGATCGTGTGTCCACTCGGCTTCCAGCAGTCGCAACAGGGCATCCAGCAGGAAGGCATAATCATCCAGGTAGGCGTTCAGGTGCGCCCTGTCATCCTTGCAGGTGGCCAGCAGTCGGCCATTCTGCCACAGCCTGGTCCGGATGAACGCCAGCGCGCGTCCGGCTGCGTCAATATATTCCGGTTCATCACAGACGATCCCGGCCAGCACCAGGCCCTTGATCGCGAGGGCGTTCCAGGCGGTCAGGATCTTTTCATCGCGGCCCGGCCAGACACGATCCTTGCGCGCGGCATAGAGCCGGTCCCGGGCGCGTTGCAAAAGCCGGCCGACATCGTGTTCCTCCATGTGGAGCAAGGCTGCGATTTCCGCCTCGTCCCGGTGATTGAAGAGATGCCACGCCCCTTCGAAATTCGGCGGCAGGTCAAGCCCGCTGTGGCGGGAGAATACGGCGTATTCCTCTGCGGTCAGCAGCTGCATCACCTGTTCCGGGGTCCAGAGATAGAATCTCCCTTCCTCCCCTTCAGAATCGGCGTCCAGGGAGGAGTAAAAGCCGCCTGTGGGGGATTGCATCTCCCGGATCATCCAGTCGGCGGTCTGTCGGCAGATCTGCCGGAAGAAACGGTCACCACTCTGCTTCCAGGCCTCCGCATACAATCCAAGCAACTGACCATTGTCATAGAGCATCTTTTCAAAGTGGGGAATGGACCAGCGCTCGTCCACGGAGTAACGGCAGAAGCCGCCCCCAATCTGATCATAGATGCCGCCCCGGGCCATTTTTCTCAGACTGAACAGGACTATGTCGAGAACGGGAACCTCAGTTGCATCCAGTTCCTGCTGATACAGCAGGAACTGCAGGTGCATCGGGACAGGAAATTTGGGGGCCCCGCCGAAGCCGCCATTCTCCTTGTCGAAGGCATGCTGCAATTCATCGATGCCCTGCTGCAAGGGATCGGTGGTGAGGCCCTTATCCGGTGCAGGACTGTCCGCTGCATCCATGCGGCTGAAAGCCTCCATCATGGAGAGGTTTTGCTGCGTGATTGCCGCCTGTTGTTGCAGGTAGAAAGTAGCGACCTGCCGCAGTACCTCACGAAAACCCGGCATCCCATAGCGTTTCTCAGGCGGGAAATAGGTCCCCCCATAGAAGGGGATATGACTCTCCGGATGCAGAAACATCGTGAGCGGCCAGCCACCGGTGCGCCGGGTCAGCAGTTGTTGGGCGAGCTGGTAGATGCGGTCCAGATCGGGCCGTTCTTCCCGATCCACCTTGATATTGATGAAGAGCTCATTCATCACCCCGGCAGTCGCCTCATCCTCGAAGGATTCATGGGCCATGACATGACACCAGTGACAGGCCGAGTAGCCGATGGACAGGAGGATAGGTTTGTCCTCGGACCTCGCCCGTTGCAATGCCTCCTCACACCAGGGATACCAGTGTACCGGGTTGTGGGCGTGTTGCAGCAGGTAGGGACTGGTTTCATGAATCAGGGCATTGGAGGCGGATGGCTGGGTCATAGGTTTCGTCGATTAGGTACACTATTCCGGATCATTTCTTTAGAATGCCCTGTCTATGCTGAAGTATCCAGAAATAGATCCGGTGGCGATTGCCTTTGGGCCCGTGCAGGTTCGCTGGTACGGGATCAGTTATGTGGCAGGGATCCTGGTGGCCTGGTGGCTGCTGCGGCTGCGCGGTGTTCATGCGAAGAGTTGGACCAGGGAGCAGGTAGCCGATCTGGTCTTCTACGCTACGGCCGGGATCATCCTGGGTGGCCGGCTCGGATCGGTGTTGTTCTACAATTTCCCCTATTATCTGGAGGAACCGCTGGCCATGTTCCGCGTCTGGGAAGGCGGCATGTCTTTCCACGGCGGGTTGCTGGGTGTGCTGATTGCGGTCTGGCTGTATTGCCGCAAGGAAAAGCGAGGTTTTTTTTCGGTGACCGACTTCATTGTGCCGGTGGGGCCGATCGGTCTGGGTAGCGGCAGGATCGGGAATTTTATCAACGGGGAGTTGTGGGGCGGGCCTTCGGACTTGCCCTGGGCCATGGTCTTTCCGGATCCTATGGCCGGTGGTGTTCCAAGACATCCCTCCCAGCTCTACGAGGCCTGCCTGGAAGGCCTGTTGTTATTCGTTATCCTTTGGTGGTACTCGGCAAGACCGCGGCCGGTCATGGCGGTGTCAGGACTGTTCCTGGCCCTCTACGGCGTTTTTCGCACAGCGGTGGAGTGTATCCGCGTACCGGATAAACAAATCGGCTACCTGGCAGGCGATTGGCTCACCATGGGGATGGTATTGTCCGTCCCGATGATCCTGGCCGGTGCCGCCATGCTGGTGATCGCATACCGGAAAGTCATTAATCATTAGGGAAAGTCTGATTAATGAAATTCATGCTCCAAGTCGTCATTCTGGCGAATGCCAGAATCCAGTTAAAACAATTGCTTACTGGATGCTGGTTGCACTGGAAACTGCTCCTGCGTTTCCAGTATTTCCGCCATCCATGGCAGTCTCACCAGCATGACGGAAGAATAATAATTAATCAGAGTTTCCATAGAAGTTGAGAATTTATGCAGCAGTATCTGGAATTACTGGAACACGTTAAGAGCCGGGGTGTGCGGAAAGGCGACCGGACCGGAACGGGAACCCTGAGTGTCTTCGGTTATCAGATGCGTTTCGATCTGGCGCGTGGTTTCCCCGCAGTTACTACCAAGAAGCTGCATTTCAAGTCCATCATCCACGAGTTGCTCTGGTTCCTGAAGGGCAGCACCAATATTGGATACCTCAGGGATCACGGGGTCAGCATCTGGGATGAATGGGCGGATGCGAACGGGGATCTGGGGCCGGTATACGGGGCTCAGTGGCGTTCCTGGCGCACTGCGGATGGACGCACGCTGGATCAGATCCGCAGCGTGATCGAACAGATCCGGAGGGATCCCGATTCCCGCCGCCTGATCGTGAGTGCCTGGAATGTGGGTGAGATTGAGGAAATGGCATTGGCCCCCTGTCATGTATTGTTCCAGTTCTACGTGGCGCAAGGCAGGTTGTCCTGCCAGTTGTACCAGCGCAGTGCGGATATCTTCCTTGGGGTGCCCTTCAATCTCGCTTCTTATGCCCTGCTGACCATGATGGTGGCGCAGGTCACCGGGTTCGAAGCAGGTGAATTCATTCATACCCTGGGGGATGCGCACCTGTATCTGAATCACCTGGCGCAGGCAGAGCTGCAACTGCAGCGCAATCCGTACCCGCCGCCGGTCATGCGACTGAATCGATCGGTGCAATCCATCGATGATTTCAGCTACGGGGATTTCGTGCTCGCGGGTTATCAATCGCATCCCGCGATACTGGCGCCCATTGCAGTGTAAATCCAATGCTCGTCTCCATCATAGTCGCCATGGATGAACAGGGGATCATCGGCGCGGGCAACAAGCTCCCCTGGCGTCTGCCGGCGGATCTGCGAAATTTCAAATCCTTAACTCTCGGGAAACCCGTGATCATGGGGCGCAAGACCCATGACTCCGTAGGCAAGCCGTTGCCGGGCCGGGAGAATATTATCATCAGCCGGGATCCGGACTACCGTAGTCCCGGTTGCCGGGTGGCGCCGAGCCTGGCAGCGGCCCTGGCATCCTGCGCGGGTGTGCAGGAGGTCATGATCGCCGGTGGTGCGGAGGTCTACCGTGCGGCCCTGCCGCTTGCTTCACGGATCTATCTGACGGAGGTGCACACCCGGGTATCCGGTGATGTGTGGTTCCCGGAATTCGATCGCGGGGACTGGCAGGAAGCGAGACGGGAGGATCTGCCCACCGATGAAAAGAATCCCCATGCCTGTAGTTTTGTTCTCCTGGAGCGGAAGGGCTCCCTGCCCGTTTGAACTGGTCACTGGTGGTGGTCGCAGGTCATCACTCGGTCCGCCGGCTCCCCGGTTCACTGACCGGGAATTCTGCTCACTTATTTAGTGACTAGTGAGGGAGGTTGCTGTCGTGTGGGGACGGAGAAATAGCACTGGTCTTCCAGGCGCATGGCGGTCAAGCCGCCACCCCAGACACAGCCGGTATCGAGGGGATGGACGGCGAAGGTTTCACAGTCATTCTCCTTACCCAGGGTGAGAGTGGCCCAGTGTCCGAAAAGGATGCGCAGCTCACGGGACCTGCGCCCCTCCAATTGGTACCAAGGCAGGTAGCCGGCGGGCTGGCTCCCGGGAGGGCCCTTGTAACGCAGAGCCAGCCGGCCGTCCTGATCGCAATATCGGATACGGGTCAGGGCATTGGTGATGAAGCGGTAACGATCCCATTTCTTAAGCCCCTCTGACCAACGGTCCGGTTTGTCACCGTACATCCTGGCGAAGTATTTGGCTGCCCTGGGTCCGCGTATGATGTTCTCGACTTCCCGGGCGCAGGACTCTGCCGTAGCGAGATCCCATTGCGGCGCGAGCCCGGCGTGGACCAGGGTATACTTCAGTTCCGGGTCATGGTGCAGTAGCGGGAGATTTCTGAGCCACGCCAGCAGTTCATCCCGGTCCGGGGCCTCCAGGATTGTATTAAGGGTGTCTTTTTCCCGGGGGATGGCCTTGCCGAAGGCAATCGCCAACAGGTGCAGGTCGTGATTACCGAGCACCGTGACCGTCGCTATTTCCCGCACCAATCGCAGGGTCTCGAGGGACTCCGGGCCGCGGTTGACCAGGTCACCGGTAAACCACAGGCGGTCATTCTGCG
>MGYR01000017.1:3088-4905 GCA_001801825.1 Gammaproteobacteria bacterium RIFCSPLOWO2_02_FULL_56_15 | reverse complement strand
TATCGAGCAGATCGAGCAGCTCCCGGTGGCAGCCCTGCACATCGCCGATTACGTAGGTCGCCATGCAGCGGGATCCGGTACTTCCTGCCAACCCGGGGTCAGGGAATCAGTGGAGGGTGTGCGGCATGGACAGGCGGAAGGCCGGGATGGGCGCCTCGAATTCCACGCCGTCATCAGCCAGCATTTCGTAGTTGCCCTCCATGCAACCGATGGGGGTTTCCAGCATGGCGCCGCTGGTATAGATATAGGATTGTCCGGGAGAAAGGTGGGGCTGCTCACCGATCACGCCGTCCCCACGGACTTCCTGTACCTTGCTGTTGGCATCCGTGATGATCCAGTGACGCCGGAGCAGCCGCGCCGGGACTGAACCGGTATTGGTGATGGTGATGGTGTAGGCGAAGACATAGCGGTCGATTTCCGGGCTGGATTGTTCCGCGATATACGCGGTCTCCACTTTTACCCTGACGGCGTAGGATTGGTCTGTCGCATGGGGTTCAAGATCGTGGTGATACGTCATGGCTTATTCCTTTGGAGATTTCCCGCTGTCCAGCGACAGGGCAACGGAGTTGATACAGTAACGCAGACCGGTGGGTTCCGGGCCATCCTCGAATACATGTCCCAGGTGGGAGTCGCACTTGGCGCACAGGACCTCGGTTCGCTGCCTGCCGAGGCTGTCGTCGGTCTCGGTTCTCACCACATCCTGGTCCAGCGGGGCATAGAAGCTCGGCCAGCCGGTGCCGGAGTCGAATTTTGTAGTGGAATCGAACAGGGCATTGCCGCAACAGACGCAGCGATATCTACCCGGTTCGGTACAGTGGTGGTATTTCCCGGAAAATGGATGCTCGGTACCCTTGTTGCGGCAGACTTCAAACTGCTCGGCGCTGAGCCGCTTTCTCCATTCCGTTCCCGTCTGCCCAGGTTTATTTTCAGCCATTATTCACGTCCCACGATCGCGTCAGTAATGATGTCCGCAATCCTGCCGGTCGCCTGGTCCACCAGGATGATGACCGAATCCTCGATGATCTGCCGTTCATAACCCTCCTTTACGGGCGGTAACTGCCGTTCCAGGTCTGCCGGCAGGCCGCGCTTGGCCAAGCCCGGGGGCAGGGCGCCGTTCTTTTGCAGTTGCCGTTCCAGTCCAGGCGGCAGGCGTTCGCGCTTCGCCAGACCGGTCGGCAGGTTCCCCTTGCCGCCCTGCTTGTTTTTGGCGGGCTTGCCGGATGACTTTGAGCGTTCCCCGCCGGTGGCCGCCAGCGTGTCGGCTGCGTCTTCCGGCGCTTCAAAATAGTCGCCGATCATCTCTCTCTCGAGTTCGCTGAATCCAGCCTCCACGGCGTTTTCTATGGCTGCATCGACGGTTTCATCGGCACTGCCGGGGCCGGCGCTGCAGATCAGCAGGCCAGCCAGTGATACCTGTAGCAGATGGTTCATGAGGATTGCCTCCTGTGTTTGTTGATCCGGGGTATTGGAGCATCCGGACTATGATATGTTCGCAATCTACAGGTAAATTGTGAAGCAGGCACAATAAAATTAGGCTCCTCGGCAGAATTTGTGGGTGTATGGAGGACGATTGTGGTTCTCGCCAAGCCGCCAAGCACGCCAAGAAAACAATAATAGATGAGACGCAAACCCTAGATGGCAATGGAAACCTGTCTCTCGCCAAGCCGCCAAGTACGCCAAGAAAACAATGGACATGACACCTTTGCGCGCTTCGCGTCTTGGCGAGAGTCCTGACAGACCATATCCCGGTTCTGTCATGACCTACCACTCCCTTGGCGTGTTTGGCGGCTTGGCGAGAGCCCTGCGGGATTCCAAGT
>MGYR01000017.1:1362-2741 GCA_001801825.1 Gammaproteobacteria bacterium RIFCSPLOWO2_02_FULL_56_15 | reverse complement strand
AGAAAGAGATTAATTTTTCCGATCTGCTGCTGGGACCGGATCGTTATGCCCTCAAGGTCAAGGGGGATTCCATGATCGATGCCGGCATCTATGACGGCGACCTCATCATCATCCGGCATACGGAAAGCGCCGCCAATGGCGATATCGTCGTGGCGTTGATCGATGGCGAGGAGGTCACCCTCAAGCGGCTGAAGAAGCACGGCGCCCGGGTGGAACTGATACCGGCGAACCGCAAACTGGCCTCCATGGTGTATCCGGCTGAACGGGTCCGGATCCAGGGGGTGGTAGTGGGGCAGGTGCGGATTTATTAGTGCCGGAATCCCGGTTTGTGTTGTTGTTTCCTTGCAACGGGAGATCCGAAGCTACACGATCACCGGATCTCTACTGTTCTAAGCTCTTAAAATCCATATGCATATGCTGTGTTCCCGGCGTTGATTAATGAAACAACTAATTACTTGACCCGCTGCCGACTATGAATTATGGTATGTGCATGTGGTAAAAATGCTGTAGCTGTGTCTGTGTCTCGGGAAGGCGCAGCGCCTGCGAAGCTTTTACCAATGTTGAATGACCGCAAGGTCATGTCTATAAACCTAACCTCAATGGGGGGGATAGTTTGTGAATACAAAACTCCTGAATCATAAACACCTGTCGCTGCTGGCCGCAGCAATGGCGCTTGGTATCGGCGCCGGCGCACCGGTATCGGTATGCGCTCAGGGCGAAGCACAGGGTGAAGCGCTCGAGGAAGTCACGATCACCGGTTCCCGTATCGTGCGCCGCGACTATGAGTCGAACAGCCCGATCGTCACGGTCGATACTGGCGACTTCGAATCCCAGACGGGCCTGAACATTGAATCCTATCTGAACCAACTGCCGGAATATAATCCGGCCGCGTCACCGGTGACAACCCAGGGCGACGTACAGATCACGCCGACGAACTCGGTGGGTATCGCCTCCATCTCGCTGCGCGGCTTCGGTCCCAATCGCAGCCTGGTACTGGTCGACGGCAAGCGGCCGACCCCGGTCAACGCCCTGATGGTGACCGATATCAACGGTATCCCGTCAGCCCTGATCCAGCGCGTGGAAACCATTACCGGTGGCGCATCGTCCGTGTATGGCGCGGACGCTGTCGGCGGTGTGACCAACTTCATCCTCCGGAAGGATTACGAGGGGATGGAATTCGATGGCCAGTATGGCATATCCGAAGCCGGTGACGGCGAAGAAAGCCGCATATCCGCCCTGTTCGGCGCCAATTATGCCGACGGCCGTGGCAACGTCACCGTTGGCCTGGAGCGCTATGAACGCAAAGAGGCCCTGCAGATCGAGCGGGACATCTATACAGACTTCTGGTCCGACCCGGATACGGCTGGCTTTTTCTTCTT
>MGYR01000017.1:0-1209 GCA_001801825.1 Gammaproteobacteria bacterium RIFCSPLOWO2_02_FULL_56_15 | reverse complement strand
CTATGTTGATATACAGTTCAATGCGGATGGAACCATTTGGGCATCCGGGTTCCCATTCCAAACCCCGATAGGTCAGTCCAAGTTCAAAGGAGTCAAGGACGGCCTGCAGTATGCCACCCGAACCGTTCTAGATAATAGCGATCCGGCGGGCCAGAGAAGAATGGACGGGATCAAATGGAACCACACCAAGAACTATGCCAGCGCACCGCAGGATCGCTATTCGATCTTCGCCTCGAGCAACTACGAGGTGAGCGACAAGATCTCCATATTCGCAGCGGCGAACTTTGCGGAAAGCAAGACGAGCACGATCCTGTTTGGCACCAATGCCATCAGTGGCTGGGAAACCAGTGTTCCTTATAACCCCGTGACAGACAGTCCGATTGACCCGGGGCTTGACTACGATGATGTAGCTCTGATGCAGCTTGTCGCAGCCAACCCTGCCGCCTACCCCAACCCGAGCGGCCTATACAAAGCGACCGGTACTCCTGGTGCGGGTCATCCGGTCCCCCCGCAACTGGCCATGCTGCTGAACAGTCGGAATGTACACACATACTGCCTATCCGGGAGTCCGGGTTGCGGTGCCACCAGCTTCACCTTGGCCACAGCTAATCCAGCTCTGGTAGGTACACCAGTCCCTAACACAGGCGCGAATGGTCGCTGGCAACCGCAGTGGAACCCCGATACCAGCCTGCCGCCACGTAACACCTATAACACTATCCAGACATGGCAGGTCGAAGGCGGTGTGGATTTCGAGTTGCCCTTCCGCGACTGGACGGGTGAAGTCTATTTTTCCCATGGCGAGTCCGCCACCTACAACGTGGCTGGCGGCAATCTGTCGCTGAGCCGTTACCGTGCCTTGGCCAACCAGCCCGACTATGGTCGTAATACCACCGGTACCGGTAACCTGTCTTATACGGTAATCACCGAGAATGGTGTCGAAACAGTTACCGCGATCCGCCCGGCCTTCGGTGTGGGTGACTTTAAATGTACCTCTGGTTTATATGACACCTACTTCGGTGGTGACCAGCCGTTGTCCGAGGACTGCTACAATGCCATCAACGCCGTGCTGCAGACCCGCACGGAAATGACCCAGGAGATCGTGGAAGTCAACCTGCAGGGCGGCGTATACGACCTGCCCGCGGGTGAACTCCGGATGGCGACCGGTTATCAGCACCGTGGAGTCAATGGTAAGTTCAATCCCGATATCCT
>MGYR01000016.1:27532-28814 GCA_001801825.1 Gammaproteobacteria bacterium RIFCSPLOWO2_02_FULL_56_15 | reverse complement strand
AGTGCTGCCACACGCGGCAGCAGGTTCTTGCCGAAGGTCGAGGCCGGAGCGAGGATATGACTTGCATCCTTGGCAACGGCAATCACCAGGGGGGCCAGTTCCTCAGCCAAGGGATGTTCGTAATGTGCGGCATCGGCAAGCAGCACCTTGCCGACTCCAGCAATGGCGGCGACAGAATCCGCGGCGGACCGGCAATTCCGGCCGGCGACCAGTACCACGACGATTTTATCCAGCTGTAATGCGGCTGTAATCGTATTCAGTGTGGCTGACTTCAGTCGCTGGTTATCATGTTCTGCAATGACGAGGACACTCATTTTATATCACCTTCGCTTCATTTCGGAGTTTCGCTACCAGTTCAGCCACATTCGCCACCTTGACTCCGGCACTGCGTTTGGCGGGTTCTTCAACCTTGAGGATTGTAAGCCGGGGCGTGATATCCACTCCAAGCGCCTCGGGTTTGATCACCTCTAGAGGTTTTTTCTTGGCCTTCATGATATTGGGCAACTTCACATACCGGGGTTCGTTGAGCCGCAGATCAGACGAGATCACCGCGGGTAGTCGCAGTCTGACGGTCTCCAGTCCGCCGTCAATTTCCCGGGTGACCAGCACCTGTTCACCGTCGAATTCCAGTTTTGAGGCAAAGGTGCCCTGGGGCCAGCCGAGCAGGGCAGCCAGCATCTGGCTGGTCTGGTTGTTGTCGTCATCGATCGCCTGTTTGCCACTGATCACCAGTCCGGGAGATTCCTTTTCAATTACTGCCTTGAGCAGTTTGGCGAGTCCGAGCGGCTGCAGGACGGCATCTGTTTCCACCAGGATGGCCCGGTCCGCACCCATGGCCATACCGGTGCGCAGCACATCCTGGCACAGGCTGCTGCCGATGGTGACCAGAACCACCTCAGTGGCTTTGCCGGACTCCTGCAGACGTACGGCTTCCTCCACTGCGATTTCGCAAAAGGGATTCATGGCCATCTTGAGGTTGGCTGTCTCCACATCGCTGTGGTCTGATTTGACACGGACTCTTATGTTGGGATCAACAACCCGTTTGATTGGTACAAGAATCTTCATAATGTAATCCTGGAATGTACAGGTTGATTAGTGCAATAACGATCCGCTGGCCGGTTTGCCTGTTCGGTTATGGGATTAGCAGCGGATCACGTGCAGCCATTATTATACTGGAAAGATTCCCGAAACATCCAGTCAGCATCCGTGGCAAAGTTCCTGAACATGGCCGGCCAGGGTCCATTCCTAAGGTATTCCATGGCTGCCAGCATTACACTGGTCG
>MGYR01000016.1:26307-27518 GCA_001801825.1 Gammaproteobacteria bacterium RIFCSPLOWO2_02_FULL_56_15 | reverse complement strand
AGCGCCTTGCATTGGGCTATAATAGCTTCCCGGACCGGACAACACTGCTCAGGCTGACACCGGGGATAGTGAGTGCCCTTGTCCGGATCGCCGGGTGCAGGCCCAGTGCAGGCTACTGGTTGCATTCATTCCCGACCGACTGACCAAAGCAGGAGCAGGTACATGAAGGCTGGCAGGTTCGTAATTGATACCCATGTCCATGCCCAGCGTTTTGCCGCGGGTTCACAACTGGCGAGGATGAGTCCTCGATCCGATGGCAGCCGCTACAACGACCTGGCGCAGGCCATTCGTCGGGTGGAAGCCTTCGATAATTCCGAACGCCTGCTGTTCGACATGGATTGCTATCGGGTGGATATGTGCGTGTTGCTGCCGGCATTCGGCATGAACAACGAGATCAACATGCAACTCGTGGAAAAATTCCCTGAGAAATTTGTTGCCTGCTGCTCCGCCATGCAGACCGCCAGACGCGCTATCCTGGGGGAGGAACCCTGGTCTGTGGAGGCCGCTGTGAAAGAGATAGATTCCCTGCTGGCCACCGGCAGGTTCCGTGGAATCGGCGAGGGGATGCCGTCAAACAGCGCTTCAAGGCGTACGCTTAGCCAGACGGAACGCATGGATCAATTGAGGCCTGTCTTTGATCTGGCGCGGAAATACAAGGTGGTGGCCCGGGTGCATACCGGCATGACCATGGGGTACCCCATGACCTATCATTACTGGCCGGAATCCCTGCATCCGCTCTGGATCACCGATCTCGCGGTGGAATACCCGGATGTCCCAATCCTCATGGATCATGGCGGCATGCAGGGCTGGTGGAACGATCGTACCGTGGTAGAGGCCTGGACGGTCTGCGCCTCGCATGACAATGTCTATCTTGAGTGTGGTTATTACTGGACCGAGTTGTACCGGAATGCCCTGCTGGATCCCAATATCGGTCCGGAAAAACTGGTATGGGGCACGGATTGGGGCGCCAGTCTCCCCTTCCATACCCAGATCGGCCATACCCCCCAGGCCTATCCGGTCCAGGTCCGGAACCAGCCGCTGGTCCGCCATCAGGTGGATTGCTGGGGCTGGAGTCTGAAACAGCTTTGCGCACTGAATATCTCACAGGATGATCTCAACCTTATCCTGGGTGGGAATGCGGCGCGGTTGTTCCGGCTGGAAGTCCCGCACTCCCGTCTGTTCCGGCCGGTCAGCGAGCGCCTGGTGCCGCA
>MGYR01000016.1:23312-26246 GCA_001801825.1 Gammaproteobacteria bacterium RIFCSPLOWO2_02_FULL_56_15 | reverse complement strand
TCACTGATTACGGAATGGAGAGGCTACCCGAGTACCTGATCCTCGATCACCGCGTGGATCGGCTTTCCCATCAGGACCTGTATCGTCTCCAGTCGGAGCGGTTGCGCGCCATGGTGGCCTACTGCTATCACCAGATCCCCTTCTGGCGGCGCAAGTTCGATGCTGCGGGCCTGACGCCGGCCGATATCCGCGGTATGGACGACCTGCACAGGATCCCCTTCTGCACCAAGGACGAGTTGCAGGAAGACCAGGCGCAGCATCCACCATTTGGATCCTATGTGGGAATCCCACGCAGTCTTTGGGCGCACTACGCAGCAACTTCCGGAACCACGGGCCGACCCCTGCGGCGGGTGCTTTCCGCGCGTGACTGGCAATACATGATCGATCGTTTTCGTCGTAATCCCACCCTGGGTCCAGGGGATATCGCTGTCATTCTGGGACCGGTGGACGCACTCATCGGACCCATGGTGTCTTCTGAGACCGTCGCCGCCATGGGCGCCATGGTAGTGCAGGCGGGACTCTATGACAGCATCACCAAATTGCGGCTCATCAGCGACCTCAGGCCGGCCTCGGTATCGGGTACTGCATCCTATCTCATGTACCTGGCCGAAGTGGCAAAGGATAACGGTATTGACCTGCCCGGGATCGGCATTCGGGTTCTCTCCGCCTTTGGTGAACCGGGTATCGCCCTGGAGGAAACCCGCAATCGCCTGCGCCAGGCATGGGGTGTGAATCGTATCGCGGATGGCTATGGTGTGACCGAGATCTTCCCGCTGGGGGGAAACTGCGCCCATTCCACTTCATTGCATATCGCCAGTGACCTGGTTGGGACAGAGATTGTCGATCCCGAAACCGGGGAATCACTCGCGCCAGGCGAAATCGGTGAAGTGGTGATCACGAACCTGGTGGGTGAATCCCAGCCGCTGTTGCGTTACCGCACCCGTGATATCTCCAGGCTGGCAGTGGAGGCGGCCTGTACCTGCGGATTCACCGGCTCCCGGCTGGAAGGATCCATCATTGGCAGGGTGGATGACATGATCTGGCTGCGCGGCGTTAATGTCTTCCCTTCCGCCATCGAAGCCGTGGTGAGGAAGTTGCCGGGGCTAAGCCCCGAGTATCAGATTGTGATCAACGGTGAGAACGGCCTCGCTTCGCTGACCATTAGGGCAGAATCCAGCGCCGAAAATCCCTCCGCAACCGAGTTGTCGGCATTACAGGAGCGGCTGGGTCGGGAAATCCGCGAGGCCATCCGGGTGTCGGCTACAATTGAGCTGGTAAGCCCGGGAAGCTTGCCGAGGCCCGATGGCCGCAGCAAACTGAGAAGGGTCGTGGATCGGCGCCGCTAAGCCCTGACCGGACGCACGATAGCCGGCACGCTGATTGCCGATTTCAGCGGCGGGTGAGGGAATGCGATAATTCCGATATCGAATTTCCCTCATCCCCGGCCCTTCTCGACTCCGGTTCCGGACTTCGTCCTACCTCCTCCATCCCTGGAGTCGTCCCGGAGGGCGAAGGGAGGTGTTTTCAGTCGGCTTCCAGCCGACAATAGATAAACCCCTCGCCTTACAGGCGAGGGTAGTTTAGCGGAAAGGGGCGCCGGCAAGCAGTGTATCCCGATCCAGTCCCTGAACGATAAATACCAGCCGCGAGCTGTGATCGTCATCGGGCCAGTCAGGCAACGCGATGGGTGGATGAAAAAGCTTCCGTACACCCTGGATCAGCACCGGCTCCTCCTGACCGACAATATGTAACAAGCCCTTTACTCGCAGCAACCGATCCCCGTGTACCAAGGCCAGATCATCCAGCCATTCAGCTACACTCTCCCAAACCAGGGGGACATCACTGCGGATACTATAGCTGCGGATCCGGTGATGGTGTGGTGGTGATTCTATTGCCTGGTCTGCTTGATTGGTGATGGCGGTCTGCCCATAGCTTTTAAGCCACGCATCGACATCGGCGGCCTTGCGCGCGGAATCAAATTGCAGGTTGCCAAACAACCGGTGGGGGTCAATCTCGCCGAACAGTATGGCATGGCGGTGCGCGGCAGGATTCAAGAGCTGTAGCCGTGCCTCCAGTGCTGCCAGGTCGGCAGGATTGAGATCGGTCTTGGAGATCAGCAGACAGTCGGCCAGTGCGACCTGACAAACAGCCTCGGGATGTTCATCCAGGGTCCTGACTCCATGGACCGCATCAACCACGGTCGCCACTGTGCCCATCCGGAAATGGTTCAGCAACAGCAAATCCGTCATCAAGGCCTGCAGAATAGGGGCGGGATCCGCGAGCCCGGTGGTTTCGATCACGATGCGTACAAAGGCCGGCACCAGGCCCTGCTGCCGCTTGGACAATAATTCTCCCAGGGTCTCGATCAGCTCACCGCGCATGGTGCAGCACAGGCAGCCCGACTCCAGCAGCAGCACCTGGTCGCTGGCCCCGATCACCAATGCATCATCGATGCCGATCTCTCCGAACTCGTTGACGATGACGGCGGTCTCGCCCATCTCCGGATGGGCGAGCAGCTTGTTTAACAGGGTGGTTTTGCCGCTGCCGAGAAAACCGGTGAGAATCGATATGGGGAGTCTGTCCTCAGGTTCCTGCATGAGTGTAATCTAAGCTGTAGTAACCAATGTCACAACTGCGGTGGCACCGGTCGGCTCATACCGGGTCATTTGTGGATTGCTGCCAGCAGCGCAGGCAGAAATTCCGCAGAGACTCCATCAGCAATACTCCTGGGTGCGGCGGACCGGCTCACGCTGTACCATTCCCTTGCATACTGGACGCATTTCCTGAGAAGGCGCCGGTAGGGCGCCGGCGAGGTATAGTGCCGGAGCCGTGTATGCCTGCGCCGGATGGTCAATACCCGCTGATAATTGCCGGCCAGCATGGCCAGTCGCCCAGCAACAGCACTGTGCCCGGAAACGGTAACGCGGTCCGGAT
>MGYR01000016.1:18916-23254 GCA_001801825.1 Gammaproteobacteria bacterium RIFCSPLOWO2_02_FULL_56_15 | reverse complement strand
GGTCAATCCGGCTTTCTGGACCAGCGCCTGGATATTGATCGGATTGAACCAGTACAGGTGCCCGATATGGAAGATGCGGTCCGGGGCACGGTAGGTCGATTCGATATTGGGGATCTCCATGAGGATGTCGCCTTGGCTGTTCAGGAGTGCGGCCATCTTTTGCAGGGCGGCAAGGGGCTGATCCAGATGTTCGAAGACATGATTGATGGTAATGAGGTCAAAGCTCCGGCCAGGGCTGAATTCCATCAGCGTTCCATTGAAAATGTTGTCGAGCTGCAGTTCCTCACGGGCAAACTCCGCATAACCGATATTGGGTTCCAGCCCGGCAGCGTCGATGGACAGTTTTTTCAGCAGGTAGAGAAAAAAACCTGCTCCACAGCCGATATCCAGCAAGCTCATCCCCGGTCGGTAGAATTCAAGCAGCCTCCGGGCCCGGTGCAGGGCTCCATGGGTATCCCGGAAGACATGCCTCGGTCTGGGATGCCAGGCACGCTTGTACTGCAGCCGGTATTCCGAGGCATAGAATGTTTGCAGTGTCGCTGTATCCGGCAGCGGATCAACCCGGACCAGACCGCATTGACAGCAGATCACGTTTCGGAGGGCCTTGCCTCGACGGTCCCTGGTAGCCAGGGTTTCGGTCTTGCTGCTGTCGCAGAGGATGCAGCGCGGGATCCCGCTCATACGGTTTCGATGCCGGGCAAAGTAGTGTCTGGACCAACAGCCTGCCCCCGTCCATCCTGTATGCTTTCAGCCATCATCCCTGCCATCTGCCTCATCCGGCCAGCGGTTGTGTATCCAGATCCATTGTGCAGGATTTTCCCTGATCCATTGCTCCATCAACGTATTTATTTTGGTCATTATCTTCCTTATATCTATTGCAGTATCACCGGTTTTTTCATAGTCAAGAGGAGGCATAATCGTCACCTCGTGGCAGACGCCTGCATGACGGACAACCTGGATCGGGATTATTGGGCAATCGAATTTCAAGGCCAGACTGGCAATAGCCGTTGCAGTCATGGCCTCCCTACCGAAAAATCTGATGGGGATGCCGGTATTCATTTTTTGATCCAACGCCATGCCGACAGGCCGCTGCTGTCTGAGTGCGCGGATTAACTGCCTGGAACCTGTTGTCCCCTTTGCCAGCCCTTCAGACTGGTAGTGATCGCGAGTCTGCTGTATCAGCCGGTCAATTATCGGGTTATTCCCCCTGCGATAGACCAAGGCCATGGGGCAATCGTATACAGCCATGGTCTTGTTTGCCATTTCGAAGTTGGCGATATGGGCGGAAAAAAAGATGGTGCTTGTTGCTCCCTGTTTCGCTGTAGCAATGTTTTCAGCTCCTTTAACCGTCACTATTTCCGCAAATTCCTGTGCAGACATTTTTCCCACGTGCGGAAATTCCCCCATAACACGGCCCAGATTCTCCCACATATCACCGATGATCCGATCGATGGCTGCCGCATCCAGTTCCGGCATCGCCCGGGTCAGGTTGCTGCGGGCTGTTTTGGTCCGGCCGAGGAAGGGTCCGATACAGCGCAACAGACGGCCGCACAGCCCGGATGCCACGCCATAGGGCAAGAGCGACAGGATCCTGAAAGCAGCGGTGACGAACAATCCTTCGATAAAATAGCGCAATGATCTGGACATTACCGCGGGTGCTTGTTGAAATGACCGCATACTACCTGATAGAGAAGCTGAACGATATGCTGCCTGAGTTTCAGATGGGATTGCGGAACACCGCGGACTCCGAGCGTGCCTATTATTTCATTTTGCGCGGCAATGATTTGTTGTGCGCCCGCGATCGCCGCCTGCCCGAGCCCATCGCGCAACAGAAATGGAGGGATTCGGCGCTTGGGCGCCTGCCGGCATTTAATTTCGGGAGTTACCGGGGGCTGCCCTGCTTCGCGGTGAATTTTGAGGCGGAAGAGCCAGTGCCGGAAGATATGGAATGGACGGGTTTGCGCCATCTGCTGGTCGATGAGCATGAAAAGCTTTTTACTCTCGCGGGCCGCGCCCGGCAGATCCTGGAATTCAATCTGGCAAACCGGCACTGCGGGAAATGCGGGCAGGCCACCGTTGCGCATGAGCGGGATATTGCACGTTTGTGCGGTAGTTGCGGTCACGTCATGTACCCGCAGATATCGCCCTGCATGATCGTACTGGTCACCCGCGGCGAGGAACTCCTGCTGGCGCGCAGTACCCGTTTCCCGAACGCCATGTACAGCACCCTGGCGGGATTTGTGGAACCGGGTGAGACGATAGAGCAGGCGGTACACCGGGAAGTCGCCGAGGAGGTCGGATTGCAAATCGCGGCTCCAGTCTATTTCGGCAGCCAGTCATGGCCGTTCCCTCACCAGTTGATGATCGGTTTCCATGCGGAGTATACATCCGGCGAGATACACATCGATGACGATGAGATTGTTGACGCACGTTGGTGGCATTACCGGGATTTGCCTCTTACACCCACCAGTGCGGCGATGTCAGGCATGCTGATCCGGGATTATGTCCAAAGAATCAGCACGGAAAGGTAATAGTTACCGTGCCAGTGGCCTGGTGGATTATTTCTGCAACCGCCGGGCGAGGGATTTCAGAACGGTTATCCGCTCGATGCTGGAGGGATGCGAGCCGACGGACATTCCCCCGTGTCGGGTGAGTTTGTAAAGTGCCTCCTGGATGCGAATAGCGCCTTCCGGATCATAACCGGCCTCGATCGCCCAGATCATGCCGAGATAATCCGCCTCGCGCTCGTTATCCCGGCTGAACTTGGTGCTCGCTGCGGTGATCATGGAGTCCTGATTGCGTTGGATGGCCTCCACGGCCTCATCACGGTGGTTCAGCTTAAGGTGAGCCAGTTCATGGCCGATGATGGCTGCCGCGGCATGCACATCCCTGTCGATCAGATCAAGCATGGCGAAATTGATGGCGAGGATATTCTCCCCATTCTTCCCGATGGTGGCCAAGGCATTCGGTTCCTTGCCTTCGATGAGATACATGTCGGCGCTGAGTTCCGCCGCTTCCAGAATGCCGGTGAAGACGGCGTAGAGGTAGACCGCCTGGCTGGATTCGATAGTCTTTAGCACCCGGTTGTGTTCATCGCGTAGCGGGAGTGTGTCCATAGGCGCTTTCGCGAGATCCCGGAGCAGCCATAGCCGTGGCCCTTGCTCCGCGGCTAGCCCCGGTTGGAAGGAGCCGAGCAGCAGGATAACCGCGAGTAGGACCATGCGCTTCATTGCAAAAAACTCCGTATCTGTTCCGCCATGCTCTTGCAGGCATTCGCCTGCACCCTGGCAAGCAAAGGGACGGGGATGAACACGGCAGGCATGTAGGATGTGCCCTTGGTTTCGGCGCTGATCTTGCCAGAGAAATTCAGTGCCTTGAAATCCCAGACGCTGGCTTCATAATTGGCCTCATCATCCCAGGTTGCGAAACCGAAACAACCCCCTCCACCCGGTCCCACGGCGCAGGTGATGGAACCATTGCTGTCGGTCCGTTCGGTAAAGCCGTCGATCCAGATGAAATAATGGATATCAAAGTCGGCGAATTTCCGGGCGATGGCGGGATTCTGGACCAGGGTATCGAGGTTTTTCACATCCATGGGGGCAGTACTGGTCTCGAAGTAGGGGTACATGCTGTCGATAAATTCCTGTTCAGGTATCACGCGCATACCCTCCCCGCTGTTGGTCAGGGCCTTGCCGACGCAGGTGATGAAGTCCGTTTCGATTTCATGCTGGCTACTACTCCTGCGCCCTAGAACCACCACGGACTCCCCTGCACTGAGTGAGGCCGTCGGTGCTTCCCGGTATTCGTCGATCACTGTGGTGCTTTTACATCCGCAGAGGCCGCACAGCATGACCGGCAGGCAATAAATGTGTATACGGCAAGAATGCAGCGATTTCATGGGAAGGGATATCAACATGGAACGCCGGGGTTTGCTGCGCAATCGCCAAGCCTGCCGGAGAGCCACTTTTTCGCATCCTCGTTACGGGTGAAACTCAGGGAAAAACGGGCGCCCGCATCCCGAAATGCAGAATTAATAGCCTCCTGTATCCCTTCTTCCCTGCTGCCAAGAAATTCGGTGGAGGATTTTCCGTAACCGGCAATTGTCCAGTCCGCGATGGCGACTCCCTGGTTATCGTACAGGTTGAGACGGTATTTTATCCAAGCCTCATAGAAGTTTGTCCCGGTTTCCCGGGGCAGGGCGAATTGCATGTCTTCCACGTGAGGAACGAGGACTGCATCAAGCTTGCTGGCTGCGGCTCCATTGACCCCGTCGATCTCCTGTACGGTCCGGAACATGGCGGGGAGGATACGATCGAAAAGTTTGATCTGGGAATCACC
>MGYR01000016.1:9508-18903 GCA_001801825.1 Gammaproteobacteria bacterium RIFCSPLOWO2_02_FULL_56_15 | reverse complement strand
GTGTTGACCTTCCAGTTGGGGCGGTCCTCGCTGTTTTCGTTGTAGATGTGGTTACGCAGCCCTTCCTCGTAATAGACGCCCACATCCAGGGGCAACTGGCTAAGCTGGGGGACAGGCACCTCGGACTCGGTTTTAATGTTCAGGGAATCGTTACATCCGCCGCTGAAAACGAGAGCAGCCGCGAACAGAAATCGACCGTGGTTTTTCAGATGATTAATCATAGATACCGCCGCATATGACTTTAGTTTAGACCAACAAACGTACCATTGTTCCGGTAGGTGAGTTCCCGCATCAGGGTCGCAAAGCGTTTATTGCCAAACTGATAGCCGGCGTCGCCGATCGTCCCTGCCGGGAACCCCACCGCGTGGATCCGGACTTTGGTATTGCCATCGGCATCCCGGGGATTCAACGAGTCAACCACATCGATGACCCTTCTTACTGAACCGCCCTCATTGAAATCGTCACCAAATACATAGATACTGATTTTCCCCGGGGTTATATCCTTGAAAGCCCGTATGGCTTCGATGATGCCCTCCACCGGGTCGCTGTCGCTGAATGGCGCCCAGGTACGCAGGGCGTTGATGATGGTCTTGCGCAGGGCCGGGGTGTCCTGAATCCACTGGCGGCGTTTCCGGGAGATCAGGTAATCGCCCTCGTCACTCATGACCTGCATGCCTTTGACTTCCGGGTAGGCATCCAGGGCCTGTTCCATCTGGTTGATCATTCTGGCCCAATGAAGATTCTGCATACTGCCCGAGGTGTCGATGACAAATATGACGTATTCACTGTCCACCGGGATACCTCCGATAAGGCTGGCATCGGCATTATTATCCCTGGCCAGCAATAGTTTCATTTCCCGAGTCAGGCTTTGCAAGGCCAGTTCCAGTTCTCCCCGGATCGCCGCGTTTACCGTGGATTGATCCTGTATGGCTGCCTCTTGTTCCCTGGCGGAGTCGAGTTCCCCCTGGAGTATTGCGATCTTTTCAGTCCAGAGGGAAGTCTGTTCGTGCCTGGCATCGAGCTCCCGGTTCAGTATAGTGGTCTCACCACGAATCTCGAAGAGCTGTGTCTGCAGATTCCGGACCACGCCATCCTGCGGTTCTTGTGAAATTTCCAGTACCGGGGCATCCCCGGTTTTCGCTATCATCAACAGCAGGATCATGGCGCCAAAACCGCAGGTGATGACATCCAGAAAGGAGAGACTGACGGGCTCGGATTCACGCCGTGGTTTTCTCATGGCCAGTCACGCGTCGGACTCATGAAGGAACCCTGGGTTGCCTGGGCCAGCCGCCAGAAGGCATTAGCGGCTTCCGGGTCTCCCTCTACAGGTTCCAGGATCACATTCACCGGGATATTCTTCGGCAGTTCCCGAAGTGCGCTGGTGAATAACTGCAAACGCTCCTTGGCGGTGACTTTATCACCCCTGGCAGGTTTGCTGCCCTGGGTGGGCAGACCGTCGGTGATCAGGTAGATATTATCCGGGAGCGGCCGCATCCCGCCGACTGCCCGGAAGACCTGTTCCAGATTGGTCCCACCTTCAGGGACGATAGTGCCGAGTTTATCAATTGCCTGGGTGAGCTGTAGCTTGTCCCGAACCTCCAGCCAGCGCCCGTAGGTGTCAGGCAGGGCGGCGGCAGTCCGGGTATTGAAGGTGTAGATCTGGTACCTGCTCTCCAGTGGAAACCGGGCGCTGAGCCAGTCTGCCGTGGCCACTGCGTTTTTCCATTTGGGGGCACTGCGCTTTCTTTCGTCCCGCATGTTACGGATGCGCAGGATATTGACGATGGTCCGGTCCAGCATGCTGGAGGAGCTATCCAGCAGGACCAGTATATGCCGGCCCCCCAGTCTCAGGCCGGTGACATAGGCGCGGTTACCTTCGCCGGCGTATTGCCGAATGTTTACCCCAGTTTTTTCCACCTCCCGGATCAACTGCTGGCGTTCGGTTTCGAGCTTGCGGATTTCCTTCTTCAGTTGCTCCAGCGCGGTGGAACTGTTGGCGAGTTCGAGTTCATCAAGCTGGCCTTCCTGGGCTGCGATCTCCTCCATGATGCGACGCGCCAGTCCCTGGGCGGTGGCGAGCCGCTCGTCGAGTTCGGAGAGGGTATTGCGGACCCGTGCCAGGTTTTGCTGCTCCTCCAGTATTTCCTCCTCCAGCAGGCGGACCTCGGAACTCAGATCACTGGTCGGGACCGAGCGGTTAAGGTCGGCGTCTTCGTTGTGTTTCATGATGAGAAACAGCAGGACGATGGCGCCGAAGCCGCAGGACATGGTATCCAGAAATGACAGGCTGAAGGCACTTAGCTGGCGGCGTCGGGCCATGTCATCCCTGCACGTAGATGAAGGTATAACCGGTATCCGTGCCGGCAAAGCCGAGCCGGTCTCCCGGCACCAGTGCTGCCGGTGCTGCAAGCTGCTGCCCGTTCAGGAAAATACCTGTAGCGGATTCAGCCGTGATCTCGGTTCTGCCGTGGATACTGTAAACACAACATTGCGAGCCGTTGGGGCCGGTCAAAGGGGCTCCACCTATGGCGCTCAGGTAGATGCGGCCAGGACCCAGTGGCCAGGCACGGTTGTTGTGCAGGATATGGGTGACTCGATCCTGCTGCCTGGGTTTGACGGCCGTCCTGGAGGAGGGAGACTCCGTAGCGGTCTGGATCAGGGGACTCGCCGCAGCAGGCAAGGTGGTGACGAATGGCAATGCCGGTCCGCCATCCGAACTGCGGATCAACGATACATGGGTCCGGCATCCCTGGAAGACACAGGTTTCGGCCAGGATCCCTGCACACCGAATCTGCTGCCTGAAGCCAGGCAGGAGACTCACCCTATCGCTGACCAGGCAGTCCATTCCCGATGGAATGGCCGTGATGATGCGCCGGTAATGATTCTGCAGGGCATCTGCCAGCATCGCCGAGGTGATCCGTACTTGATGCTGGACCTGCTGGTAGTCGATCGCCAGCATGGTTTCCGGCCCGTTCCGCAGCCGCTGCAGGCAGGCATGGATCTGGTTGTAGAGGGCCTGTTCAGTCTCCGGTAGGTGCTGGGGGTCAAACCGCGACTGCTTGATGAACAGGTCCGCGATGGCCCAGGCGCAGGTGTCCACCATGGCGGATAAGCCCGCCCCATCGATGACCTGGACGCCTTCCCGGGTTACCCGATCGGATACCCGTACCTGGGTCAGGATAGTTTTGTGCAGATGAATGTCCACATGCATGTATTCACCCTCGCCGGCGCAGGCTGCCACGGCTGCCACGGCAGCATCCACGAGTCCAACGGCCTTGAACGGGGTAGCTGCCGCGAGACCGAGCAGCAGGGCGAGTTGCTCGTTCTGGTAATTACCTGGAACGGCAAAGATGACGTGTTCCGGCCGACCGGACTGCTGATGGATGGCCAGCAGATGGGCATGGGCCAAGTCAGCATGGTGCCGTACATTGGCCACAGGATTTGTTATCGGGTCCTGGTTTAGCCGGTACCAGAAGCGGTCATAGACCGCCCGTGGATTGAGCCGGCATTGCTGTGCCGCAATTTCCCCCAGCAGCAGTTCCTTGTGTTTGGCTACCGCAAACCCGGGGCTGCGCAGCACGATTTCCGGGCCCCTGGCCACCCGTACTTCACTGTCATTGAGTTCAACAATTGCCGGATTCATGGTATGGATCCTGTCACCGTACCTGCAGGTGCCCAACCAGATTTACATCACAATACTGCCGGGTATCCAGCACCAGACGTTCCTGGAGGAGCTGTAGCTGGTGCATCAGGAACATGATGATAATACCGAGAAGCAGCGCGACTAATGTGGAATTGAAGGCTACCCCGAGACTGACGGTGACCCCGAAGATATCTCCCTGTACCGCTAAGTGGGCCTGACTCAAGGCATCGCCGATACCCCGCACCGTGCCGATGAATCCGAGTGATGGAATGATCCAGATCACAAAACGGATCATGGAGAGTTCCGTATCAAACCGCTCAGACTCGGATTCACAGATTTCCCGGATGGCGGTGGAGACATCAGGGATATTGCGCGTTGAACCGAAGCGTTGTAACGCGGCGAGCAGGGTGCGAGGCAGGAGACAGTCGCGTTCCGCAACCGGGAGTGTCTGGATTGGCCGGGAATACTGACGCGCATCTTCGGGCAGGATGCTGGTGCCGGGCGATACCTCCAGTAGGGACCGGGACAGCAGTCGTCTTTCCTGCAGTACGGTCCTGAACTTCAGCCCCATGATGGCGAATACCCACAGGGTCAGGACGATACAGGACTCCTGTTCATAATCCTTGATGATGATATAAATCGATTTCTTGATGGCATTGGATCCCCCGGTTGCCTGCTCCAGGCGCTGTTCCTCCAGCAGGACTGCCGCATTGGGCAGGACCACCGTAACGTAGATGGAATGCACAATAATGAAGGAAAAGATCAAGGCAAACAACTCGTAGAGAAACTCATTCAGGGTGGTGTGCTTCATCGCTGTTCCTAGATATCAACGGGAAATTCTGCTTCGAATTCTTCAGTCACCCTATCGTTGTCCGTTGGAGTAAATAACAGGGGTGTTTCTGCCTCCGGGGAAGGTTCTTCCGGAGTCGATGGTTTGCCGGGTTCCTCTTTGAGGTCTACTGACTCGTTCCTGGTAATTGTCTTTTCCTCTGCGGCCGGGGCTGCTGCCATTTCCTCGGGATGAGCAGGTATGGTATGACATAAAAGTAAGAATATAACACGCCGTAACATCGTCTTACTCCAGGTACCGTGCAATCCGGAACCCTGCATCGTCACGCTGCTTGTCGCCATAGTCCCGATAAGACAGTCGCAGTTCCGTTATCGTTCCATGGGCCCAACTGGAGCCCTTGATGACACGAAATTCACCATTGATCGGTCCCAGGGGGTCGGTTTCTACAGTGTTGCCACCGGGCATGATACCGTAATAATCATTTACCCACTCGGCCACGTTGCCACCCATGTCATACAGGCCGTTGTTCCCTATAGGAAAACTGCCGACCGGGGCCGAGGCCAGGTAGCCATCATTGTAGTTGTTGAGAATCTTGCCCAGCAGATTGGCGGCAGTCTGGTCAGCAAAATTGCCACTTTTTTCGGTCGGGGGCATGGCTTGTCCCCAGGGGAATTTCAGCAGTTGATGGTCATTCCCGGCCCTCGCTGCCCATTCCCACTCCGCCTCGGTAGGCAGTCGGTAACCGGTGGATTGCGGGTCAATGCCCGTAATGCTGCCGCCTTCCTCCAGGTAAAAGTGGGGCAGGGATTCCTGCCTGCTCAACCAGTTACAATACTGGGCGGCTTGTTCCCAGGTGACTCTCGCCACTGGCAGCTGATCACCATTGAGGCTCACGCCTTCAAGTTCACCCGAGGTATAGGTCGGGTTCATAAGCCGGTACTGTTCGTTGGTCACCTCGTGCAAACCCAGATAAAACGCCCGTTTGAACGCAACGTTGCGCAGGCTTTCATTCGGCCGGCGGCCGGGTTCCCGGCGGGATGCACCCATGCTGAAGGAATCCGGGCGGAACAGCTTGAGGGTCTGCCCGGCATGGGTGGTAATGACCGGCTTGATCTGCTCCAGTTTTGCCTGTGCCTCGGTTTTCAGTTGTATGTTCAATTGCTGTGTAACTCCGCTGGGTGGCGTGATCCGGGTGTTATAGTCCAGATAGCCTGCCCTTCTGACCACGATCTGATGTTCACGGGCGGGCAGCGACAGGGTTACTGGCCCCGCTCCGGACGGGCTGCCATCAACGAACAGTTCTGCATCGGGAGGTGAGATATTAAAGAGTACCTGGACCAGTTCCGGTTCCAGCCGGACATCCATTCGCAACTGGTCTCCGGAAGCGGCGGTAATTTTTCTGCTGGCGGCCAGATAGCCCTGTTTATAAAGTTTTATAGTCGAGGTCTGGCCGGGAGTAATGGCCAGCTCCAGTGGTGTGAGTCCCAGGTATTCACCATCAACCGTGGTATTGGCGCTGGGCGGGTTACTGACCAGGTATACCACGGCATCGGCAGGCTCGAGTGCTATATCGGTCAGATCCAGCGTCTGGCTGGGGACGATCGTCAGGTGATCCTGCCACGGTTTATAGCCGTTCAGTTTCAGACGCACGTTGTGTTGCCCCTTGAGTATCCCAGCCCTAAGCGGGGTCTGTCCCAGCAATTCTTCATCGACGAAAACATCGGCCCCGGCGGGCCGGCTTGCAAAATTCACCTCCGCCCATGCCTGCGCCAGGCTGATTGCCTGTGCCTGCTCACGGTCCAGCCCTTCCACCATGAGTATTGCTTCATACGGGATGTAACGCTCTGAACGGATGAGCAACTGGTGCTCTCCGTAGGGGATATCACGGATCAGGGCCGGTGTTGTACCTCGTGCTATCCCATCAATGAAGATTTCAGCACCCTCCACTCCCGGTGTGGCGACCCGCAGATGCCCCGGCAGACGCGCTAATTCGTAGCTAAAAGCCTGGTTCCGCGGTTCATCGACCGTGAGCAGTGTCACCAGTGGCGAGTATCCGGCAGCAGAAATCTGCAATTCGTAAATGCCCCGTAGCAGCAGCAACCGGTCGGCAAGTTTGAGCTGCAGGATCCCGGATACATCGATATCAGCGTGTTCGGGCGTGGTCTTGATATACACGGCCTTCGCGGAAAACAGAAACCAGGCCAGGCAGCCGCAGACTGCCAGTAGCAGCAGAGTAAGTACCGATTGTCGCTTAAGGCGGGGACGGAATCCTGTGGCAGCCGGGTGATGAGGCTTGAAGCTGATCGGTTCAATCAGGGGACGTTCCGGCTGGATCCCGGGGCTGTAAGGGGTTTTGCTGTTGACCATCACGTAGGGAGCTTACTGCACTGCTGATATCTCTTTGTCCGCCTGGATACGAATCACCGGCACCGGTTGATCTACTTTCACCAGGAATTCTTCCCGTACATCCTGGTAACCATCGCGCTGACCGACCGCGATGTATTTTCCGGGCTTGACGAACAGCTCCATATTTTCGAAGTAGCCCAGCTTGCCAACCCGGTAGAGGGTGACATCGGTCTGGTTATCCGATTGCAGCCTCACCAGCACGGGTGTATTGGCCTTATCCAGCAACAGACTCACCTGCTCCAACTGCCGCTCCAGTACCGGACCCTTGCTGGAAAGGTCATTGATCCTCTTGAAGAATGCCAGGGTCTCCTGCAGGACTGCCGGGTCATACAAGCGCTGTGGATCGCGGATAAGCTGTTCCAGCTGATCATGTACCTGCACCCGCAGCCCGGTGCGGCTCTCCCCGGACTGTGCCTCGGCCAGAGTGGCATCAATACCCACGGCTTCCCGGTAGGCCGAGAGGGCATCCTCCCAGCGTTCTTCCTGTTCCGAGACCCGGGCTCGCTCCAGCAGATCATGGATCCTGGAGCTGGTAATTTTTTGTCCGGTCTGTTGCAGGGCGCTGTGTGCCTCGGTGGATTGAGGCCTAATCCGGAGTGCTTCGTTGAATGATGTACGGGCTTGCTCCAAGCGGTTCATTTCCAGCGCTGAGAAGCCGGCTGACATCAACCTCGCAAATTTGCGACCCCGGATCCGGTCACTGGCAATCTCCAGTTTCTCCCTTGCCGGGACCGATTCCCCATCGAGGACCAGCGCCTGCTGGTAGACCTCGGCAGCTTCGTCCGGCTGGTTACTGTCAAGCAGGTCATCACCCTTTCGAAGCTGCGCCAGCACCTCGTCCAGCACCCCGGCCCGCTGCATGCCGGCGATAGCATCCCGGTCCAGTGCATCAATTGCGAGAGCCAGCTGGAAGACCTCTTTCGCTGTTACGGAATCGCCATCAGTCAGGGCCTGCAGTCCCTTTGCCAGGGTTTCGTCAAACACGGTTTCGATCCGGGTAACCAGGCCGGTGAAGATACCCAGAGCCTCCTGGTACTCGTTGCGGGCGCCGGTAAAATCGCCCTGGTTGTAGAGTTCGTCGCCATTCCGGGCATGCACTGAGCCTGTCTCATAGTCCTTACCGGCCCAATGAACCACACCGTGTTCTTCCAGTGATTGCCGGGCCTCCAGCAGTTTCGCCAGCAGTTCCTGGGTCTCCTTGCGCAGGGCTGACTGGATGGCCTTTTCCCAAGGGGATTCCCCTATTCTGGGGGTTGCAGGTACCTGTGCTGGTACTGGTGGTGCGGTCTCTGCCACGCTCCCCGTGCCGGCCTTCTCGATAACTGGCGGGAAAGGACTCCAGCCCGGCAGCAGAAATATTACCGCCAGGGCCGAGGCGAGCAGGAAGAGTAAACCCAGACCGACCAGCAACTGCCGGTATTGAAGTTTTCCCGGAACCTTATTGCCGGTTGCTCCAAGCTGGGTTGTCAGGTTGACACTGACCGGTTGTATCGTTTGCGGACCCGTATCGGGGGACACTTGGTTTTCTGCTGCCATCTTGTTCTTTTTTGAGGTTCACACACAAGACTATCGGATTGGTGGATGTAACCGGGTTAGATCGGTGGCCCGGAACCTCTCTGCCGGTGGTGTCCTGTATCAGTGAACGGTTGCCCCTGTCTCAGTATCATAAATTTCCTTAAGGATATTGCGCCACTGGCCGTACTGTTCATTGACCGATCCGGTCAAGGTGACGGTACGATCCTGCAGTGCCAGCGTGTGCGGTTCCATTTCTCCCTGGAGTGAATTCGAGATCTCTTCGAGCGCCTCGATATGAAATTTTGCTTCTTCACGCTTGTTCAGGCCACTGTATACCGCAGCAGCGCCAGCGGAAATCCCCACCCAGCCGGCAGCGTTCGCCACACTGCTGTTACTGCCCTGCGCCAGGATACCGAGAAGCACGGCGGCCACGCCACCTATCAGCCGCTGGTTGGCCTGGGACCGTACCGCCCGGAGATTTTCACTTTCCTCGTAGAATGCCTTGCGCCATTCCAGGTAGGGTATATCCATCTGCCTGACAAAGGCAGCGTAATATTCCTGCAAGGTATCCACAAACATATAATCTCTTTCCCGCATCTGTTGCACTTTCTGCAGCACCGGGTCATTATCGGCCGGCACGCGAGTGATGTATAACAACCCCTGATCATCGGTGCTCAGATGGCCGGAAAAGGCCTCCGGAGAGAAGCGTTTGGCGAACTGCAGGCCGGTAATGGTGCGGATTGCCTGGATTTCCTTTCCCGGCAACTGGCGGTGGTAAGACAGCATGTCGTTGGCGATCTGGTTGTACAAACCTTGGAACGGTTCGACAGGGTTCGCCACGCTCCGATCATAGGAATATTTGCTGGATTCTTCCCGGTATTTTTTACGGAACCAGGTGCGCCCGGAACTGTCCTCAACGGTCACATCGAGTTCCAGACTGGCGCCGTCAGTAACCAGGATCTCCGCATCCACCCAAACGTCCATTTCACTCTGGCGTTCGGGAATCACCCGGACCATGCCCCAGCTACCGCTTTGCTGTAG
>MGYR01000016.1:0-9492 GCA_001801825.1 Gammaproteobacteria bacterium RIFCSPLOWO2_02_FULL_56_15 | reverse complement strand
CCTCGGCTTCCCGGATTTTAGGGTAAATTCCCTCTTTTTCCCCTGCTCCTGGTTCGATGCCCGGGTTGAATATACCAATCCCGACGTCAAGCAACAGATCCTCCGGTATGGGCACGGCTTCGTGGAGTATTTCTGCGTGTTCGGTGGTGCGAACCCTGGTAGTGCTGCAGCCGGCCAGTAGCACGCAGAGGAAGGTTGCAAGCAGTGGAACCGTGTGTATATGTCTCATCATCTCGTCGCCTGCAGGTCTTTTTTGTATTTACGATATTCATCCCAGAGTTTGGCCCTAAGCTCCGGGTCCTTTTCCTTCATCGCAGCCTCCCGCAACTGCCGGGCGATGATGTCATCATCCTGCCCAGGACCGATATCGGCAGGTAGCTCGAATTCCGGTCTATTCTCATCAGGTAGGGATGGCTCATTACCACCATCACCACCGCCGCTGCCACCTGATTCTGACTGACGGCTGCCGGCGCCTGCAGTTGGCAGGTCCTCATCGATCATCGCTGTCTGCAGTGGATCATCCCCATCACCGGAATAGCCGCCGCTTGATCCCCCGGCGGCCCCCTCGGCGTTAGCCTGATCCGTCAATGCCTCTCGTTTACCCAGAATCATGTCATCGAATTCGATAAATCTCCGGTCCAGCTCACCATCCAGTCTACCGGCTTCCCCAGTCGATGAGGTAGTTCCTGCCGCAGTACCCCGTGGTCCGGAAGATACTGCGGCGCTGCTCTCGAGGTTACCGGTTTCCCCAGTCGAGGAGGAAGACCCTGCCGCAGTTCCCGGTGGTCCGGTAGATGCTGCGGCGCTGCCCTCGCTGGCAAGCCGGTCGCCGGTCTGCCCGGCTGTAGTTCCCTGCTGCCGGTTGCCCCGGCCGGCAAATACATCAAGTGCTTCTGCCAGGATTTCATCGTCTGTCTTCTCGCCGGCTCCGGCGCCGTTCTGTGTTTCACCCTTCTGCTGACCCTCGTTGGCAGCCGGGGAGCTACCCTGGGTGTTGCCGGAATTATCGGCCCTGCCGGATGGGCTCTGTCCCGTGCTGGCGGTGGGATTTTCGACCCCGCCGGGTGAGTTTTGTCCCCTGTTGTCGCCGGAATTATCTGCCCTGCCAGATGAGCTCTGTCCCTGGCTGTTGCCGCTCTGCCCGGTAGCTCCACCCTGTTGCGGAGCTGGATTACCGCCGGACGAGGTTGATGGGAACTGGATTGTGGGAGGGGACTGCATGATGGACTGGGTATTGCATGCGCTTAACAACGCCAGCGTTGTTACCAGAACCAGGGTGCCTGCGAGGTATGTTTTCATGGGTCGGTCCTGCCTGTTGTCGCTCTCATAATGATAGCTATCTGAACACATAGCGAAGGTTAACGTCTGTGGTCGCCACCGGTTGACCTTTCTCAAACCTCGGTCTGAATCTCGAAGCTCGAATATCTCTCTTCGCCTGGGTCCTCATGGTTATGTCATCAACCGGTTTTGACTCGATTATCTCGACGTTGATCGCTCGTCCAGTTTCCGATACATCGAAAGAAGCGACAATATAATTCTGCCCCTCGTCTTGCCCGGTGTGGTTTCCTGTCGGCAAGCTGAGTGCCGGAAGACTCCTGGGCTCTGCGAGCAACTGCTCCAGAGAGTCTAAAACCGCGCCCTTTTCGGCCACGACTGTATAAGCCTGCTGGTAGGTGTCGAGGGCTTTATCGTTTTTGTTGAACAACAGATACCAATCCCCAAGATAGATATAGGCCAGTGCCTGGCCGTCTATAGGTATTTCAGGGTTGGCGGAATAAATCTCGATTACCTGTTCCAGGATCTTTTTGCCCTCTCTGAAACTATCACCCACCAGCTTGTACAACGGGTACGATTCTTCGGTCAGAACGGCCATCACCCTGCCGTTGGAACCGGGTGTGAATCCGGGTTGATCATTTTCAAAATCGGTGGAAACGTAACGGGCGATCTCATAGAGCGTCACCACAGACGCATGGAGTGGGGTTATCAGTTCCGGGTTGTTCTGCCCCCGATTTGTCTCGATAATCTCAACCGCCTTACGGAACAGGCTATGCGCGGTGAGGATATGCTGAAACGGAGCATCATCCAGTCTGTCCTGGAAGGCTTCCAAATGCCATTGAGCCATCTCGTAGATAAATTCCAGTTGTCTTGGATCTTTTTCTCCGTAGGTCCTGCGATTGAGCCAGTACAGGTAGTTGTAGTTTTGATCCAGCGAACTCCAGTCCTGCAGGGCCTTGTTGGTCCTGATGAGCATCTGCAGGATCGGGATTTGGGAGAGATCATGCAGGCCCTGGTTGACCCGGTTGATGTGCAATGATCGTTGCAACGCCGCCGCCGCCGCCGCGTAGTTTCCCTGGGTGTAGAGCGCCAAGCCCAGACCCATCAGGGTCTCGGATAGTTCATTGTGATAGGCCCCGTAGGCAAGCTCGAGATCCTTGATGACACCCTTATATTGGGCTATGGAACGTGAGGGTGTTTCATTGCGAGGTGACAAGTGACTGTCAGCGTGTGAGAGGGGTGCCTCCGGGACCTCAGCGGACTGCCCGTACACGGCGGTTCCTGACAGGAACATGCCGAACAGGAAGATCCTGAGCAGCTTGTCAGACCGTGTTGCAATCATCTCCGGTTTCAACCCTTGGGTTATGACCCGTACGGCAATTTGATTCAATCCGGAACGGATTGTTCCTGGTTCCCCTGCCTCCGGGGAATCATTCCACGCCTCGTGAAAACCGCGTAGTTGTTCAGTCTCCGGTGACCCGGAACAGTACGGGTTTCCCCGTATTATAGGGGCAGAATGTCCGTCGCGCCTATAATAAATCCCGATTCCGAAACCTCCGGTCGTGCCGTATGAATAGACTGTGTCTATACCCTGCAACATTTTCAAATCGATTCCGAGCATCACAATGAAATGAAATTGTGCCCCGGTTCCAGATCCCTGACCTCCGCAGCATGCCGCCCGCGCTTTTAAGGGCGTGAGAGGTTCCCTACTCAGTCGTCCCTTGATGAGTCTCCGATGGGTTGCAGAGGCGGGTAATTGATTTGAACAGGAATACGGCTTAAGTATAAAGTATCCCGCAACTGGTGAAGCTGAGGCATAGGTCTAAGCAGGCCGGAATAAAGTAATCAGAAAGATCTGACTTGTTCAGAGCTTGCATAACAATAAATTCAAGGAAATCAATTATGTCTGATGTTGTTAGCTATGAGTGCGCGGGAAATATCGGTGTGATTACGATCAACAACCCACCGGTGAATGCCATGTCCTACGCGGTACGCCTGGGCCTGTGGCGGGTCCTCGATGAGTTTCTTGCCGATCCCGGGGCAGCGGGGGGGGTGTTGATATGCACCGGGCGCACGTTCATTGCCGGCGCGGATATCACGGAGTTTGACAGGCCGCCGGAAGACCCCTGGTTACCCAAACTGCTCAACAAGCTGGAAGCCTCGCCTAAACCGATGGTTGCAGCTCTGCATGGGACAGCACTGGGAGGTGGTTTTGAAACGGCGCTGGCCTGTCACTACCGTTGTGCCCTGAGTTCGTCTTCCATGGGCTTGCCTGAGGTGAACCTCGGACTCCTCCCGGGTGCCGGGGGAACCCAAAGACTGCCCCGTCTGACAGGTATACCGAAGGCCCTGGATATGATCCTGTCCGGCAAGCCAGTAGGGGCCGCTGAGGCAAAGTCCTGCGGCGTAATAGATGAAATTATCGACGGGGATCTGCGTGAAGGCGCCATCGCTTATGCCCGCAGACTGGTCGAGCAGGGGGCCCCGGTGCGGCGCTTAGGTGAGATGGAGATCGATACCACGGGCCTTCAGGAGGGATTCTTCGAGCAGGCCAGGGCGAAGGTCGCCAGGGAATCACGAGGTTTTTTCTCACCCAAGCAGATCATCAACTGCCTCCAGGCGGCTGCGGAAAAGCCATTTACGGAAGCGCTGGAGCTGGAGACCAGACTGTTCAACGAATGCAAGGCCTCGCCGCACTCCAGGGCCCAGCGCTATCTCTTTTTCGCGGAACGCACGATCACGAAGATCCCCGATATACCCAAAGATACTCCGCTGCGGGAGATCAACTCGGTGGGAATCATCGGGGCCGGAACCATGGGCAGCGGGATCGCCATTAATTTCCTCAATGCGGGCATCCCCGTCATCCTGCTGGAAATGAGCCAGGAGGCCCTGGACCGGGGGATCGGCCGCATCCGCAAAACCTACTCCGACTATGTTGACAAAGGCCGTCTGCAGGCCGGAGTGATGGATCAGCGGATGGCCCTCCTCTCGGGGAGCCTGGATTACCAGGCCCTGGCCGGGGCGGATCTGGTCATCGAAGCCGTATTCGAGGATATGAAGATCAAGAGAGAGGTTTTCAGCAAACTGGATCAGGTGTGTAAACCCACAGCGATCCTGGCCACCAACACCTCCAGTCTCGATGTCAACGAGATTGCCGGCATTACCAAACGGCCGGAGGACGTGATTGGTCTGCATTTCTTTGCACCGGCGAATATCATGGTCTTGCTGGAGATTGTGCGCGGGGCAAAAACCGCAAAGGATGTCATTGCCACTTCCATGGCGCTGGCCAGGCGCATCAAAAAGACCGCAGTGCTGGTCGGTGTCTGTTTCGGTTTCGTAGGCAATCGAGTCTATTTTCCCTATATCCGGGAGGCCGATTTCATGATGCTGGAGGGAGTTGCTCCCGAACGCATCGACCGGCTGGCCTATGACTGGGGCATGGCGATGGGGCCACTCAGCGTGGTTGATCTGTCCGGTATCGATGTATTTCACAGCGCGCTGATGGCCTGGAGGGACCGGCCTGTGGACCCCGTAGCCTATCGCATGCTGGGTTTACTGCGTGAGCAGGGGCGGTTGGGCCAGAAGACCGGTGCCGGATATTTCGGTTATGACGGCAGAAAGCCGGTCCCGGATGCCGCGGTGGTCGGGATGGCGCGGCGGGAGGCGGAGCGGCTTGGCGTGCCGCAGCGTGAAGTGGAGGATGAGGAGATCATCGAGCGCCTCCTGTTTGCCATGGTCAATGAGGGCGCCCGGGTGCTGGACGAGGGCATCGCCCTGCGTGCCTGTGATATCGATGTCGTCTTTACCAGTGGCTATGGGATGCCGAGATATCGCGGCGGCCCCATGATCTACGCGGACATGACCGGATTGCAAAAGGTGTATGATGCCGTCTGCAAATATCGTGACCGCTATGGTGATCGCTATTGGACCCCAGCCCCCCTGCTCGAACAACTTGTTACGGAAGGGAGAACTTTCGAACAATGGAGCTTGGATAAATAGGCTAGGCGCAATAGCGAGGCTGGTGTTGCCGTAGCCCCCTGGATGAGGAATGGTAGCCGTAAGTTAATTTCGGATACAAAGGAGGTATGGCCGTGAGCGGACTGGTGATTCTCTTGATGTACCTTGCGGGCGCTGTGTTTCTCGCCGTCACAGACGCCGGCCTCAAGGTCGCAACGGTTGCAAGTGCCGTCCTCCTGCTGGTCTGTTTGATCACCGGGTCCGGATTCTGGATCACCCTCTTTTTGCCGGGCCTCACCACTGGAGTGCTTGTATTTCTCGGGCAGAAGAACCTGCGAAGGTCCATGCTCAGCGCTCCTCTGCTGGAATGGTATCGCAAGGTTTTGCCGCCGATCTCGGCAACCGAGCAGGAAGGTATCGATGCAGGCACGGTCTGGTGGGAGGCCGATCTGTTCAGCGGCAGACCGGACTGGAGGAAATTGCTGTCGATCGGCAAGCCTGTACTCACACGCCGGGAACAGGAATTTATCGATGGCCCACTGGATCAACTCTGCCGGATGGTGGATAGCTGGCAGATCAATCACGAACTTGCCGACCTGCCTGCGGATGTACGTGACTTCATCCACAAGCAGGGTTTTCTCGGGATGATCATCCCTCGGCAGTATGGAGGGCTGGAGTTTTCCGCGGTCGCCCAGTCGGAGGTTCTGACCCGGCTGTTTTCCATCAGTAGCGTGGTCGCCAATTATATCGTTGTCCCCAACTCCCTGGGGCCGGCGGAACTGTTATTAAAGTACGGGACGGAACCACAACGCGACTTCTACCTCCCGAGACTGGCCTGTGGGGAGGAAGTGCCTTGTTTCGCCCTGACCTCGACGGTTGCCGGATCGGATGCGACATCCATCACCGATACCGGAATCGTCTGCAAGGGTACCTGGCAAGGCGAGGACATCATCGGGATGCGCCTCACCTTTGATAAACGCTATATCACACTCGCTCCTGTCGCCACACTGGTCGGTCTGGCCTTCCGGTTGCATGACCCTGAACGACTTCTGGGAGATGCCGAGGATCTCGGCATCTCCTGTGCGCTGCTCCCGGCGGCAACTCCGGGGATCGAAAAAGGCAGCCGGCATTTCCCCATAGGCGATCCGTTCCTGAACGGTCCGGTCAGGGGTCAGGATATATTCGTACCTCTGGATTTTATCATCGGCGGCAGCGCAATGGCCGGGAAGGGCTGGCGCATGCTCGTGAACTGCCTTTCCGCCGGCAGGGCCATATCCCTGCCTTCCATTTCCAATTGCCTTGCGAAGCGGTCCCTGGCCGGTAGCAGCGCCTATGCCCGGTTGCGTCGTCAGTTCGGGCATCCCCTGGCGCAATTCGAGGGTATCCAGCAACCACTGGCCAGGATCGCCGGCCTCGGCTATATCATTAACGCGGCGCGGCTGCATACCGCCCAGGCAGTCGCCACAGGTTCCAAGCCCTCGGTTCCCTCATCCATCCTGAAGTATCATTGCACCGAGATGGCCAGGCAAATCGGCCTCGATACCATGGATATACACGGCGGCAAGGCCATCATGAAAGGGCCTAGGAATTATCTGGCCTCGGCCTATGAATCCATGCCGGTAGCGATCACCGTGGAAGGCGCCAATATCATGACCCGTTCCCTGATGATCTTCGGCCAGGGTGCAATCCGTTGTCACCCTTTCGTGCTACAGGAGATGGAGATCGCGCGCGAGACGGTAACGGGTGACACCATCGTCCGGTTTGACCAGGTGTTGTTCGCCCATGTCCATTTTGCACTCAGAAATGCCGCGCTTGCCTTGCTCCATGGTTTGACGGGATCGCGCTTTGCGAATGTTCGTATCGAATCCCCCGTCAACGGATTTTACCGTCAATTCAGCCGACTCAGCGCTGCCTTTGCCCTGGTGTCCGACACGGCCATGCTGTGTCTGCAGGGTTCCCTGAAACGCAGGGAAATGCTCTCAGGCAGGCTGGGAGACCTGCTCAGCATGCTTTATCTGGGCAGCATGGTAATGAAACATTACGAGGATGAAGGCTGTCCCCCGGAGGACCTGCCCCTCCTGGAATGGTCCTGTGGCTATCTGCTGTATCGATACCAGCAGGCCATGCATGAAATCCTGATCAATTTCCCCATCCGTCCTTTTGCCTGGGTGCTGCGGCTGCTGGTGTTCCCTCTGGGTATGCGCTACGTATTGCCACGCGATGCACTGGATCGCCACTTGGCCGAACTGGTGAGCCGCGATTCAGCAACCCGCCGACGCCTGGTAGACGGGATCTATCTGGTGCCTGCAAAGACCAATCCGATGGGTTTCCTGGAGGAGACGTTTCAGCGGGCCGAGGCGGCGGAATCTCTGGAAAAGAGGCTGAAAGACGCACGCAAGCAAGGCAGGCTTGCGGGGTTGTCAGGAATGGAACAGATCGGGGCGGCGCGCGAGGCGGGAATCCTCAATCAGGCTGAGGCAGATCAACTGACCGATTTCAGAGTTCGGGTCAGTGAGATTATTTCCGTGGATGAATTTCCCTATGATGCATTTGCCAGAGCCGGGAACCGAGCTCCCCCATTTTCCTGAGAACTTGAAGCCGGGGCAGCAGTATCCTACCCCGTATGCAGATCATTGCAGGGGATCTCGGCGAATCAGGCTGTAACTGTATCGGGGCTCTGCAGAGGCACGGTCTTGCGTACGTTGACCACGGATTTCCCCAGCAGGAAGTCCAGCCCCTTCTTCTCACAACTCGCAAGGATGAAGATATTTTCATCATTCACCGGCAGTTGGTTTTCCTCAAGTATCCTGGTCGCCTTGGGGATGCCGGGTTCGGGAAGATCCAGGGGGTTACCGGTGAATACCGGCTTCTTCCGCTGTTTTTCCGCGAGCTTGATCACTTCAGGATCCGGTCTGACAGGGGTCTGTCCGAAATAACCGAGCACCATGTCACCGTAGTCGGGAGTGATACGTTTCCAGCGACCCATGGCGACATTGGCATATGCCTGCTGGAAATAGAATTGTGAAACCGGGGTTACCGAAGTGCCGAATCCTCCTACTCTCACCACTTCGGACATTTCCTTGATCACTTTGGGAAAGAGATGCAGTGTATTAATGTCGCGCATCATCATCGTGTTGGCCGTCAGGGCGCCGCCGGGCATTGGGGAGATGGCGATGATCGGCGATATTTGTTTCGCCTCGGGGGGAACGAAATAGTCCTTCATGCATTCCTCGAATACCTCACTTGCCTCTAGGATCTTTTCGTAATCAAGATCGAGGGTATAATCGGTACCCTTCAGGGCATGCCACATACTGATGAAATCGGGCTGGGAGGTACCCCCGGATACCGGACTCTTGGCCAGGTCGATACCGTCTGCACCTGCCTCCACAGCCGCCAGGTACTGGGAGATCCCGCACCCCACCGTATCATGGGAATGCATCCGGAGATGGGTCCCCTCGGGCAACATTTTTCTCGCTCCCTTTATGGTTTCGTACACCTTTCTGGGGTTGGCAGTGCCTGTCGCATCCTTGAAACATATGGAATCGAAGGGAACTTCCTTCTCCAAAACCTTGCGGAGTCGATCCAGATAAAATTCCGGTGTATGCGCGCCCTCGCATCCGGGAGGCAGGTCCATAATCGCTATCGCGAGTTCGTGTTTGAGTCCGTGGTGCTTGATTCGCTCCGCGGAGTATTCCAGATTCCGGATGTCGTTCAGTGCGTCAAAGTTCCTGATGGTGGTCATCCCGTGTTTTTTGAACAGCTTGGCATGCAGATCGATGATGTCACGCGGTTGCTGGCTGAGAGCGACCACATTGATGCCACGGGCAAGGGTTTGCAGGTTCGCCTGTGGGCCGACCTTCTCACGGAAGGTGTCCATCATGTCGAAGGCGGATTCATTGCAGTAGAAGAAGAGACTCTGGAACCGGGCGCCGCCGCCCGCCTCAAAATGAGTGATACCTGCTTCAACGCTGGCCTCCAGCGCCGGTATGAAATCCCTGGTCAGGACGCGCGCACCATATACCGATTGGAATCCGTCGCGGAAGGAAGTATCCATGACTTTGATTACTTTTTTCAATTGCTGTTTCTCCTTCGGTTAGTTCCGAGTGTGTTTCCTGTGAGGTTCGGATACCAGGATATCGTTCAGCCCAACTTTCCTGCCGGTGGCGGGAATCTTGAATGTACACAGAGGAAACAGCAGTCTGGCGGAACGACCAATCTTGCAGGCACTTACCAGAGACTCTTGCAAGATACAGTTACAGG
>MGYR01000015.1:12084-14766 GCA_001801825.1 Gammaproteobacteria bacterium RIFCSPLOWO2_02_FULL_56_15 | reverse complement strand
GGCTTGGCGAGAGCAACAATCGTCCTCCATACACCTCACGAATTCTACCGGGAGCCCTGTTTTTCAGCGCAGGAATACACGCGGTCTGTTTCCAGCTATGAAAAGCTCTATTAACCATTAGGAAATGAAGGGATTGCCGCCTGCACATCGCAGCGCATGCCGGTACTGAGGCGCAGCTAATATCCGGTAAATGCACAGGCTTCAGGTCTGCGCCGGTACCAACGGAGTGGCTTTTGATTCTCCGTCCCTGATCGTTATTCAGCGCGAATTATTGTGGCGGCAGTACGTGTAGCAGGTATAATTCCTTCTTCAGTAACCTGATGGACGCAATCTTTCCGAAAACCGGAATAGATCAGACTTGTATGCTTGAGAATTATCTGCCAATCCTTATCTTCCTGATCGTGGGTTTTGGTCTGGGCGTCATCCTCCTCGCGCTGGGATATTTCATCGGCCCCAATCGCCCGGACAAGGCCAAGAATTCCCCCTATGAATGCGGTTTCGAGGCCTTCGAGGACGCCAGGATGAAATTCGATGTGCGCTACTACCTGGTGGCCATCCTCTTCATCCTGTTTGATCTCGAGATTGCCTTTCTCTTCCCCTGGGCGGTGGCGCTGGATGGTATCGGTCTTGCGGGTTTCTGGGCCATGATGCTATTTCTTGCCATCCTGGTTGCCGGCTTTATCTATGAATGGCGCAAGGGCGCCCTGGACTGGGAGTAATTTGATGACTGCTTCCCGCGTCCTGGTTGCCGGTTTTATCTATGAATGGCGCAAGGGCGCCCTGGACTGGGAGTAGGTTAATGACTGCCGAGCTGATCACAGACCACCGTAATTTCGCGGTGACGACCGTGGACAACCTGGTGAATTGGGCCAGGACCGGTTCGATGTGGCCGGTCACCTTCGGACTGGCCTGCTGCGCCATTGAAATGATGCATGCCGGGGCGTCGCGTTACGATCTGGATCGCTTCGGCATTATGTTCAGGCCGAGCCCCCGGCAAGCCGATGTGATGATCGTCGCCGGTACCCTGACCAACAAGATGGCCCCGGCGCTGCGTAAGGTCTATGACCAGATGGCGGAACCCAAGTGGGTAATCTCCATGGGCTCCTGCGCCAATGGCGGAGGTTACTATCATTATTCCTATGCAGTTGTCCGCGGCTGCGACCGTATTATCCCGGTGGATATTTATGTGCCGGGTTGCCCGCCTACTGCGGAAGCATTGATCTACGGGATTATCCAGTTACAAAAGAAGATAAAAAGGACCGGCAAAAACAGTTTCGCCCGCTAGCCGATCAGATGATGAGTAATTCAAACGAGCATTTCCTGGAACGCTTGCGTGAACGCTTCAGCGGAAAGCTGCTGGATGCACACCTCCATTGGGGTCAGATTACCCTGGAATTAATGCCCGAGAACCTGCTGGAGATCTGCCTGGCGCTCCGGGAGGAAAAGGAATTTGCCTTCGATCAACTCTCCGATGTGTGTGGTGTCGATTACCTGGATTACGGCAAGGTGGACTGGGAAACCCGGGATACCACGAGCACAGGCTTCAGCCGGGGCGTCACCGAGGAGGAATTTGGCAAGAGGGCGATCTCGTTTCCGGCCCGCTTCGCCTCGGTCTACCACCTCCTGTCACTGCAACACAACCGCCGCTTGCGATTGCGTTGTTTCATTCCCTCGGATCCCCCGAAGCTCAGTTCCGTGGTGGACATCTGGGCCTCCGCCAACTGGTTTGAACGGGAAGCCTTCGACCTCTTCGGGATACTTTTTGAGGGACATCCGGACCTGCGCCGGATACTGACGGATTACGGATTCATCGGGCATCCCTTCCGCAAGGATTTCCCGCTGGTGGGCAATGTGGAAGTGCGTTACGACCCCGACCAGAAACGCGTGATCTACCAGCCCGTGACGATTGAGAACCGGGTGCTGGTTCCCAGGGTGATCCGCGATGCCTGAAATCAAGAATATGACCCTGAATTTCGGCCCCCAGCATCCGGCGGCCCATGGCGTATTGCGGCTGGTGCTGGAGATGGACGGCGAGGTCATCCAGCGCGCTGACCCCCATATCGGTCTGTTGCACCGCGGTACCGAGAAACTGGCCGAGAGCAAACCCTTCAACCAGAGCATCGGCTACATGGATCGCATGGATTACCTGTCCATGATGTGCAACGAGCACGCCTACGTCCTTGCCATTGAAAAACTGCTGGGGGTCACCCCGCCGAGGCGGGCCCAGTACATCCGCGTAATGTTCGCGGAGATAACCCGCATCTTGAATCATGTATTTTGGCTGGCGGCGCACTCCCTGGACTGCGGCGCCATGACCGTATTCCTCTATGCCTTCCGGGAACGCGAGGATTTGCTGGATTGCTACGAGGCCGTCTCCGGCACCCGCATGCATGCCACCTACTTCCGGCCGGGCGGCGTATACCGGGATCTACCCGACAGTATGCCCAAGTACCAGGCATCGAAATGGCACAGCCAGGAGGAGGTCGACGAGCATAACGTGGACCGTTGTGGATCCCTGCTGGATTTCATCGAGGCGTTCACGGAACGCTTCCCGGGCCATGTGGATGAGTACGAGACCCTGTTGACCGACAACCGTATCTGGAAGCAGCGCACGGTGGGTATCGGCATGATCTCCCCCGAACGCGCCATCCAGCTCGGTTTCACCGGATGCATGCTGCGCGG
>MGYR01000015.1:10313-12015 GCA_001801825.1 Gammaproteobacteria bacterium RIFCSPLOWO2_02_FULL_56_15 | reverse complement strand
CCCCGTGGGCAAGGAAGGCGATTGCTACGATCGTTACCTGGTGCATATCGAGGAGATGCGGCAGTCGAACCGCATCATCCGCCAGTGTGTGGCATGGCTGCGCGCTAATCCCGGCCCGGTGATTCATGATGACCATAAGATCAGCCCGCCGCGGCGGGAGGATATGAAAGGTGATATGGAATCGCTTATCCATCATTTCAAACTGTTTACCGAGGGCTATTGCGTGCCGGCAGGGGAGGTATATGTGCCCACCGAGCATCCCAAGGGCGAATTCGGCGTTTACCTGATCTCCGACGGCGCCAATAAACCCTACCGCCTCAAGGTGCGCTCCGCCGCTTTTACCCATCTATCCGGGATCAACGAGTTAGTGCAAGGCCACATGCTGGCGGATGTGGTCGCGGTGCTCAGCACTCTCGATATCGTTTTCGGCGAGGTGGATCGCTGATGACTGAGCAAAGCGACAAGCTGTTATCCGCGCATGTCCGGGAGGAGATCGACCACTGGCTGGCCAAGTACCCGCCGGATCAGCGGCAGTCCGCGGTGCTTGCGGCGCTGCGCGCCGTCCAGCATGAAAACCATGGTTACCTGAGCACTGAACTGATGGATGCAGTGGCGGATTACCTGGGCATGGCGAAGATCGCCGTATACGAAGTCGCTTCCTTCTATTCCATGTTCGAGACCAGACCGGTGGGGCGGCACAGCGTTTCCATATGCACCAATATCTCCTGCATGCTCAATGGCGCCGATGATATTGTCAGTCATATAGAAAACAGACTGGGTATCAAGATCGGGGAAAGCACTCCGGACGGACGGATCTATCTCAAACAGGAGGAGGAATGCCTCGCGGCCTGCTGCGGAGGTCCGATGCTGATGGTGGATCACGTATATCATGAATACCTTAGCAAAGAGAAGGTCGATCAAATACTGGATCAACTGGACTGATGAGCGAATACCAGCAAAATCTGATCTGTTTCTCCACCCTGCAGTTCGCTGAGCCATGGACCCTGGAGAATTATCGCAAGGTAGGCGGCTATGAAGCCTGGAAGCGCATCCTCAGCGATAAGATCCCCCCCGAGAAGATCATCGAGGAGGTCAAGGCCTCCGGGCTGCGCGGCCGCGGCGGCGCGGGATTTCCGGCCGGGTTGAAGTGGAGCTTCATGTCTTCGCCCAATATCAAGGGACAGAAATACGTGATCTGCAACTCGGATGAGAGTGAGCCGGGCACCTGCAAGGATCGGGATATCCTGCGCTTCAACCCCCATTCCACGGTGGAGGGCATGGCTATCGCCTGCTATGCCATGGGCGCGACGGTCGGTTACAACTACCTGCGCGGCGAATTCATGGATGAACCTTTCCGCCGTTTTGACAACGCCCTGCGAGAAGCCTATGCCGCCGGATATCTCGGCAGGAATGTGCTGGGTTCGGATTTTTCTGTCGATCTTCATGCATCGCTCGGCGCCGGCGCCTATATCTGCGGTGAGGAAACCGCCCTGCTGGAATCGCTGGAGGGGAAGAAAGGGCAGCCGCGCTTCAAACCGCCGTTCCCCGCAAGCTATGGTCTCTACGGCCGGCCTTCCACCGTAAACAATACTGAGACCTACAGCTCCGTACCGGCCATCCTGCGCAACGGCGGGAAATGGTTTGCCAATCTCGGTGTGGAGAACAGCGGTGGAATGAAGATATTTTCCATGAGCGGACACCT
>MGYR01000015.1:3972-10300 GCA_001801825.1 Gammaproteobacteria bacterium RIFCSPLOWO2_02_FULL_56_15 | reverse complement strand
AACTTCGAGGTGCCCATGGGCATTCCCTTCCGGGAGTTGCTCGCGATGGCTGGTGGCGTACGCGATGGCCACATGCTCAAGGCGGTGATACCCGGAGGTTCCTCCGTACCTGTGGTCCCCGGTGAAATCATGCTGGAAGCGAATATGGATTATGATTCCGTGAAGAAAGCGGGTTCCATGCTGGGTTCCGGAGCGGTCGTAGTGATGGACGAGACGACCTGTATGGTGAAGATGCTCCACCGCATTTCCAGATTCTATTATTCGGAATCCTGCGGACAGTGCACCCCCTGCCGCGAAGGCACCGGCTGGATGTACCGCGTCATCGGCCGGATCCTCGCGGGGAAGGGCAATCACGAAGATCTCGACCGGTTGGTGGATATCTCAAAGAAGATCGAGGGCCGGACCATCTGCGCCCTGGGCGATGCCGCCGCGTGGCCGGTTCAGGGGATGCTCCGCCATTACCGGCATGAATTTGAATATATGATCGACCATGGCGGCAGGAGTCTGGCTGAGAATGGCCGGAGCAAGGCAGCATGAAATTCACTGACCGATGACCAATGACCGCTGACGACACAATCACTATCGAAGTAAACGGCCAACCACTGTCAGCCCGCAAGGGACAGATGCTGATCGAGGTGACGGACGCCAACGACATTTATGTGCCCCGTTTCTGCTATCACAAGAAACTCACGGTCGCGGCCAATTGCCGGATGTGCCTGGTCGAGGTGGAGAAGACGCCGAAACCCCTGCCGGCCTGCGCCACCCCGGTCATGAATGGCATGAAAGTCTTTACCCTCAGCCCGTTGGCCGTGGAGGCACAGAAGTCCGTGATGGAATTTCTGCTGATCAACCATCCCCTGGACTGCCCCATCTGCGATCAGGGCGGGGAATGCGAGTTGCAGGATCTGGCCATGGGGTATGGAAGAGATGTTTCCCGCTATCAGGAAAGGAAACGGGTTGTGCAGGATCGGAACATCGGTCCTCTGGTGCAGACCGAAATGACACGCTGCATTCACTGCACCCGTTGCGTGCGTTTTGGCGAGGAGATCGCGGGCATGCGCGAACTCGGGGCCACCGGCAGAGGTGAAGACATGCAGATCGGCACGTATGTCGAAAAGGCCATGACCTCCGAGCTGTCCGGCAATATCATCGACCTGTGTCCGGTGGGCGCCCTGAGCTCGAAACCCTTCCGTTTTTCCGCCAGGACCTGGGAATTGCGCCAGCTCGCCGGCATTGCCCCCCATGACGGCATCGGGTCGAATATCCATTTTCATATCAAGGGGCAGCGTGTCAAAAGGGTGGTGCCGGCGGAAAACGAGGCCATCAACGAGGTCTGGCTCTCGGATCGGGATCGCTTCAGCTATGAGGGTCTTTACAGTGAAGACCGGCTGATGAGCCCCATGGTCAAGCAGGGTGATGAATGGCGGGAAGTGGACTGGATGACGGCCTTCGAGGTGATCCGGGATCGTCTCAGTCTCATCCTCAAGGCGGAAGGCGCGGGTCGTATCGGCGCCCTGGCATCCCCCGCCTCGACCACCGAGGAATTATACCTGTTGCAGAAATTCATGCGCAGCCTGGGTTCAGACAATATCGATCACCGGCTGCAGCAGGCGGATTTCAGCGATCAGGGGCAGGCGCCTGTCTATCCCTGGCTGGGGCAGTCCATCACCGAACTGGAGCAGCTCGACGCGGCGCTGGTCATCGGTGGGAATATCCGCAAGCAACAACCCTTGTTGAACCACCGCCTCCGCAAGGCCGCCAACCGGGGCGCCGCCATCATGCTGGTCAACCCGGTGGACTACGATTTCAACTATGACATCGCTACGCGGATCATCGCCGGCCCGGAGCAACTGCCGGGTGTGCTGGCCGGGATCATCCGCGCCCTGCAGGATTCCGGCAGGCAACTGCCCGATCCATCCGTTGCGGGTCTGCTGGCAGGCATCCAAGCGGATGAGCGCCAGCGGGCCATCGCGTCCAGTCTGGCGGATGCCGGCAAGGCCGCGGTACTCCTGGGCGATATCGCCATGAACCTGCCGAACCTGGGGGCGATCCGATCCTTATCTGGCATCATCGCCGTCATGACCGGCGCCGCTTTCGGCTACCTGGGCAATGCCGCGAACAGTTGCGGCGCCTGGCTGGCCGGTGCGGTACCCCACCGGTTGCCGGGTGGGAAGACGGCCCCACAGGCAGGACTGAATGCCCTCGCGATGCTGGAGCAGAAACTGGCGGCATATCTGCTGTTACAGATCGAGCCGGAACTGGATTGCTGCGATCCGGTCCGGGCCCTGGAAGCGCTCTCCGGTGCGCAATGTGTCATCGCGCTTACGGCCTACAGAACCGAGGCCATGAACCAATATGCCGATGTCCTGCTGCCGGCCGCCATCTATGCCGAGAATGAAGGGAGCTTCATCAACCTGGAGGGCAGGCAGCAGCATTTCCGTGCCGTGGTCAAGGCGCCGGGAGAAGCCAGACCGGCCTGGAAGATCCTCAGGGTCCTGGGTGAAAGCTTCCATCCGGGCGAGTTCAGGCTGGATACCGTTGATGAAGTCCATGAGGAATTCCAGACCAAACTGGAGGGCATCCATCCGCAAAATCTCGGCGCCTGGAGACAGCCGGACCGCCTGCCCGCAGTAAACGGCGGGATGCAGCGACTGACGGACCTGCAGATGAATTCCATCGATCCACTGGTGCGGCGCGCGAGCGCGTTGCAGCAGACGGAGGACACCGCCGACGGCGCCGTACACCTCACTCCCCGCGATGCCGGGCAACACGCTATCGGCGCCGGCGATCGGGTACTGGTCCAGCAGTCCGGCAGGACCGTACCCCTGACCGCAGTGATCGACAGTCGCCTCCCTGAGGGAACGGTGTTGATCCATGCCGGTCACCCGGCAATACAGGGGTTGGGACCCTGGTCCGGGGATATAACGATAAAGCGCGCCTGACGGTACCAGACAAAATGTTCGAGTTCATCAGACAGAATATATGGGGACCCTTAATCGAGTTGGCGGTGCCTGACGCCTTCCAGGGCTACGTGCTCTATACCCTGGACATTTTTACCAAGGTCATCGTGATCCTGGTGGGTGTGCTGATAGCGTTCGCTTATACCACGTATGCCGAACGGCGGGTGATCGGGGCGATCCAGCTTCGTATCGGCCCCAATCGGGTGGGCTTCTTCGGGTTTCACACCTGGGGCCTTGCACAGCCGGTGGCCGACGGTGTGAAGGCCATCTTCAAGGAGCTGATCATCCCCAGCGGGGCCAACAAGACCCTCTTCATCATCGCCCCGATCATGTCCCTGGGTCCCTCCATGGCCGCCTGGGCGGTGATTCCTTTCGATGATGTCACGGTGCTGGCGGATATCAATGCCGGGTTGCTCTATATCATTGCCCTGACCTCGCTGGCGGTCTACGGCATCATCATCGCCGGCTGGGCCTCCAATTCCAAGTATGCCTTCCTGGGTGCCATGCGTTCCGCGGCCCAGATCGTCTCCTATGAGATCGCCATGGGCTTTGCCCTGGTGGGTGTACTGGTGGCCTCCGGCAGCCTCAACCTCGGGGATATCGTGAATGCCCAGTCGGGCAGCGTAGTGCACTGGTTCTGGCTCCCATTGCTGCCCCTGTTCTTCATTTACTATATTTCCGGTGTGGCGGAGACCAACCGTTCCCCCTTTGACGTGGTGGAAGGCGAAACCGAGATCGTGGCGGGTTTCCAGGTGGAATACAGCGGCTTGGCCTTTGCGACCTTTTTTATCGCGGAATACGCCAACATGATCCTGGTCTCGGTTCTGACGGCGATCCTGTTCTGGGGCGGTTGGCTGTCGCCGTTCCAGGGCCTGCCTCTGCTTGGTGAGTCGAGTATCCTCTGGCTGCTGTTGAAATCCTCTTTCTTCCTGTATACCTTCCTCTGGATCCGGGCGACCTTTCCCCGCTACCGTTATGATCAGATCATGCGTCTGGGTTGGAAGGTGTTTGTACCGATCACCATCGTCTGGATCGTGGTGGTTGCCGGAATGGTGGTCGGCGGCATGCCCCCCTGGTTCGATTGACCAGTAACCAATAACAGTGATGAACGCGATCAAAAATTACCTCAAGAGCCTGTTCCTCTGGGAACTGTTCGAGGGTCTGCTGCTGACGAGCCGCCATTTGTTCAAGCGCAAGATCACCGTGCAGTATCCGGAAGAGAAAACACCCCAGTCGCATCGCTTCCGGGGCTTGCATGCCTTGCGCCGCTATCCCAACGGCGAGGAGCGCTGCATCGCCTGCAAGCTGTGTGAGGCGGTCTGTCCGGCGGTGGCAATCACCATCGAGTCGGAAGAGCGCGAGGACGGCAGTCGCCGCACGACCCGTTACGATATCGACCTGACCAAATGCATCTATTGCGGATTTTGCGAGGAATCCTGTCCGGTGGACGCCATCGTCGAGACCCGGATCTTCGAATACCATGGTGAGAACAAGGGCGATCTGTTGATGACCAAGGAGAAACTCCTGGAAATTGGTGATCGCTACGAGGCCCAGATTGCCGCCGATCGAGTCCGGGATTCCGAATACAGGTGATATCGGCAATGATCGAACTAATCCTGTTTTACGTCGTGGCAGCCGTGCTGGTCTTTTCCGCCGGCATGGTGGTCACCGTCCGTAATCCTGTTATTGCCGCACTCTCCCTGGTGTTGTGCTTCTTTTGCAGCGCCGCCATCTGGATGCTGCTGGAGGCCGAGTTCCTCGCCATCGTGCTGGTGCTGGTTTACGTCGGCGCCGTGATGGTGCTGTTCCTGTTCGTGGTGATGATGCTGGATATCAATCTCGCGGAATTGCGTGCGGGTTTTTCCCGGTTCCTCCCGATAGGTCTGACAGTCGCACTGGTCATGATCTTCGCCATGGTGCTGGTGCTGGGGTCCGGTTTTTTTGCGGGTTCAAATTATGTGCCCTTAAAACATGCGGCGGAATACAGCAACACCAGGGAACTCGGCCTGTTGCTGTACACCGAGTATCTCTATCCCTTCGAAATTGCGGGCGCCATCCTGCTGGTGGCGATTATCGCCGCCATCGCCCTCACCCTGCGGAAATCGAGGAACAACAGATCCCCGGCGCCCGCGAAACAGGTGATCGTGAAACGCGCGGATCGGATCCGGCTGGTCAAGATGGAATCGGAGCAAAAACCATGATTGCCCTTCCGCAAGTGCTGATCCTGGCGGCGATCCTGTTCTGCATCAGCGTGGCGGGGATCTTCATCAACCGCAAGAATGTCCTGATCCTGTTGATGTGCATCGAACTGATGTTGCTGTCGGTGAATATGAATTTCATCGCCTTTTCACAGTTCCTGGGCGATATCCACGGCCAGGTATTCGTATTCTTTATCCTGACGGTCGCCGCCGCCGAGTCCGCCATCGGCCTGGGGATCCTGGTGGTGCTGTTCCGCAACCGGAATACCATCAATGTCAGCGAGCTGGATTCCATGAAGGGATGATCATGAGCGACGCCGCCATGGAAAACATCTACCTCGCCATCGTGCTCTCGCCCCTACTGGGCGCGGTGATCGCCGGTCTCTTCGGCAGGGCCATCGGCCGCAGCGGCGCCCACCGGGTTACCATCGCCGGCGTCGGCCTGGCGGCAATCCTCTCCATGATCGTGTACAAGCACGTCGTATTCGACGGCGCCGCCGTCTACAATCAGGCGCTCTATACGTGGCTGGACACCGGGACGCTCAATATCGAAGTGGGTTTCCTGATCGATCGCCTGTCCGCCACCATGATGGTGGTGGTCACCTTCGTATCCTGGATGATCCATATCTACACCATCGGCTATATGCACGATGATCCGGGTTACCAGCGCTTCTTCAGCTACATGTCCCTGTTCACCTTTGCCATGCTGATGCTGGTCATGTCCAACAACTTCATGCAGTTATTTTTTGGCTGGGAAGGCGTCGGTCTCGTTTCCTACCTGCTGATTGGGTTCTGGTTCAAGCGGGAGACCGCCGTCTTCGCGAGCCTCAAGGCCTTCCTGGTGAACCGGGTGGGGGATTTCGGATTTTTGCTGGGCCTCGCCGCGGTGCTGATGTATTTCCATACTCTGGACTATGCCACCGTCTTCGCGCAGGCGCCGGGCTTGGCCGGGCAGACGATTGAAATTCTTCCCGGCAGGGAATGGTTGCTGTTGAGTTTTATCTGCATCTGCCTCTTTATCGGGGCCATGGGCAAATCCGCGCAGGTCCCGCTGCATGTCTGGCTGCCGGATTCCATGGAGGGCCCGACCCCCATCTCGGCGCTGATCCATGCGGCCACCATGGTCACCGCGGGGATCTTCATGGTCGCGCGCATGTCGCCGCTGTATGA
>MGYR01000015.1:3657-3963 GCA_001801825.1 Gammaproteobacteria bacterium RIFCSPLOWO2_02_FULL_56_15 | reverse complement strand
AACCGCGCTCAGCCTGATCCTGATCATCGGCTCCATCACCGCCTTCTTCATGGGGCTGATCGGTCTGGTGCAGAATGACATCAAGCGGGTGGTTGCCTATTCGACACTCTCGCAGCTTGGCTATATGACCGTGGCGCTCGGCGCATCGGCTTATGCCGCCGCCATATTCCACCTGGTTACCCATGCCTTCTTCAAGGCCTTGCTCTTCCTCGGCGCCGGTTCGGTCATCATCGCCATGCACCACGAACAGGACATGCGCAAGATGGGCGGGCTGTATCGCCATATGCCGGTGACCTGGATCACCTG
>MGYR01000015.1:750-3642 GCA_001801825.1 Gammaproteobacteria bacterium RIFCSPLOWO2_02_FULL_56_15 | reverse complement strand
ATGTCGCGGTCCTCTCAGGTGTGTTCATCACGGCGCTCTACACCTTCCGGCTGTTTTTCATGACCTTCCACGGCGAGGAGCGGATGGACGGGCACGCCAGGGATCATCTGCATGAGTCACCCAAGGTAGTCACCTTCCCGCTCTCGGTGCTGGCCGTTCCTTCCGCGATCCTGGGTTGGTTCCTCGTGGGTCCCCTGTTGTTCCAGGGCTATTTCCAGGAGGCCATCCAGGTCAGCGATGCCCATGATGTCCTTGGTGAAATGGGCGCAAGCTACCATGGTCCCTGGAATTTCTTTGTCCATGCCTTCAGCGCCCCCGTGATCTACATCGCCCTGGCCGGGGTCGTGACCGCCTGGCTGCTCTATATCAAATACACCCATATTCCTGCGCTGCTGGCTGAACGCTTCAGTCTGCTGTATCGCATCCTGGTCAATAAATACGGTTTTGATATCGCCTACCAGAAGGTCTTCGCCGATGGTTCCGTCCGGATCGGACAGTTCCTGTGGCGCGCCGGCGATGTCAGCGTGATCGACGGTTATCTGGTCAATGGCAGCGCCCATGCCGTGCGCTGGTTCTCCGGTGTTTTGCGCTTGCTGCAATCCGGATTCCTGTACGACTACGCCTTCGCCATGATCATTGGTCTGCTCGTGCTCCTGGGTTACTTCCTGCCCTGGGCCAGTCTGCTGGGATAGGAACAGGGATCACGGCCGATCACAATACGATTGACAATCAACAACTGACAACATGTTCGAGAATCTGCCATTACTGAGCCTGGTGATCTGGGCTCCCATCCTCGGGGGGATCTGGGTCCTGTATGCCGGCGATCGGCAGGAGGAATCGGTAAAGTATTTTTCCCTTGCCGTTACCATCACGGTATTCGTCCTCTCGGTCCTGCTGCTGTTACGCTTCGACAACAGCCTCTGGACCATGCAGTTCAGCGAGAAATTCATGTGGATCGAGGCCTTCGATATCCATTATCACCTTGGGATAGACGGGATATCCCTGCCGCTGATCGTACTGACCACCTTCACAACGATCCTGGTCATCATTGCCGCCTGGGAAGTGATCGAACACCGGATCTCCCAGTACCTGGCGGCTTTCCTCATTCTGGAAGGCTGCATGATCGGCGCCTTTGCCTCCCTGGACGCCATCCTCTTTTATGTTTTCTGGGAGGCCATGCTGATCCCGATGTTCCTGATCATCGGCGTATGGGGCGGGTCGCGGCGGGTGTATGCCACGATCAAGTTCTTTCTCTATACCTTCCTGGGTTCGGTATTCATGCTGATCGCCCTGTTGTATCTCTACAGCAAGGGCGGCAGTTTCGAGATCCTCGCTATGCATGAATTACCGCTGAGTCTCTTCGAGCAGAAACTGATCTTCATCGCCTTTCTCCTGGCCTTCGCCGTCAAGGTTCCCATGTGGCCGGTGCATACCTGGTTGCCGGACGCCCATGTCGAGGCGCCGACCGGCGGCTCCGTGATCCTGGCGGCCATCCTGCTGAAAATGGGCGGCTACGGCTTTCTCCGCTTCAGTCTGCCCATCACTCCGGACGCCAGCCTCGCTTTCGATGACCTGATGATCGGGCTTTCCCTGATCGCCATCGTCTATATCGGATTCGTGGCCCTGGCGCAGCAGGATATGAAAAAACTGATCGCCTATTCCTCCATCTCCCACATGGGCTTCGTCACCCTGGGATTTTTCACGGGATTCCGCATCCTGCAGAATACCGGGCTTATCGACGGCGCGGTGATGGGTCTCGAAGGCGGCATGATGCAGATGATTTCCCATGGCTTTATATCAGGCGCCCTGTTCCTGTGTGTCGGGGTGATGTATGAACGCATGCACAGCCGCGAGATCAATGATTATGGCGGCGTGGTGAATACCATGCCGGTGTTCGCCGTCTTCATGATGCTGTTCGCCATGGCCAATTCCGGACTCCCGGGCACTTCGGGTTTTGTCGGTGAGTTCATGGTGATCCTCAGCAGTTTCCAGGCCTCTTTCTGGATCGCATTCCCGGCCGCCAGTATCCTGATTCTCGGGGCCGCCTACACTTTATGGATGTACAAGCGCGTCATCTTCGGGGAAATCGCCAACGAGAACGTGGCCGAGCTCTCGGATATCACTCTGAGGGAAGGGCTGTTTCTTGGGGCGTTGGCAATCATGGTGTTGTTGTTCGGCGTCTGGCCTGCTCCTCTCTTTGAGATCATGCAGCCGACTCTGGAACACCTGTTCGAACACGTAATACAGTCCAAGGTGGGATAGCGATGAGCATGAGCACCGAGCTTTTTTACCTGTTGCCCGAGATCATACTGCTGGTCAGCGCCTGCCTGGTGCTGGTGCTGGATGCCGTCGTCGGCGCTAAGTACAGCTCACTCACCTACATCTTTTCGCAGATCACCCTGGTCATGGCGGCAGGCGCCGTCTTGTATGTGGATCCAGGCCATCCGGTCACCGCCTTTGGAGGGAATTTTGTCCTGGATCCCATGAGCGCCCTGCTCAAGATCAGTATCTGCTTGTTCACCATACCCGTGTTCTTTTATTCCCTGGATTACAACCTGGAACACGGGCTGCAGAAGGGTGAGTATTTTATCCTGGGATTGTTCGCCGTACTTGGAATGCTGGTGATGGTGTCCGCCGGCACGCTCCTGACCGTCTATCTGGGACTGGAGCTGCTGTCCCTGTCCCTGTATGCCATGGTGGCCATGCACCGGGATTCCAGGACCGCCTCGGAGGCGGCCATGAAATATTTCGTGCTGGGCGCACTGGCATCCGGGATGCTGCTGTACGGGATCTCCATGCTTTACGGCGTCTCCGGTACCCTGCAGCTCAGTGAGCTGGCGGCGTATATTGCGGGACTGGAGGAGACCAACCTGATACTGATCTTCGGACTGG
>MGYR01000015.1:510-705 GCA_001801825.1 Gammaproteobacteria bacterium RIFCSPLOWO2_02_FULL_56_15 | reverse complement strand
TTCACATGTGGGTGCCCGATGTGTATGAAGGCTCACCGACCTCAGTGACGCTCTTCATCAGCAGCGCGCCGAAGATCGCTGCCTTTGCCATGGCGATGCGGGTGCTGGTGGACGGCCTGTATCCGCTGCTGCATGACTGGCAGGGAATGCTGGTCATCCTGTCCGTGTTGTCCATGATTGCCGGCAACATCATCG
>MGYR01000015.1:233-330 GCA_001801825.1 Gammaproteobacteria bacterium RIFCSPLOWO2_02_FULL_56_15 | reverse complement strand
AGGGGAAAGAGGCCGATCTGCTGGAAGACTTCAAGGGCCTCTCGGATCGCAGTCCCTGGTTCGCCTTCGTCATGTTGATATTGATGTTCTCCATGGC
>MGYR01000015.1:0-127 GCA_001801825.1 Gammaproteobacteria bacterium RIFCSPLOWO2_02_FULL_56_15 | reverse complement strand
ATCGGCGCCTATTATTATATCCGCATTATCAAGCTCATGTATTTCGACAAGCCCCTGGAGATGAAGGCAATCAAGGCCTCCAGGGAGATGCGCATGGTGGTCAGCATCAATGCGCTGAGTCTGCTGG
>MGYR01000014.1 GCA_001801825.1 Gammaproteobacteria bacterium RIFCSPLOWO2_02_FULL_56_15 | reverse complement strand
CCTTCAGTGTTACTTTAGCCATCTTGATCTCCTCATGTTGATTGCAGATGAATTTTTCTCTGCTGCCGGACTATCGACCCCTAAGGAACCTCTGAACAACTCAAAAAAACAGTAGGCTTGTCATTCTGGCGCAGGCCAGAATCCAGTAAAAACAATTGTCTACTGGATGCTGGTATTCACCAGCATGACGGCGAAGATATTTAATCAGAGCTTCCCTACCCACAAGCGCATTTCAAATCGGGAAGTAATAATAACATACACAGAGCCTTAATAACCTGGTGGGAACCGGAAGGATGATCCCATTCGAGCCAAGGCAGCGGTTGAGATTCCAATCGCTATTCACCGGAAGCCAGATCCGTATTTCACGGACTATTCTTCCGGGGACGATTCCTCTTCCAGTCCCAAATTCATACGCCTGCGAAGCCGGAGGACCCAGAGCCCGCTGATGGATAGGGAAAGGATCAAGACGGCGGCAAAATCACCCAGGTATTTCCCGTATCCACCCAGTATCGCACCACTATGCAAATCAAGGACCAGCCTCTCTATGCTGATGCCGCTACCGCGATGCTGCTGCATGATTCTGTGGAAAAGCGCCTCGGGTAATATCTCCTGTGCGGACCACACTATCGGAACCGCAACCAGCGGTTGCCATGCAGTCAGATCTTCGTTCCCGAGATACACACCCTGTTGGGTTTTGAGCACTGGATTCAGCCCGGCGGCCTTGCCCACTCCGATAATCAAGCCACGGACACCCGGCAACACTGAAATTTTTTCAGTAAGCTGAGCTTCAGGAGTCAGCAGCAACAGGCCGTCGTCCATGGCCACCAGTATGGTATTGGCTAAAAAAGCAATCCCGACAAGGGTATCGGACTGTTGGCCTGTATCACGGTCATCCACATAGATATGAGATCCAACAAGGCTTACCCAGTGATCCCCCTCGCGATAGGATACGGTATTCTTTTCCGGGTTAATGCCATACAGTCCAAGCAGCCAGTCATTATCCACATGAATTTCATCCAGCCCGAGATTATCGGAATGATTCAGCAGTAACCCGGTGCCCGAAATCACTACCGCGAAGATGGCTGCGATGACCCCGAGAGAGCGGTGCCACAACTGGAATTTCTGGATTGTCATCTATGCCCTACCTGACCGACACCGGACGGATGCACAAAATTATGCAGCAGCAATGACAATCTCGCCAGGCGGGTGGCGGCATTGACTGACAGGGTTGCACCGCTAATCCCGTCGATATTCCTGTCCAGTTCCATTCCCTCCCGGAGGAAACCGGCACCAAGGAACTGGTCGGTAAAGAATGGATAACGTATTTCCCAACCCCGGGATTCTCTGAATGCGAGCACCGCCATGTTCTCGATTTTATCCTCGTATACAACGAAACCCATGGTGATGGGTTGTTCCTTGCCAACTTCCTCCAGAATCCAGGCGGTACGGCCTTCCAGTTCCCAGTAACTGATTCTGAGGAGATTCAAATCGTGTCCGAGGATCTTCGAGATATTTTCCTTCAATTCACCTTTGATCCATAGTTTATTTATCGCCGCACTGCGTCCGGAAAAGACCTGCTGTAGAAATTCCTCAGGCGACAGGTAATCTTCCCTGCCCGATACCGGTACCAGCGGCGCACCGATCAGCAGGATTGACAGCACGATAATCCGGAAGCTATCCACTTCTTTTCACGGCATATGAAACATTAGGGGCCGACCACCCGCGAAGGTGGCCAGCCCGGCATCGATAGGATTGGTCTGTTGCAGTGGTAATTTCCGGATTTAAAACTGGTATCCAATCCCAAGATTAAATCCATCGCGTAATGCATCGACATTGCCGTCGGCATCTTCCCATTGATAGTCAAACTTTACCGCCACATTCGGGTGGGGCCACCAGTTAAGACCAACTACGACTTGATCGAACTCCTGGTAGCGGAATACAGTGATACCGTTACGCTCATCCCATACGCTGTAACGCGCAAATACTCCCATATCACCCAAGGTGTGTCCACCCAGATTGAACCGATAAGACGGCTCCAGATACCAGCCATCCAGTCGATCCGCGCCCACCAGGGCAGGGTCAAGGCCGCCATCGGCAAACATCTCCCAGCGCGCATACAGCGCCCGCAGGCCCAGACCGCTTGCATGCCGATAATCTACATGGGACTCCAGTAGATAAGCATCGATATCGAAATTATCCAGCGTCCCGGTGATATCCGATTGATATTGACCCGCGACCGCTACTTCCAATCCTGGAATGCCGGTATAGCGCAGCCGGCCTGTAGCGGCTACATCCTGAAAATCCGCCTCTGCTACTTTCAATCTGCCGCTGCGGGGACGAAACGCAGATCCACCCGTGCTTGGAACACGTAATCCCGTGTGCATAACGAGATCATAATTCCAGCCCGGCGCCAATTCGCCATTAGCGCCGATACCCGCTTCCCACCAGGTTGAAGGAATGATCTCGGTCTCCACACGGTTACGCTCCACGCCAAAAAAGGTATTGGGTTCATGGGTGGGGTTGATCAACCCGATAGGGAGAATATCCAGGCCGGCACGGATCCTATGCTGGTTATTGAGATCGTATTCCAGCCATGCCTGTTCCAGCTCCACTTCGCCGGGAGCACCGCTTCCGGTAAGAGAATGTTCCACCTCGAGCTCTGAGAAAAAGCGCAAGTCATCGGTAAAATTATGCCCGAAATACAGCACAAACCGGTGAAAGTCCGTACGTTCGCTGGAATCATCGCCACCGATGGTATCGTTCTCATCCTCCAGGTTGTTGTAATGTAATTCACCATAACCACCGATAATGGTGCGGCCACTTCCAACGCCGAGGCCTCTGGCAAAACGTGTGGCATAGCTTCCCGTAGATGTATGAGCAGGATCCAGTTCAACGCCGGATGGTCCGGTCCTCTGCACCACGACTTCCTCGACAACATCCGCCGTTGCCTCCACGGCATCAGCGGTCTCGGAAACCTTCTGATCCGTTGCCGAGAGTTGCTGCTGCAACTCATCGATTGTTTTTTGCTGCTGCTGGATAATCTGCCACATCTCCTCGGGGGATGGCGTGGCGGCGTAAACCGCAGTTGGGAACAGGTTACTGATAAGCAACCATCCAAGGGCATAAGTCCTTCCTGGATTGTTTGGATTAATTATGGATTGGAACACGTTTTATCTCCCTCAGGTATGTTGGTATTAGAATCAGGTGGTAAAAACCATACTATGGTAGGTTATTAAGTAATGCGAATCATTTACAATTATTTACATAACAATCCTCTTCCTATCCTCAATACATCAAGAATCAATAGTGGGAGTGGCCTGTGGCAGTGGAGAGAATTTCAGGCTTTGCTGTCTCGCGGAGGAGAGCAACCCAGAGAACAACCAGGGTTTGTGTGAATTACTATGCGTGTTAGTACTTACTCTGCATAAAATCTTTTCTACATCAAGTATACAGGAACCACAGCAGGTAGATACCGGTAACTTTTTCTGTAACTTGGCCAGGGTATCAGCACCCTCGGATAGGGCTTCTGCTATCTGCCTGTCAGTTACTGCATTGCAAATACAAATATACATCGATCCGATTCTCCATCATTACCCTGCAATAATATATCTATAGAGAATAATAATACAAATGAGAATCGTTTACAATTGATCCAGATCAAATAGTAACAATTCCCATTTGATCCGGATCAATTTGCAGATAACACTGCTTGTTGATTACATCCTGCTCTGCAGATAGTTCTTCACTCCGACTCTGCCAATCAGACCCATCTGGATCTCCAACCAGTCAATGTGCTCTTCCTCGCTGGACAGTATGCCTTCCAGCAACTCCCTGGTGACAAAATCCCTTACGGTTTCACAATAGGCTATCGCCTCCTGCAACACGGGTAAGGCCGCGAGTTCCAGTCGCAGATCCGACTGGAGCATTTCCGTTACGTTTTCACCTATGCCAAGACTCCCCAGGTCCTGCAAATTCGGTAAACCTTCCAGGAAAAGTATACGTTCGATGAGGGCGTCTGCATGCTTCATTTCGTCCACCGATTCGGCATGTTCATGCTCGTTCAAGGCTGCAAGACCCCAGTTCTTGAACATCCTTGCATGAAGGAAATACTGGTTGATTGCTGTCAACTCATTCTTTAGAACCTTGTTCAGAAACTCGATAACCTTGCCGTCACCTTTCATCTCGTCAGCTCCCCTGTAAACAGGTATACATCAAAAATCTCAAAGACTATAGTATAGACCTTGCCGATCAAGGCCGGTATTCATGACACGCCCAGTGTGTGGATTACCCGATGCAAGGCCTCCAGAACCTGAATTCAAATATACAATATACAAGGAGCACCCTTATGAATGTTTCAACATTCGTATTCCTCGGTATCCTCGTAGTGATAGTCATCTACGCAATCACACTATACAACAATCTCGTATCCCTTAAACATAACGTCGACAAGGCATGGTCCAATATCGATGTCTTGCTCAAGCAACGACATGATGAGTTGCCGAAACTGGTGGAAACCTGCAAACAGTACATGAAATATGAACAGGAGACCCTGGAGAAGGTCATGCGGGCCCGCTCGGCGGTATCCAGCGCGCGTGAAAAGGGTGACGTCGCGGCACTCGGCCCGGCTGAAACCCAGTTGCGCATGGGCTTGGGTAATTTGTTCGCCGTCGCCGAAGCCTATCCCGATCTCAAGGCCAACGACAATTTCCAGCATTTACAGCAAAGGATTTCCGGTCTGGAAAATGCTATCGCCGATCGCCGCGAATTTTACAATGAGAGCGTCAACCTCAATAACATCCGGATTGAACAGTTTCCGGATGTGATCATCGCCAGGAATTTCAATTTTAAGCCACGGCAACTGCTTGAATTCAGCACAGAAGAGAAGAAGGATGTGGATATGAAGGAACTGTTTAGCTAGGGCGCCGGTTCGAGAAATATCAAGCAGCCTGCATCCAAACGCTAACAAATGTTTTCCGATCTAATTCTTTGGGCTCAAAGCGGCCCGGCTGACGACTTCTGGATCGCTGTAACGATCCTGATCGTGTCCTGTATCACTGGTTTTATCGGCGCATTCTACTTTTTTTCACGGAAAAGGATGATGGAAAATACCCCCACATCCAGGATCCGTTCCGCAGCACAGGGTTTCGTGGAACTGGAAGGTACGGGTCTGCTCCTTGAAGGCCCGCCCATCATCGCACCGCTTTCCGGAATGACCTGCGTCTGGTACCGTTATGAAGTCGAAGAATATCGCCGATCCGGCAAGAACTCGAGCTGGCACACGATCGAAAAAGGAGTCAGCGATGGACTGTTTCTTCTGCAAGATGATACCGGGCAGTGTATCGTGGACCCGGAAGGCGCCGTGGTTACTCCTGCAGAAGCCAACGTTTGGTATGGCGGTTCGAAACGCCCGACGTCCGGGCCACGCGCCGGAGGAGGAGGGATATTCTTGCTTCGCAGGGGGAGATACCGCTATACGGAGAAACGCATCCATCCCAGGAACAGTATCTATGCGATCGGCCTCTTCAAAACTGTGGGCGGGGCGGGCAGCGAAATCGATACGGAAGCCGACCTCAGGGAACTCCTGAAGGAATGGAAAAAAAATAGTGACCTCCTGCTGGAGAGTTTCGATCGGAACCGGGACGGACAGATCAGCATGGAAGAATGGCAGGCTGTACGGGAAGCTGCACTGAAACAGGTCATGCGCAATCATGCTGAAACCCTATCAAGCCCACCAGTCCACACGCTTTCAAGGACCATGGACAAGCGCCGATCCTTCATTATTTCCGCCATACCGCAACATGTCCTCATCAAGCGATTTCGCAACTACGCTGTTGGCCTGATTGGGCTGTTTTTCCTCGCCGGATCCATGGCCAGCTGGCTCATCGGATTACGCCTGCGCGGGTAGTTTTCTCATGTATACGACATCCATGGGTACCGGCAGTTACCCTCATAGCCTCGTTTTACCATATTATTTCTGGTGGTTACGCCGCAGGATATTACAGTTACAAAAGGGCGGGAGTATCATCAAAAGAACACAAGCGGAGCGACAGCATGAATCCAAGCATGCGAATATTTCTATGCATACTTATCTATCCCTATACCGCAACTTCACTTGCGGAGACGGCCTATATCACCAACGAGATCCAGGTCGGTATACACGCCGATAAGACCATTGACAGTCCAATCCTGAAACTGTTGCCTTCCGGAACGGTCCTTGAAGTCATCAAACGAGAGGATAGAATGAGCTTTGTTCAGGATCCCGCAGGACCTTCCGGCTGGCTGGATAACACTTACCTCATTGCTGAAAAACCCCAGAGCCAGGATATCCTGGATCTACAGACCCGGAACCGCAACCTTGAGCAGCAGTTACTAGCTGCAAACCGGAAGATCCAAGACCGGGAACAGGATGGGACGGTAAAGCCTGGGTCATCGGAAACCTTCGAACTCGCCTCGGGTAACGATCAATTGCAACAGGAACTTAATTCGGAACGAATCAAAAATGCTGAATTTCAGGTGGAACTGGCCGAGTTACGGAAACATATCGGGCAAAATAGTGACAATAAATCCCTCTTTGAAAAGATTTTGACCCTTGAAGAGACCAACAGGAATCTTCAAATCCAACTGGAGTCCATGCAGAGTGGAAATGCGGACGGCGATCTACCAGTCACTTTGCATCTCGGTAACGGGAACATTGACTTGATGGACTGGAGAAGACGGTTCATCTATCTGGCTGTAACCCTGGTCTCCGGCATCGGTCTCGGTATATACCTGATGGATTATCTGAACAGACGCCGTCACGGTGGATTCAGGATCTGACCACACTGATCCTGTAGCAGTATGCGAGACTGGGAGATCTTCGATAAAATCAGGGCATATCGCTCAAAGGGCCGTTTCGAGTGCTGAAAATCGCCACCTGGAATGTAAATTCACTAAAGATAAGACTGCTCCACGTACAGGACTGGCTGGAGCAGGAACAGCCAGATATTCTCGCACTGCAGGAAACCAAGCTCACTGACGAGAACTTTCCCATCGCGAGCTTTCATGCAATGGGATATAACGCGATATTTTCAGGACAAAAGACCTACAATGGTGTCGCCATCATAAGCAGGGAAGCAGCAACAGCTTGGAATGCTGGGATTCCTGGGTACTCCGATCCGCAACAGCGAGTTCTCCGAGCAGATATTGCAGGTATCCACATACTGAATGTTTACGTCCCCAACGGATCAGAAGTAGGCTCTGATAAATACAAATATAAGATCGATTGGTTCGTACAGCTATATAGCTATCTTCAAGAATTGCGGAAGGACGACAAACCACTAATCCTTCTGGGAGACTTCAATATCGCCCCGGAAGATATCGATGTACATGATCCGGCCGAATGGGACGGCAAGGTGCTGGTCAGCGATCCTGAGAGGGCGGAGTTCAGGAGATTACTGGCGCTTGGATTATCGGACTGTTACCGTTTGTTCGATCAGGAACCAAATGGATTTTCTTGGTGGGATTATCGCGCGGGGGGATTCAGGCGAAACCGTGGCCTGCGGATTGATCATATACTGGCATCGACATCCTTGGCTGCGAGCTGTGTGGCATGCACAATTGACAAGCGACCCCGTACTCTTGAACGTCCCTCTGACCACACCCCTGTAATCGCAGTTTTCAACCAGGAGCAGCGTAACTTGCATACTTAATCGTTAGAATTGCATAGAAAGCTGGTTTCGAATAAACTCCTGCCCCCTGTAAATCAAAGCCGTAACTACCGGCAATCCAGGATCTTAGCTATGAAAACCGACATCCACCCAAAGTACACTGAAATCGAGATAGTCTGCAGTTGCGGCAATACCTTCAAGACACGTTCCACCTATACCGAAAACCTGCATATAGAAGTCTGCTCCAAGTGCCACCCTTTCTACACCGGAAAGCAAAAAATGCTGGACACAGCGGGTCGCGTTGACAAATTCCGCCGTAAATACGGTCTACAAGGCTGAACTGAACCCTTCATCCGCCATTTTGAAACGGGTCAGCTGGGCAATCCTCCCCTCGAACAGCCTCTGACTCACACACTATCGGAGCTTCATTCAGTGATTCAAGCCCTAGAATCGATGCTGCGCTCTCATCGTCTCCACTGAAAGTGGGGTGAGAACAATCCTTACGGATACTGAACAACTATCCCGTTCCCAGTTGTTGACTTGAGAATTGTAGGGTAGTTAGAACAACAAGCTAAGCTTATTTCGAGATAATTTTAGATAAGCTGTTGCTCCTAAAGATGTTAAGTTCTTATCCACATTTTTTGTTGATAACTATGTGGATGAAATGCGGACATCTGCTCACGATCGGCATCAATCTAGGGATCAACACAAAACTGTCAAAATTCATGCAAAATTATTACTTATTTAAATACAGTTAGTTACACCTGTCTATGCGCCTTTACAGCCTGATCGGACAGAGAAATATCGATTAGGCACCTGAACGGCGCTCATACTGTGTATAAAAACCCATGGATTGTATATGCACATGCCTCTCAGGGAACCAGATGCCGATTTGTGTGTCTTATGCGATACAGATGATTGCCGTAGATTCTTACTCCTACGGAATCATGAACCCGGTCTCCCCAACCGGTAAGCTGTCCCCGGTAATAATCTTCCCCCCCCAATCATCATTACCGGGGTTTTTTCTCCCCTGCGGCACATGGACAGCAATTCGGGAGGAGATCAACATCGACGATAGTCCCTCAACTTGAGTTTTGGACCCTGAGACAGTGATCCATCCAGGAACTCAATTCCTCAACACCGGACTTTTTCAACACCGAAAAGAGCTGTACGGATGCCCCACAGCTCCTGGATTCTCTTTCAATCCTGTTAAGCACCCTGGATGCCGCACCATGGCTCAATTTGTCAGCTTTGTTCAGAAGTACATGCACGGGAAGGCCGGCAGCCTCGCACCATTCCAGCATCACACGGTCCAGCCCGGTCAGTTCCCTGCGGATATCCGTTATCAATACCAGTCCAGCGAGCGATAGTCGGGTCATGAAATAACGGTTCAGGGTATGCGCCCAGTGCTCACGCAGTTTTTGTGAAACACGGGCAAATCCGTACCCAGGCAAATCCAGCAGGCGTACGCCGTCCCCAACGACATAGATATTCATCGTCTGGGTTCTCCCTGGTGTCTTGCTGGTACGAGCCAGCCCTTTGTGATCCGTAAGAATGTTGAGCACACTGGATTTCCCGGAATTTGACCTGCCCGCAAACGCAATCTCCCTGCCCTTGTCCACCGGTAACTGCGCGAGTGTGTGTGCACTGGTAAGAAACTCGGCTTGCCGATAGTTATAAGAGCCATTCATCGGATGCGGAGCGACAATTAAGACGGCCATTTTTCAAAATTTCCGGTAAAATGGCGTAATTATAACAATCATGCAATAAAACATCGTACAACTCTGTAGGAACCCCAGGAATGTCCAAGATTATTTTCTCTGTATTTGCCCTGTCTTCACTCTTGTTCGCAGGAGCTGCGCATTCGGCAGGTGATCCTGAAGCCGGCAAACAAAAATCACCCATATGCGCAGCCTGTCATGGCGAAGATGGAAACAGCCTCGTACCAATTTGGCCCAGCATTGCAGGCCAGCATGCCGCGTACTTTGTCAAACAAATGCTTGATATCCAGACCGGCGAACGGAAAAACGATCAGATGACGCCAATTATCGCTTCCATGACCAACCAGGATTTCGACGATCTGGCGGCATTCTATGCCGGTCAGGAAGTCAAACCCAAGGAGGCGGCGCCGGAGAATATTGAATCCGGTGAACAAATATACCGTGCCGGCAACAGCGCTACAGGTGTTGCCGCGTGTATGGCCTGTCATGGTCCAGGCGGAACAGGAAATCCGCCGGCGATGTTCCCTGCCTTGCGGGGGCAGCACTCCCAATACACGGTGGCAACACTGAAAGCCTACCGTTCGGGAGATCGCAGCAATGATCAAAATGCTGTTATGCGTACTATCTCCGCGAAGATGACGGATACGGAGATCGATGCCGTTGCCAATTACATCATGGGTCTTTACTGAGTGATCTGGAAATCATTGATCCAGGAATCTTTCAGGGCTGTATGGTTCTAACCAATGTCGATAAAC
>MGYR01000013.1:12553-12681 GCA_001801825.1 Gammaproteobacteria bacterium RIFCSPLOWO2_02_FULL_56_15 | reverse complement strand
AGCAGCTGGGTCTGCACCGCGTCCCGGTGATCAAGAAACAGGCCATCAGCGCCTACGATCCCCGGGTGATCGAGGTCACCGGCATCTCCATGATGCTGAGCGCCCAGGGTGCGGATCACACCGTGGGC
>MGYR01000013.1:5038-12398 GCA_001801825.1 Gammaproteobacteria bacterium RIFCSPLOWO2_02_FULL_56_15 | reverse complement strand
CATCCATAGCGCCACCGGTGTGGAACTGGGCGGGGATTTCATGGTACGGCTCGGGCGGGAAACCCTGCGGCTCGAGGCTGAATTCAACCGTGCGGCGGGTTTCACCGAGGCCGATGACGAGTTGCCTGCGTTTTTCTATGATGAACCTTTGCCACCGACCAACAAGGCGGCCCGTTTTCAAAGCGCCGAGCTCAATGAAGCCTTGCGCCGGTGCTGGGAAGATCTGAATAAATAAATTGGACGATCCTGTATTTCCACCGCCCTATGCCGGGGAATGCTTGTAGGGGCAATCCTTGTGGTTGCCCACCCCGTGTATGGATTTCTCCATGACGTTCAAGCTTTCCTGGAGTAGGGGTTGTAGGCGGAAACGTCCGCTCTTTTTTCTGACGACAGATCCATGGGCGGCGTCGGGATATAGTGTTGCGGTATCGGACCTCCGGCCCGGCGCCTGACGAGCGCCTGTTCCGGGGTCTCTACCAGGGCCGCCGCGGCAAGTCCTTCTTTCCTTACCACCGGTATTCGTATCCCCGAGGCATTGGGTGGGGGCATCATGTTCGCATGGTAGTAGGCTACCTTGTGTTTCTCCGGTTCCATCCGGCGCCCTGGATCAATATCGCGTTCATTCACTCCCCTGGGAGGTTCGACGCAGACTCCGTCAATGATCTCGAGGTCCAGCCACCATTTCTTCAGGGGGTTGCGGATCCCGTAGTGGAGCAGGTCGTCCAGCCGGACCGCGATCGGCACCAGCAACGGCTTGAGCCATTGCGCATGGATACCCAGCCAGCAGGCGATCCGGATCAGGAGGGAGCCGTCCCAGTTGATAAATTTGTTCAGAGGACAGGTCTTCATGCAGCGGCCGCAGGCCAGGCCGCGCTGGTTCGTGAGACGGTAGCGGGTGCAGCGTTCCACGTCCGGCTTCCAGATCTCGTAACCGTTGAACATGACCTTGCCCTGCTGGGGGATGGCGTCGCACGGACATTCGCGGGCGCACTTGAGACAGTGGGAGCAGAAATATTGCAAGCCGAAATCCACCGGCTTATCCGGAACCAGCGGTAAATCCGTGGTCAGTACCACAGTCTTCGAACGCGGTCCCAGGAAGGGATTCAACACCACCTCGCCGATGCGGCTCATTTCTCCGAGTCCCGCCCACAGGGTGAGCGGCAATTGCAGGACGTCGGAATCGGCGTTGGTCTGGGATCGTGCGGGATAGCCGAGTGCTCTTATGTGCTCGGCCAGGATCCCGGCGATCAATGCGCCGCGCATGTAGGCGCGCATGGATTGCGCACCCGAGATGAAGTCATCCCCGGAGGCGCCTTCCATGGTCTCGTAGCCCTGATCGATGAGGCAGACCACGGCATAGCGGTGATAGGGCCGGATCCCGCTGCCGTCGACCTGATGGGAATACCAGGCATACTCGGGGATCTCGCAGATACCCGTGATCTCGGCGCCGAGGGCATAAGAGAGGGTCTTGATGGCACGGGTATTGACCTCCGCAGAGCTGCATTCGGGGGCGCGGGAGGCGGCGATCGGGCCATCCTGGTAAGGGACCATGGCGCGGATCTGCCGGACCATGGCATGGGCGAAGGGGTGCTTGAAGGCAAAGCGGCCACGTTCCCTCTGCGCCTTGGCATCGAGATCCCCATGTATGGCCCGTTCAAAGAACGCCGCACGCTTCGGTACCCTGGGGACTTCATCATCCAGGATCAGGGTGGTGGGACGCGCGACCCGCTTGACCTGCTCCATCGGATAGCTGCCGAGATGCGTGGCCCGGCGGGACCGGCGCCAGCGCTCCAGTCCCGAGACGGCGCCGTCTTGACCCAGCCACCAGGCCATGTTCCTGGCCCTTGCAGCGCTTGCCGCAAGCGGCAGATCACAGCGCAGGGCATAATCGGTAGTGACCACCGCGCAGGCATATTCCCGGCCCAGCCATGGATTCACCACCCAGGTTCCCTGTCGCAGGCACAGACCTGCCAGCACCGAGAGTCTTTCCGGATCGACGGCGCCCTGATCATCATGGGCGGATGCCGGAAATCCCAGCATGCGGATGTGGTTGGCCAGGCTGATCGCGATCTCATAGGCGCGCAATTCTGCCGTGGCATGTCGGGAGTCCCGAAGCCAGCTCTGGGCCAGAGATCCCGGTTCCGGGAGCCGCGGATATTCCACCAAGACCACCACGGCGTGGGTGTGCGTCGTGGGGGTGCTTTCCCGGTACCAGCAGGATTCGGAGAGCAGGCAGATCCCTAACTGACTGGCATCGAGGAAATACCCGGCCCCCTTGATATCCACCATGCGCCGCTCCAGGTCTTCCGGCACCGGGGCCCTGGCCGGGGCGGGTTGACCTTCCCCGAAGCTGCTGAATATCTGGTGATACTTGTCCAGGCTGCGGGCATAGCCGGTATCCGGCGGCTCCAACGGGGCCAGCCGGCTGCGCCGCGGCGATCCGCGCTCCACACCCTCGATACGCGGGTCGCGAGCCTGTTGCTCCAGTGGAAAGGGGCCGTAGTGAAAGGGCCGGTCGCTGTTGCCGAGGAAGATCATCAGCTCCGATTCTCCGCCAGATCTCAAGGATTTGTCCAGCGCCGATGCCACAGCTCCTGTTTTAACCCGCAACGTAGCGCCGCCGGGCTTTCCCCTCCGCGGTGCAGCCATTATAATACGTGTCTGACCGGCTGGCGCAATCCCGGGCCGGCGGCTTCCCTGGCAGATCCCCTCATAACACGCTTGGTGGCGGTGTTCACGCGGAGCGGCGTTCAACAGGAATAATGAAACCAGAAATCCAATGGCTAAGCAGGCAGGAAACATGACTGAGACAAAACACGCAAAATTAATCATCCTGGGATCCGGTCCGGCCGGATATACCGCCGCCGTCTATGCCGGGCGGGCCAACCTGAAACCATTGCTGATCACCGGTATGGAGATGGGGGGACAACTTACCACCACTACCGATGTGGACAACTGGCCCGGGGACGTAGAGGGATTACAGGGTCCGGATCTGATGGAACGCATGCGCAAGCATGCCGAGCGTTTTGAGACGCAGATAGTTGTTGACCACATCAAACAGGTGGAACTCGGGCAACGGCCGTTCTGGTTGCAGGGGGATTCCGCCGCCTATACCTGCGATGCCCTGATCATTGCGACCGGCGCTTCCGCGCAATATCTCGGGCTGCCCTCGGAGGCGGCCTTCATGGGCAAGGGTGTCAGTGCCTGCGCGACCTGCGATGGTTTTTTCTACCGCAAGCGGAAAGTGGCTGTTATAGGGGGTGGCAATACGGCGGTGGAGGAGGCACTGTACCTCGCCAATATCGCCGCGGAGGTGATCCTGGTGCATCGGCGGGATGGATTGCGTGCGGAAAAGATCATGCAGGACAAGTTATTCGAGAGGGAAAAGAACGGCAATATAAGGATCCGGTGGTTCCATGTGCTGGATGAGGTTCTGGGCGATGCGAGCGGGGTGACCGGCATACGTATCAGGGATGTGCGCAGCGACGAGACGACGGATATCGACTTGGATGGGGTTTTCATTGCCATCGGCCACAGACCCAACACCGAGATCTTTGCCGACCAATTGGAAATGAAAAATGGGTATATCTCCATCAAGACCGGACTGCACGGCAACGTCACTGCGACCAGCGTTCCCGGTGTCTTCGCGGCTGGGGATGTGGCCGATCAGGTGTATCGTCAGGCGGTGACTTCGGCGGGTTTCGGCTGTATGGCGGCGCTCGATGCCGAGAAATTCCTGGATATCTGAGGATTAAAGGGGCAGGCTAAAGCCCCGGCCCCTTTAATCCAGCCCCGCCTTGCCGGTCCAGTCCCGGGCAAACTGCCAGGCCACGCGTCCGCTGCGGGAACCTCCATGTTCCAGCGCCCAGCGCAGCGCAGCCTGGTGCACTCCCTCCGTGGAATCCACCGGTGCATCGAGTTCGCGGAGCCAGTGATCCACGATCTGCAGGTACTGGTGCTGGTTGAACGGGTGAAAGGCCAGCCAGATCCCGAATCGCTCCGACAGTGAGATCTTCTCTTCCGTGGCGTCCCCCAGGTGCAATTCTCCCTCGATCAGCTCTGCCCGCTGATTTTCGCTCATGTATTCGGGCAGCAGATGCCGGCGGTTCGAGGTGGCGTACACCAGGACATTCTCCGGCGTCGTCCCGACCGAGCCGTCAAGGATGACCTTCAGGGCCTTGTACGCGGGGTCGCCATCGGCGAAGGAGAGGTCATCGCAATAAATGATATACCGGCTGTCCTGTCGGTGGATGATTTCACAGATCTCCTGCAGGTCGACCAAGTGCTGGCTTTCCACCTCGATGAGGCGCAGACCCTGGGGCCGGAAGCTATTGAAAATGGCTTTGATAAGGGAGGATTTACCCGTGCCCCGGGGGCCCCAGAGCAGGACGTTGTTGGCAGGTAATCCGAGCATGAATTGCCGGGTATTCTGCAGGATTGAGCTTTTTTGCCGATCGATGCATTGCAGGTCATCCAGCAGGATACTGCTGACCAGTCGTACCGGCTCGAGCCACGACTGGTTTCCCCGGCATTTCCAGCGGAGTACCGGACTGTCCAGGGGATCCTGGGATCCCTGCATCGCCGGGAGGATGGATTCGAGTTTATCCAGCAGGAGATTGGCGCGGCTGAAGAATTCATCTAGCTCTGACATAAATGGCTTATCCCGGGGACGATATCCGGTGAATTATACGTGAGTCAGGGGAATGGATCATGGCGGCAGCAAACCCGGATACTTGGGGGATCCGGATTTGCTTTAGCCACTCTGGAATATTGGCTATTGTAGGCGTATAAACGGTAGCAAGTGCAGTTACCATTGGACCTCTGCAGGAGGTGAATAAGCATGCTGCGAAATCCGTTATTCAGGGTGTTCTACTTGCTGGCTAGCGTAGTCGTATGCCAGGTACAGGCGGGAGCGCAGGTGTTAGTGCTCGACGTGCAGGATGCGATAGGCCCTGCGGTAAGTGATTACATTCAATCCGGTCTTGAACATGCCCATGATCAGGGCGTGAGGCTGATCGTAATACGGCTGGACACGCCAGGCGGACTGGATACCTCCATGCGGGATATCATCCGCGCGATCATTGCTTCTCCGATCCCGGTTGCGATTTATGTTTCTCCATCCGGCGCCCGTGCCGCCAGTGCCGGTACCTACCTGCTGTATGCAGCGCACATCGCAGCCATGGCTCCAGGTACCAACGTGGGTGCAGCGACCCCCATTCAGATTGGAGGTTTACCGGATCTGAAGCCCGGGGATGTGGAGCCGGGGCAGCCTGTTGGAAACGCTCCCGAAACTGAAGGAGAGCCATCCGGTGACGCCATGCAGCACAAGCTGATCAATGACGCAGTTGCTTACCTCAGGAGCCTGGCCGAGATGAGGGGCAGAAACGCTGTCTGGGCGGAACTTGCGGTCCGGGAAGCTGCCAGCCTTACGGCGCAGGATGCCCTCGCCGAGGGTGTCATTGATATCATGGCCACTGACCTTAGCGATCTGCTACGGCAATTGAATGGTATGTCTGTAGAAATCGAGGGCCGGGAGATGAGCCTGGATATCGGGGGGGCGCAGGTGGAATTTTACATACCGGACTGGCGTAATCGTTTTCTGGCCGTGATTACCAATCCAAGCATTGCCTACATCTTCATGCTGCTCGGGATATACGGTTTGTTCTTCGAGCTGGCGCACCCTGGTTTTGTCCTCCCAGGCGTGCTGGGCGGGATCTGCCTGTTACTCGCCCTGTACGCGATGCAGGTACTGCCGGTTAATTACGCCGGACTGGCCCTGATCCTGCTGGGTATCGCCTTTATGATAGCGGAACTGATCGCCCCGAGCTTTGGTGTCCTCGGAATAGGTGGGATCGCGGCTTTTGTAATGGGATCTCTTATCCTTTTCGACAAGGCAGGTCCCTTTTATACTGTACCACTCCAGATTATCGGGGTAGTGACCTTGGTTGCAGCTATCTTTACACTCGCGGCAATTCGTCTGGCAGTGAGTGCCCACCAGAGACCGGTGGTCACGGGGAGGGAGCAGATGATCGGCGCAACGGGGGTGGTTGTGGATGATTTTATGGAAGCCGGCCGGCTGTTCATACACGGCGAGACCTGGAATGCCGTCTCGGAGGTTCCCATGCACAAGGGACAGCTTGTGGAAGTGGTGGCAATCAATGGTCTGGAATTGAAAATTAAACCAATAATAATGGAGGAAAGCTAAAATGCCCATATATATATTTCTGGTACTGCTCATCCTGGGATTCATCTGGTGGTCGTTTTACGTATTGCGGGAATATGAACGGGCAGTTGTTTTCCGCTTGGGCAGATTTACCGGAGTCCGAGGCCCCGGATTCACATTTCTTTTTCCAATGATCGAACAGATGGAGCGTTTGGAACTGCGGACGATTGTGATGGATGTTCCGAGTCAGGATGTGATCTCGAGAGACAACGTGTCGGTCAAGGTGAATGCGGTGATCTATTATCGCGTTATCGATCCTGAACGCGCCATCATTCAGGTAGAGAATTTCCACTCTGCAACCAGCCAGTTGGCGCAGACGACACTGCGCTCGGTGCTCGGCAAGCATGAACTGGATGATATGCTCGCCCAGAGGGAAAAGCTGAACAGCGATATCCAGACCGACCTGGACAGGCAGACCGACGCCTGGGGTATTAAGGTCTCCAATGTGGAAATCAAGCATGTGGACATCGATGAAAGCATGATCCGGGCAATCGCCAAGCAGGCGGAAGCCGAACGGGAACGCCGCGCCAAGGTCATTCATGCCGAAGGTGAGTTGCAGGCCTCGCACAAACTGCTTGAAGCCGCTGATATCCTGGGACGTAACCAGAATGCCATGCAATTGCGGTATTTCCAGACCCTGCAAGGGATTGCGGGAGAAAAGAGTTCCACTATTGTCTTTCCCATCCCACTGGATTTCATGAAATCCTTCATGCAGGCGATGGAGCAGCGCAAACAGGAGAGTTGAACCAAGCAGCCTGCTGATTGAACAGCTGAAATCTGGTAACCTGTATCACCCCTAGCCTAGCGGCCCTGCGACGGCGGCGCCATGCCCGGTACCGGCTCAGTCGCCTGGTCTGTGACCAGGGTAGTCTCGATCAAGATACCATGATTCTAGGGTGCCCCAGATTCACTGCAGAGGAGAGAGGTAGAGGATGTTCACTAAAGATATGGAGATTGCAGGGTTCGATGACGAACTTTGGCAGGCGATGCTCGGCGAGAGACAACGCCAGGAGGACCATATCGAATTGATCGCCTCGGAAAATAATGTCAGTCCCAGGGTATTGCAGGCCCAGGGCTCGGTCCTGACCAACAAATATGCCGAGGGCTACCCGGGCAAGCGGTATTACGGCGGCTGTG
>MGYR01000013.1:0-5010 GCA_001801825.1 Gammaproteobacteria bacterium RIFCSPLOWO2_02_FULL_56_15 | reverse complement strand
TATCGACCGCGCCAAACAACTGTTTAATGCGGATTATGCGAATGTCCAGCCGCATTCCGGTTCCCAGGCCAATGGCGCCGTCTACCTGGCCCTGGTGAACCCCGGGGATACCGTGATGGGCATGAGCCTCGCGGATGGCGGGCATCTGACCCACGGGGCAGCCGTCAATGTATCCGGCAAGGTCTACCGGGCGGTGCAGTACGGTCTGAACCCAAAAACGGGGCAAATCGACTACGATGCCGCGGAGGAACTGGCGCTGAAATTCCGGCCCCGACTGATCATGACGGGTTTTTCCGCGTACTCAAGAGTGGTTGACTGGCAGCGTTTCCGCGCGATCGCCGATCAGGTCGGCGCACTGCTGGTGGCCGATATCGCCCACGTGGCCGGTCTGGTGGCGCTGGGTCTCTATCCCAGTCCCCTGCATATCGCGGATGTAACCACCACGACCACGCACAAGACCCTGCGCGGTCCCCGTTCCGGCATGATCATGGCAAGAAGCAACCCGGATATAGAAAAGAAACTCAGCGCCACGGTTTTTCCCGCCTACCAGGGTGGGCCGTTGATGCACGTAATCGCTGCCAAGGCGGTCGCCTTCAAGGAGGCCATGCAGCCCGAATTCAAGGATTACCTGATTCAGATCCTCGCCAATGCCCATGCGATGGTGAATGTATTTCTGGAACGGGGCGTGAAAATCGTTTCCGGCGGTACGGATAATCACCTCTTCCTGGTCGATCTCATCGATCAGGGTATCACCGGCAAGGTCCTGGATGGGGTGCTGGGCGATGCCCATATCACGGTGAACAAGAATGCCGTCCCGAATGATCCACAGTCGCCCTTCGTCACCAGCGGCATCCGGATCGGAACGCCCTCGGTCACCACACGTGGTTTCCGTGAGCAGGAATGCGCCCGGGTTGCCGGCTGGATCTGCGATATCATAGAAAATATCGATGACCCTTCGGTGATTGCCAGGGTCAGATCGGAAGTCACCACCCTGTGCAGCCGTTTCCCCATGTACGAGGCCTGATGATGCAATCCCCGTCGCACCGGAATCATCCTGGCCTGAACGGAGGAGGGTAGGGATCTCATGCGTTGCCCCTTCTGCACGGTCATGGACACCAGGGTGATTGACTCAAGATTGGTGGGAGAAGGCGATCAGATTCGCCGTCGCCGTGAATGCACGGGTTGCAGCGAAAGGTTTACGACCTATGAGTCCGCGGAGTTGAACTATCCACGCATCTACAAATCCGATGGCCGCCGGGAACCATTCAGTGAAGAGAAACTGCGCAACGGCATCCTGAGGGCGCTGGAAAAGCGCCCGGTGGATATGGAACGGATTGAAGTAGCCATCTCTCACATCAAACACCGGCTGCGGGCGAGTGGGGAGAGGGAGGTCAAGTCAGGCAAGATCGGCAACTGGGTCATGGAGGAGTTGCGCAAGATTGATCAGGTGGCCTATGTCAGGTTTGCCTCGGTCTATCGCAGCTTCGGGGATGTGCGGGCATTTCTGGAGGAGATCGAACGGCTGGAAAACGACCTGCCTCCGGAGATCAGAAAAGACCAGCTGGATCTTCTGGATGAAGACAGCGGGCCCGGCCCGGAATCCGCTGGCTGAAACTTGTGCCTTGAACGGGTATACCCATGAATTGGACGGTCTCTGATTACACCTGGATGGCCCGAGCCCTGCAACTCGCCGAGCGGGGCCGCTATTCGACCCATCCCAACCCCCGGGTAGGTTGTGTGCTGGTGCGTGATGGCCAGCTTATCGGCGAGGGTTGGCACAGTCAGCCCGGCGGCGCCCATGCCGAAGTGAATGCGATTTTGAATGCCAAAACCGATACCAAGGGGGCCGCATGTTATGTCACCCTGGAACCCTGCAGTCATACGGGACGTACACCGCCCTGCACCGAGGCCCTGATCAAGGCCGGTATCGGCCGGGTTATCGCCGCCATGGAGGACCCCTATCCTGAGGTCTCCGGCCGCGGCCGGGGCGCGCTGGAGCGGGCAGGTATCGCGGTATCCTCCGGTCTGCTGTCCGCACAGGCCGCCCGGCTGAATCGCGGATTCGTCAAACGCTGGACCACGGGCCTGCCCTTTGTGACCTGCAAGATGGCAATGAGCCTGGATGGGCGTACTGCACTTGCTGACGGCGCCAGCAAGTGGATCACCGGCGCCGCCGCCCGGCAGGATGTCCAGCGACTTCGCGCCGGCAGTTCCGCTATCATGACCGGTATCGGGACGGTGCTGGCCGATGATCCGAGGCTTGATGTGAGAGAGTTGGATTGCGGCGGGCGGCATCCGCTACGAGTAATCGTTGATCCGAGCTTGCGTTTCCCCGTGCGGGCAAAGATGTTCAAGCGCCCTGGCAGAATCCTGATCATGACGCGAAGCCATGACGGCAATACCAGGACGGCACTGCAGGGAGCAGGCGCCGAGATGGTGGTGATCGATACCGCGAAGGATCAGTTTCTGCGGGAGATCCTGCAGTATCTGGCCAAACAGGAAGAGGTCAATGAAATACTGGTTGAGGCGGGGGCTACGCTCGCCGGCAGCCTGCTGGCAGCAGGGCTCCTCGATGAGATGGTGTTGTACCAAGCGCCGATCCTGCTCGGAGACAGCGGCAAGGGTCTCTTTCATCTACCGGGAATCACCAGTATGGCGGAGAAAATTCCGTTGGAAATCCGGGAAACCAGGCAGCTGGGCCGGGATCTCCGTATCACCCTGACCGCGCTCTGAACCGTGTCAGAAGCTGGCGCCTCTGATACACTGCGTGAGAGAAGCTAACACGAATCGTATCTTGCCTCTCCCACCGGGAGAGGCCGCCGCGTAGCGGCGGGTGAGGGAGTGCGATAATTCATCTATCGAATTTCCCTCATCTCCGGCCCTTCTCCCGGAGGGCGGAGGGAGATTTCTTAGTCGGCTTTCAGCCGACATAAGATAAACTCTCCGCCTAATTGGCGAAGGAAGTTTCATTGATGGTTCCATAAACCACGTTGTGAGTTGTCATGGCCCTGCACAGCACCGAAGAACTGATCGAGGAAATCCGCTCCGGCAGAATGGTTATCCTGATGGATGACGAAGACCGTGAGAATGAAGGCGATTTTGTCATTGCCGCGGAATGCGTACGCCCGGAGGATATCAACTTCATGGCCAGGTACGGACGCGGCCTTATCTGTCTCACGCTTACCCGCGATCATTGCCGGAAGCTGAATCTCCCCCTGATGGCGAGGAATTTTTATTCCAGCGACTCCACAAACTTTACGGTCTCCATCGAGGCGACGGAAGGAGTGACCACCGGGATCTCCGCAGCGGATCGGGCGGTGACGATCCGCACTGCGGTGGCCAGGGACGCCGAACCCGCGGACCTGATTCAGCCCGGCCATATATTTCCCCTGATGGCGCATCCCGGCGGGGTATTATCCAGGGCGGGACATACGGAGGCCGGGTGCGATTTGGCCAGGCTGGCTGGTTTTCAGCCGGCATCCGCCATCGTCGAGATACTGAATGACGACGGCAGTATGGCGCGGCGGCCGGACCTCGAACGCCTTGCCGGCGTCCATGATCTCAGGATCGGCACGATTGCGGACCTGATTCGTTATCGAACACAGAATGAAAGAACCGTGGAGCGAATGGCCGAGAACGACATCACCACGGAATTCGGCAGCTTCAGGCTCGTGGCATACCGTGACAGTATCGATGACAACATCCATCTGGCCATGATCAAGGGTGTAATCGATCCTGAGATCCCCATCATGGTGAGGGTACATCTGGAGCATATGTTGTTCGATCTCACAGGTACGCATTCTGAGCATAACCACTGGCCTTTGCGCGAGGTCCTCGGCAGGATCGGCAGGGAGGATAACGGCGTGGTGGTTATCTTGAGCCACCAGATCGAATCGGATGCCCTGATCAATGAGGTTATCAGCCTCAATGATAACCAGAGAGAGCGGGTGTCCCGGCCTGTTGACAGCAGCAAGGACCTGCGCAATATCGGGCTTGGTTCGCAAATCCTCTCGGATCTTGGGGTGCGCAAGATGCGCGTGATGGGTACACCAAAGCGGCTCCACGCCCTGTCCGGTTTCGATCTTGAAGTTGTTGAATACCTGCGTGCCTGAGCAGAACATGGATACGGGAAAGGCCATCCGTACGATCGAAGGCGCAGCCAGAATTTCTGATGCCGCGGTCGCCATCGTTGCGAGCCGGTATAACGGCCAGATCGTGGATCGTCTGCTGGATGCCTGTATCGTAACCCTCCTGGCCGCGGGGCTAGACCCCGGGAAAATCACCCAGGCGCGCGTTCCTGGCGCCTTTGAGATCCCGGTGACCGTCCGCCGTATGGCCGGCACGGGGCAGTATGATGCCGTGATCGCCATTGGGGCCGTGATCCGGGGTGAAACACCACATTTTGATTTTATCGCCGCCGAATGTTCACGGGGGTTGGCGGAAACCGCCCTCCACTCCGGTATCCCGGTGATTTTTGGGGTGCTGACCGTCGATAATATCCAGCAGGCACTGGACCGCTCCGGGGATCCGGAAAGCAACAAGGGCAGCGAGGCGGCAACCAGCGCGATCGAGATGATCAACCTGTTCAGATTGATCGTCTGATGGCAAATCAATCGGGCAAGAGGTTTTCTCCGAAGGCGCGGGCTCGGTCCAGGAGAACCGCGGTGCAGGCGTGCTACCAGTGGTTGATCACCAGCCGATCCATGCCAGGCATCATCAGGGAATTCGAGGAAGGCAACCCAGAACTCAAGAAGGCAGATCTGGGTTATTTCCGGGAGTTGCTGCTGGGCATTGCCAGCCATTCGCAAGAACTGGATGAGAAACTCCAGGTCTACCTGGATCGACCCCTGGCCGAAGTCAACCTCGTGGAGACAGCGGTCCTCAAGATCGGTATGTTTGAGCTGGTATACCGCCCGGAAGTCCCCTGGCGAGTCGTCATGAACGAGATGATCGAACTGGCCAAGATGTTCGGCGCCGAGCAATCCCACAGATATATCAACGGGGTATTGG
>MGYR01000012.1 GCA_001801825.1 Gammaproteobacteria bacterium RIFCSPLOWO2_02_FULL_56_15 | reverse complement strand
GGTCTTCCAGGGCCGTGTTCACACCGGCCACAAATTCCGCTGGACTGTCCATAACGGCCTGGCTTTCGGCAACCGGCTGTTCCGGATCCAGGGCGGATTGATCACAGGCGCTCAGCGCGATGCAGGGCAGCAACGCTACGCACAACCTGGCCAGACTTGTCATGGGTGTATACTCCCCTGGTAAATACTATCTATTCATATACTCAAAAACTTGCACCGAATTCCACTGCTCCCGCTACGCTGCGGGTATGTTCTCTCGCAAAGCCGCGGAGAACGCCAAGAAAATCACTTGAACAAGAATCATCTTGGCTGTCTTGGCGTCTTGGCGAGAGCGCGTGGGTACAAACAACGTACTCACCCTACGAGTCTCTGCATTCTCGGCGAACTTTGCGTCTTGGCGAGATCCCGCCTTATGTCCACCCGGATTCGTTCCACTCGTCATTCGATGTCGCCTCATTTCACACCGCCGGTGAATCGCTTGATCGCGCCGCTGGAGAATAACAGCAGCAAGCCCGCGCCCACGGATAGCGAGATGATCTGCAGATACAGGCCCGGCATATCCCCGAGATTGTCCTGGTTGAAGCGGCCTGCCAGCAGTCCGGCGATGATGTCTCCAAGGGCGCTGCCGAGAAACCATACGCCCATCATCTGGCTCACGAAACGTTTCGGGGCCAGGCTGCTGACGGCGCTCAAGCCGACGGGGCTCAGGCATAATTCGCCCGTGGTGTGCAGGAGATAGGTCAGGATGAGCCAAGTCGGCAGGACGCTCTCGCCACGTACCACGTAATGCGAAGCGAAGTACATCACCAGGAAGCCGAGACCGATCTGGATCAATCCCAGGCCGAACTTGGCGGGAGCGGAGGGATCCAGGTTACGCCGGCCCAGATTGACCCACAGAGCCGCAAAAAACGGCGACAGGATCAGTATAAAGAGAGGGTTGAGGCTCTGGAACCAGCCCGTGGGGATCTCGAATCCCAGCACCAGTCGATCCGTGTAGCGTTCCGCGAAGAGGTTGAGCGAGGACCCGGCCTGTTCGAAACCGGACCAGAAGACCGCTTCGGCAATCACCAGCACCACGATGACCCAGACACAATGGCGCTCCCGCGTGTCGAGCCCTCCGAAATTGAATACATAGGTGAAATAAAGCGCGGCAATAGCGGCGATGATCCAGGTCGTGATTTTGGCAAAGCCGATCGGGTTGAAACCGATCACATCGGCGAATATCAGGAGACAAGTACAAATCACCAGCCCAACGCCGGCGCCGACCACCGGCCAGCCATAGCGCGGGGCCGCACGGGTCTTACCGTTGGGGCGCAGGTGATCGGGGAAGCGACCCGCATCACCCAGGTGGCGGCGGGTGAAATAAAACTGGGTAAGCCCCAGCAGCATGCCGACACCGGCGGCGGCGAACCCGTAATGCCAGCCGAAGCGTTCACTTTCGCCCAGGGTGCTGCAAATCAGGGGGCCGATCATGGCGCCCAGATTGATCCCCATATAGAAGATGGTGAAACCCGCGGTGCGCGCGGAGGAGCCCTCCGGATACAACTCGCCGACGATGCTGCTGATATTGGGTTTCAGAAGGCCGGTGCCCAGCACCACCAGCATCAGGCCGATGCCGAAGGTGGGCGTCGCGGGGATCGCCAGGGTGAAATGACCCAGCATGATGATTATCCCACCGTACCAGACCGATTGCTGGGCGCCTAGAAGCCGGTCCGCGATCCACCCGCCCGGCAGGGCAACCACATACACCGCGGCGGTGTAGATGCCGTAGATCGCCGTGGCGGTGACGTCATCCAGCCCCATTCCGCCCCCGGCCAATGGCACTGTCATGAACAACACCAGCAGAGCGCGCATCCCGTAATAGCTGAAGCGCTCCCACATCTCGGTGAAGAACAGTGTGTAGAGACCGCGGGGATGGTTTGCGAGGTCCTGTAAAAAATTACCTGCGGGCGGGCTGGTCATGGATTCGAAACCTCCAGAAGTTTTTTCATATTATTCGAGTATTGTCTTAAGGTTTTCAACCGCTACGGCATAATGGCGCCAGCGGCCACTGGAATGCCGGTGCAGACCCTCGCGCACCTGCCAGACGCTGGCGGTTTTCACCAGATTGTCCGCGTCACGGAAGCGCAGGCAGTCCATATCCCACGGCAGGTTCAGAACCTCCAGCAGGCCTCGCAGCACGGGCTCCGGACCGGCCACCAGTTCATCATAATCCACCGTGAATATATCCCGACTGAAGCAGCGCTGCCAGTGGGTTATGAGGCCATCATGCTGCCGATAATAATGCGCGGTGTCCGCGAGGTCCGTAGCATAGTTCAGGTTGCCGCCAAGCTGCTGGAAATATATCGACAGGCAGTTATCCAGGGGCTGCCGCCGGGTGTAGATGATCCGCGCGCGAGGGAAGAGGCACTTGATGAGGCCGAGGAACAGGAAATTGTCCGGGCGCTTGTCCGTCACGGAAAGGGCGTCCGGGAATAGATCCCGTAGCGCTGCCAGATACCCGTCACTCAGGGCCGCAAGTTTCTGCCGGGAACTGTTCATCACCGCATCCGGGAAGGGGGAAAGCCTCTGCGCCACGAGCCACGGCAGGATATCCAGCTCGCCTCCAGGCGTGATCGCGGGATGGCGGGCGAGGATCTGCTCAATCAAGGTGGAGCCGGAGCGAAACATCCCGCAGATGAAGATCGGCGCCGCCGGCGAATCCGTTTTATTCTGCTCGATCCAGTCGGCGCTGAACAACTCGATCAAGCGGCCAAAGGCCTGTTCCGTCACATCCCGCCGATAGGGGGCCCGCCGGGAACGGCTGATCCCGTTGGCAGTCCGGTAGGCCGTGAAGGCCTCGTCATAACGCCCGAGATCATCCAGCGCCTTACCGAGCGCAAAATACAGGGGCTCCAACGCATTACCATCACGCCCTGCTGATTCAATGGAAGATTTCAGGGTCTCCAGGAGCTGGTGGTTTTCCGGTGTGATCTTCTGTGCCTGGACGAGCCTTGCCAGGGACTCCCAATGTGTGGGATCGAGTGCGAGGATCCGTTGATATAAATCCAGAGCCTCCTGTCTTTTACCGGATTCCTCGTACAGACCGGCGAGGTTGAAAATCGCGGGGATATAATCCGCATCTACCTCCAGAGCGCGCCGGTACATGGCCATGGACTTCTCCCCCTGCCGCATTTCTGAGTATAAAACGCCCATATTGGAATAGACTTCCTGGACATTATCAATGCCATGACGCACTGCATTTTCATAGGCGGTGCGGGCCTCCGCATAGCGCCTCTGTTTCTTGCAAAGCAGGGCCAGATTGAACCAGGCGGCGGCGTAATCCGGCTGTCGCTCCAGCAGACGCTGATAATGCGTAATGGCCTCTTCCGCGCGCCCCAACCCTTCCAGCAGGACGGCAAGCCGGCCAAAGTAATACAGGGTATCGGGGACTTCGCGTGTCAGCGCCGTCAACACCTCCACGGCCACTTCCGGCCGCCGCGCCGCGAGGTACAATTCCATGAGCGAACGCAGCACGGTCTCCCGTTCGGCGCCAGTGTGTTCGAGCCGGCGATACAGTTGTTCCGCCTCTTCAAGACGTCCTGCCGCATGTAAGCCCCTGGCATGCCGTAACAGTTGCGCGAATTCCGGATCAGGTAGTCCGCTCCAGGAATTGTCGATATCCGGGTCGAGGCATTCCTGTTCCAAACTCTTCTCGACGCGACGTTGCTTTTTCTCCTCCGCGGCAGTCAGCAATTGCTTGAGTTCAGGAGAATCCGGGTCACGTGCGATCGCCTCGCGATAGGCCTCAATCGCGGGCTCGAACTCTCCCATATCCACCAGGGCGTTGCCCAGATTCTGATAAAGCTCCGGGCGTTTTAGCCCGAGACGCAGCGCCGTTTGATAGTGTTCGATCGCTTGACCTGATTGCCCGGTGAGCCGCAGACAGACGCCGAGATTGTGGTACGCGGCGGCGTAATCCGGCCGCACTTCGATGGCCCTTTGCAGATAGGCGATCGCCTTTTCCGGTTTATCCTGCCGCTTCCAGGTATTGGCAAGTCCCAGCCAGGCGGCAGCATCGCCCGCGTTGATTTCCAGACAACGTTTGAGCGCGGCCTGAGCCGGCTCGAAGTTCTGCCGCTGCAACTGACATAAACCGATATTTCTCCAGGCGAGGGAATAGCGCGGCTCCAGGGTCACGGCCTGCCGATATCTTTCCAGGGCCTCATTGGTCCGCCCGAGTTGCGCGAGGGCGATACCCAGATTATTGGCAACTTCAGCCTGTTGCGGAAAGCGGCGCAGGGATTCCTGCATGTAGGTAATGGCGGTTTCGTACTCCCCACATTGGGAATGGAGCAGCCCGAGCAACTGGAGCGCGGTGGGATTCGATGGATCCCGGGCGAGGTATTGCCGGTAAAGCGGGGCGGCCGTGTCCAGATCGCCGGCCTTGTGGGCATCGATAGCCTGTTGAAGATCCGCAGGGATCCGGGATACACCGGATGGTCTCAGCCCGATATCAGGATTCATGGGAAAATGGCAAGCATCGGACCGGAGGAATGCGGGCCTGATACCTAAAAAAAGACGGCGGGAAGTCCCCGCCGTCTCTCCTGCTTACTGCCACCAGCGCTAGAACTTCTGGGTGATCCCGAAGAAGAAATAACGGCCCAGGGTATCCCACAGGCCCGGGACCGTGTTGCCGTTGCCGTAGACAGCGATGTTTCCGAAGTAGCCGCTGATCGGCGGATCGTTGTCCAGCACGTTGGTCACGCCCATGCTCAGCACAGTCTCCCCGAAGTTCAGGAAGGTCGGCGTGTACTCGACAGTGAGGTCGAGGTAGTGCTGCTCATCCGCACTGAAGCGGTCCTGGCTGAACTCATCCACGCCATCGATAAACCTCCAGGATGCTGTAGCCACAGCGTTCCAGGGCGTATGCCATGTCCCCGTGATGATGTGCCGCCACTCCGGCGCCGGGCGGCCACAGACACCGGCATAGGTACCCGCGCACTCATCGATCGTGGCGCCCGGTGAGAGTTGTTGATCAGCGACAAGCACCTGGGTACCCCGCAGGGTGAGGTCGACCTCGCCGTACGCGCCCACATCGAAGCCATAACCCGCAAAAAAGTCGATGCCCGAAACCTCGTAGAAGCCGATGTTGATGTTGGTGGCCACCACGTTGGGAGCCGTGGCGCTGCTGCCGATCCACAAGTTGCCGTTGGGTCCGCGATTAACCAGGCCGCAGTACGCGGCATCACCCGTCCGGCCGCACTCCGTGACCACGAACTCCGGGTCCAGAGTGTCAATGGCGTCTTCGATATCGATGCTCACGTAGTCCACGCTCAATGTCAGTCCCGGGATCTGCTCGGGGGTGAATACGGCGCCTACGGTAAAGCTGTCGGAACTCTCCGCATCCAGGTCCAGATTGCCGCCGAAGATGGCGTTGTACTGCCCGGCGGGACTGAGTGGGATGCTGCCGTATTGCGCGGCTGTTACGCCGGAGTTGGCGCACTGGGCGGCGGTCTGCACGGGACTGGCGCCGGCACAGGGGTCAGTGCCGCTCCACAGACCCAGGTTCCGGGGCTCAAACAACTCCCGGATGTTGGCGTAG
>MGYR01000011.1:22071-25016 GCA_001801825.1 Gammaproteobacteria bacterium RIFCSPLOWO2_02_FULL_56_15 | reverse complement strand
ACATATACAGATTCCGTAGGGGTCCCCGGTAGGCGCCGAATCCCAGCAGTGGGCGTGCGCTGTACAACTGGTCCAGGCCCAGTGCGCCATGAAAGATATCCCCGCCGATCAGGCCGAAGTCCCGCTCCAGGTCCTGCGGCGAGAGGATGCTACGTCCAAGAATGCTGCTGCTAAAGTTCGGTGCATGTTGATCGACGGTATGGATGATCAGATCTGCCACCTGTTCCTTCACCGCATCCCACTGCACACCTCCGGTCAGCACCGGGTTGAAATGCTGGCAGAAGAGGCTCGCCACGTGGGCGCCGGAAGGTGCGAGCGTAGCGTCCACGGTGCTCGGGATCAGCATCTCGATGACCGGCGCCTGTGACCACCCATGGCTGCGTGCATCCCACCAGGCCTGCTCCATGTAGCCCAGCGAGGGGGCGATGAGGATCCCTGAACGTAGATGCTCTTCTCCGTTGTCATCTGCCGGCGCCGCGCGAAACCGTGGCAGCTCGGCGAGCGCCACGTTCATGCGGAAACTGCCCGATCCGTTCCGGTAGCGGCGCATGCGCTCCAGGAATTCCGGATCCAGATCAGATGGATCGACGAGTTGCAGGTACAGCAGGGCGGGGTTGATGCTTGCGGCGATGGCCCGGGCCCGGATCGACTCCCCGGATTCCAGGACGACCCCGGCAGCCCGCCCGTTCTCTACCAGCACCCGGGACACCGGGGATTCCAGGCGGATACGCACCCCTCGGTCCCTAGCTTCCTTGGCCATGGCGCGGGTGATCGCACCCATGCCGCCGATGGCATGACCCCATTGACCGCGCCTGCCGTTGACTTCGCCAACGACATGATGCAGCAGTACATACGCGGAGCCGGGGCTGTAGGGGCTCGCAAAATTGCCGACGACGGAATCGAAACCGAACAGGGCGCGGATCGGCTCGGATTCAAACCAGTATTCCAGCAGATCCCCCGCACTACGGGTAAAGAGTTCCAGGAGATCCCGGCGCTCTTCCAGGGACAATTTCCGCAATCGGTTGCCCAACTGCAACCCTTTATAGATGTCCCTGAGCCCGCCGCCCAGGTTTACCGGGGTTTCCAGCAGGAGGGAACGCAACAGCCCGCCTGCTCCGTCGAGCATCCGGTAGTATGCGGGTAGTCTCTCGGCGTCTCTGGCGGAAAACCGGGAAAACTCTGCCTGGGTTTCCGCGAGGGTGGCGCCGGTGCGCAGGTAATCCCCTTCCAGCGGCAGGAAATTGGCATAGGGGCGGGGCAGGATCCGCAGCCCATGGCGGGCCAGATTCAGATCCTCGATGATCCGGGCCTGGAGCAGGCTGACCGTATAACTGGCCGTGGAATTGCGGAAGCCCGGGATGAATTCCTCGGTGACCGCGGCGCCTCCGACCACGGGCCGCCGTTCCAGGATGCTTACCCGCAACCCGGCCGCGGCGAGATAACAGGCGCACACCAAGCCGTTGTGGCCACCACCGATGATCAGGATATCGTCATGCTGCACGGGATTCGCTTATGCTCGACACAAAGGTGGATCAGAATACAAGTTACTCCCACACAGCAAGTAACTTTCCAAGGTAATTGTTAAAAATATATATAATCTATTGATATTTATTGCAATTCCAAATTTAAATCCTTGCCTGGTAAAAATTAATAAAGAGAGTAACGAATTTACTTTAGAATTTTATCTTGATATATTTTAAATAAAGTAATATAATTACTCCACCTATTTTATTCTGAGTAGGTATAAAGAAAGCCCGTGCGGTACACAGGCTTTCTGACTTTAACCCGGCCAGGCAGAGCTTGGGCCACAGCTAAAGCCGCTTTGATAAGCAATTAAAGTGTACTCCATGCTAGTGGCTCAAGCCAGTCTGGCCACAATTTGGAGAATACTTAAATGAGTAAAGAAACAACTGTCACCCTGAAGGGGAAATCCCGAAATACCTATAATTTTGATGTTTATCCTTGGGGGACATCATTCAAAGCACTGGGCGCGGTATACATTGTGTTGAAAAAATTAAGCAACGGTAATTTCGATCTGATTTATATCGGTCAGACGGGAGATCTCAGCATTCGCTTCGACGACCATCACAAGCAGAATTGTTTTGACCGAAATGGTAAAACCCATATTGGTATTCACCTTGAATCGAGCGAGAAGCGAAGACTTGCGATCGAAGCAGACCTGCTTGCCAATTACAACACACCCTGTAATGACCAGTAAGGAATAAAGGACCATGCCCGCTGAAATAAGGAAACTGTCAGACTGCGCGGAAGTTCTTCCTGGGTACTCCCTCAAGACTCGTGCGGAGCATGAGCCTGAGGGGACCCATCAGGTCATTATGGCAAAGCATATACCTGAAGATTTGGCCTATGAATATAGTGATCATCATGAGTTACGGATTACTCCCAAAGGATCTGTGGAAAACTATGAAGTGCATAGCGGTGATGTGCTTTTCATTTCGCGTGGAACACGTAATCAGGCGGTTGTAGTCAAAGATGTGCCTCAAAAAACTATTGCGTCGGCAACTCTATATATATTGCGAGTTAAGGATGGTATTGACCCGGCCTATCTTGCATGGACATTAAATCAATCGTCGATGCAATCCCAGATTGCCCAGGTGCGCACAGGTGCGGGGACTCCAATTGTTCAGAGGAAGTTGATCGTTGAATTAGAAATACCGGTGCCATCGCTTGAAAAACAAAAACACATTGCGGAAATTGGAAAATTAATGATGCAGGAAAAATCCTTGAGTCAGGAGTTGGTTGAGCTAATGAATTTAAAGCAAAGCTTAATAGGACAACAATTACTTGCTCAGTTTTATGAGATGAATCAGGCTGGAGAACATGAGTGAACACTAAAATTTCTCAATCCGAAATTAACGCTACTGCCTGGGCAGCCTGTGACACCTTCCGGGGTGTAATAGATCCTGCTCAATACAAGGACTACA
>MGYR01000011.1:20766-21957 GCA_001801825.1 Gammaproteobacteria bacterium RIFCSPLOWO2_02_FULL_56_15 | reverse complement strand
AACGGTTTATTTTGCCCTTTGTTGAAATCAAGGATGAAGGTTCCGGAAAAGTACGCGACAAATTTCTGGCGGATTATTACAACCTATATGAAAGACGAAATGAGCCCAATATCGGCGATCTGATCAACATAATTCTGGATGCCATAGAAGACGCCAATAAACAGAAACTCGAAGGCGTGTTCCGTAATATCGACTTCAACTCTGAAGCAAACCTGGGCAAGACCAAGGACCGGAACCGCCGCCTCAAGACTTTACTGGAAGACTTTCACAAACCGCAAATGGACATGCGTCCGAGCCGTGTTTCAGAAGACGTGATTGGTAATACATACATTTATCTCATCGAACGTTTCGCCTCGGATGCCGGTAAAAAGGCGGGTGAATTCTATACGCCGCACAAGGTTTCAGAACTGGTTGCGAAGTTGGCTGAACCGAAAGCGGGAGATCGCATCTGTGATCCGGCCTGTGGTTCCGGCGGTTTGTTGATCGAGGCAGGCCGCGTGGTAGGTGATAAAAACTTTGCCTTGTTTGGCATGGAATCCAACGGCAGCACTTGGGCTTTGGCGCGCATGAATATGTTTCTGCACAGTGCGGATGGCGCCCGTATCGAATGGTGCAATACCCTCACCAATCCGGCGCTGGTGGAAAAGGACCGGTTGATGAAATTCAACGTGGTCGTTGCTAATCCGCCCTTCTCGCTCGACAAATGGTGGGACGATGCAGAGACCACGGATCGTTACAATCGTTTCTGGCGCGGCATGCCGCCAAAGTCCAAGGGTGACTGGGCCTTTGTCAGTCATATGGTGGAAACGGCCCTGGAGAAGGAAGGCCGGATAGCCGTCGTCGCGCCGCATGGTGTTCTGTTCCGGGGTGCCGCAGAAGGCCGTATCCGTCAGAAGATGATTGAAGAAAACCTGCTGGATGCCGTCATCGGCCTGCCGGCCAATCTGTTCCCGACTACGTCCATACCGGTAGCGATCCTGGTGTTTGACCGCAGCCGCGAGAAAGGCGGAAAGAATGCCAAGCGCAAGGATGTGCTGTTTATTGATGCCAGCCGTGAATATGTCTCCGGCAAAAACCAAAACGTATTGTCAGAAGCGCATATAGAGAAAATTGTTAACACATACAAAAAACGGAAAGAGGTTGAGAAATATGCCCATCTTGCCGGCTTTGAGGAGATCAGGGAGAACGACT
>MGYR01000011.1:18688-20729 GCA_001801825.1 Gammaproteobacteria bacterium RIFCSPLOWO2_02_FULL_56_15 | reverse complement strand
GGAAGAAGAACAGATCGATATCGATGAAGTGCAAGGGGAAATCGATAAGCTGGAAAAAGAACTGGCTGTAATCAGGAAAAAAATGGCGGAAAAACTCAAGGAGATTGAACGTGATGGATAGCGTTAAAAAGTTGGCCAAAGGGCAGAGACAAAATGCCATCTCTCTTTGCATAGAGCCAGACGGCCCATATGGAGTCTGGCAACCGTGAGCGGGAAAAAGATTGAAAAAAAGCATCACAACACCTTTGAAACATTAAAGGAGACTGATAACACCGGGCGGGAATTCTGGACTGCCCGCAAATTGGCAAAAATTCTTGAATATTCCGAGTACCGGCATTTTTTACCCGTTATCGAGAAGGCCAAGCAAGGATGCCAAAATAGTGGTCATAAGGTTCAGGACCATTTCGAGGACTTCCTCGGTATGGTCGAAATCGGCTCAGGCGCAAAGCGCGAACTTCCGGATGTAAAATTGTCCCGCTATGCCTGTTATCTTATCGTCCAAAACGGCGACCCAACCAAACCCGTAATTGCCAACGGACAGACTTACTTTGCCATTCAGACCCGCAGGCAGGAATTGGCTGATGATGAAACCTTTCAGAAGCTCAAGGAAGATGAGAAACGCCTGTTTTTACGTGATGAACTGAAAGAACATAACAAACAACTAGTTGAAACGGCTCAACAGGCGGGTGTCAGGAACAACCTGGATTTTGCCATATTCCTGAACCACGGCTACAAGGGACTTTATGGTGGACTGGATGCCAAAGGGATTCACAAACGCAAGGGCCTAAAAAAGAGCCAGCAGATCCTTGATCATATGGGCAGCACCGAGCTCGCCGCCAATCTTTTCCGCGCTACGCAGACTGAGGAAAAACTCCGGAGGGAGAATATCAAGGGCAAGGCAAAGGCCAACCGGGCTCATTATGAAGTCGGAACCAAGGTACGTCAGACCATGCAAGAACTTGGAGGCACCATGCCGGAAGACATGCCCACGCCCGCGAAAAGTACGAGACAGTTGGCAAGGAAACAGAAGAAGTTGGAGGGCGGGGAGTGAGTATTCTTAATTCCCTGAAAACATCTCATGTTCCGGCGGGTTGGAGATTACTCCCTCTAGGGAAAGTTTTGTTGGAATCACAATACGGTACTAACGAACCTGCCGTTGAAAACGGAAATACAAGAATAATTGGGATGAAAGATATTCAGGATGAAAAGATCATAACCGCAGATCTGGCAAGATCAGATCTTACTGAAGAGGAACGAAAAAAATATTTTCTAAACAAAGGCGATATCCTGATAAATCGGACAAATAGTTATGCTCTAGTCGGGAAAGTAGGTCTTTTTAATTCTGATGATGAAATTGCTTTTGCTTCATACTTGGTACGACTAGTAGTAGATAGGGACCAGATTAAACCAAGATATTTAAACTATTGGCTTAACAGTTACAAGGCCCAAGCAACTATAAAAAGAATTGCCACCAGAGCAGTGAGTCAGGCCAATATCAACCCGACAGAATTAAAAAAACACTGTTTTGTTCCGCTTCCTCCCATCACTGAACAAACCACCATCGCAACCATGCTTTCCACCTGGGATGCGGCCATCGAAAAAACCGAACAAATGATTGTGGCAAAGGAGAAACAGTTCTCCTGGTGGCTCATTAACCTAATTAACAAAGATAGCACGAAAAATAAATGTAAAAAGGTGAAACTAGAGGAGATAGCCGAAATAAATAAAGGCAAACAACTGAATGTCGCCGACATGATAGATACTGGAAAATATTATGTTCTGAATGGTGGAATAGGTTCCTCTGGATATACCGATAATTGGAATACAAATGAAGACACAATCACGATAAGTGAAGGTGGTAATTCATGTGGATACGTAAATTTCAATACTGAAAAATTCTGGTGTGGTGGGCATTGCTATGCATTAAGTCTCAAAAGCAATGAGGTAGAAAATCAGTATCTTTATTACTTTCTAAAATATCATGAGCTGTCTTTAATGCGTTTACGTGTTGGGTCAGGCCTTCCAAATATCCAAAAGAAAG
>MGYR01000011.1:17540-18663 GCA_001801825.1 Gammaproteobacteria bacterium RIFCSPLOWO2_02_FULL_56_15 | reverse complement strand
AAGCTTTCCGCGAACAAAAGCGTGGATTGATGCAGAAGCTATTAACTGGCAAATGGCGAGTTAAAGCTACCAGGAAGGTGGCCTGATGCAAGGATTCCGCTTCAACGAGAAATACCTCTCCCAGATCCCTGCACTCCAGCTTCTGATCAATCTGGGTTTTGACTATCTTACCCCAGAACAGGCATTGACTGAACGGCAGAACAAAACCAGTAATGTCTTGCTGGAAAGCATTTTGCGCGAACAGTTGAAGCAGATTAACCGGTTTCAATATAAAGGACAGGAATATCTCTTCAGTGAGGAAAATATCCAGTCCGCCATACAGAAGTTGAAATCCGTTAAATTCGACGGCTTACAGAAAACCAACGAAGCCATCTACGACCTTTTGACCTTGGGCACTGCCCTCGAACAGACCATCGAAGGAGACTCCAAAAGCTTTAATTTGAATTATATCGACTGGCGCAACTGGGACCGCAATCGATTCCATGTGACAGCGGAATTCAGCGTGGAGCGTTCACGCAGTTCTGAAACCAACCGGCCAGACATCGTTTTGTTTGTCAACGGCATATCCTTTGCGGTGATTGAGTGTAAATCCCCAAAAGAAGAAGTAGAACAGGCCATCTCGCAGTCCATACGCAACCAGGGCGAAGAATATATCCCAAGGTTATTTATTTATACCCAACTGGTGCTGGGGGTAAACAAAAATACCGCCCGCTACGCAACTGCGGGCACGGCGGCAAAGTTCTGGAGTATCTGGAAGGAACTGAGAGATACAGAATCTGATATCGAATCATCCGTGAATAGACCTCTGAAAGAAGATCAGAAAGAAGCTTTGTTCTCCGGCGACTTTGCATTGGCAAGGAAATTCTTTGATGCATTTGAGCAGGAAGGAGATCGTCAGATAACAGAGCAGGACAAGGTGATTTACAGCCTTTGCCGTCCGGAACGGTTACTTGATCTGGCTTATGATTTCACTATTTTTGAGAACGGCATAAAAAAGATCGCCCGCTATCAGCAATATTTTGTCGTTAAATCCACGCTGGACCGCATCAAACAGACGGATTCAAAGGGCCGGAGAAAAGGCGGCATCATCTGGCACACCCAGGGATCAGGTAAATCATTGACG
>MGYR01000011.1:15776-17498 GCA_001801825.1 Gammaproteobacteria bacterium RIFCSPLOWO2_02_FULL_56_15 | reverse complement strand
CGCATTGTGCTGGTCACGGATCGTAAGGACCTGGACCGGCAGCTGGGCAATACATTTTCTGTTTGCGGGCTGGATCCCGAGCGCGCTAAGACTGGACGAGATCTGCTGGAACTGGTTGCCGAAAAACAGGCTGGCATCATTACCACGCTCATCCATAAATTTGACAAGGCCCTCAGAACGAAGCAGTTTTCGGATGATTCTCTAAATATTTTCATGCTGGTGGATGAAAGTCACCGCACCAATTTCGGCGCATTTGCCGCACGTATGCGGCAGATGTTCCCGAATGCCTGTTATATCGGTTTTACCGGCACCCCATTAATGAAAGCTGAAAAGAACAATTTCATCCGCTTTGGCGGTTTGATTGAACCGCATTATTCCATCAATCAGGCGGTTGAAGATAATGCGGTCGTGCGGCTTTTGTATGAAGGGCGGCATGTGGAGATGGAGCAGAACAAACAAGCCATCGACCTGTGGTTTGAACGGCATACCCAGGGATTGACCAGGGAACAACAGGCCGATTTGAAAAAAAAATATGCACGTGCCGAGATGCTGAACAAGGCCGAACAGGTGGTTTACATGCGCGCCTTTGATATCAGCGAACATTTTCGGGAAAACTGGCATGGTTCTGGATTCAAGGCGCAACTGGTTGCGCCCGGTAAAGAGACTGCCATCAAATATCACGAATACCTGAATGAGATTGGCCATGTCTCATCAGAGGTGATTATTTCCAAAACGGACCCGCGGGATGGTTATGAGGAAATTGAGGGCGGTCCCACTGATCCTGTCCAGATATTTATGAACAAGATGATGGCCCGTTATGGCACGGAAGAAGAATACAACACACAACTTATTAACCAGTTCAAATATGGTGACGAGCCAGAAATTCTGATCGTTGTTGATAAACTGTTGACTGGATTCGATGCACCACGCAACACCGTACTCTATTTATGCCGTGTATTAAGAGAGCATACATTATTACAGGCGATTGCCCGTGTGAACCGTGTATATGAAGGTAAGGATTTTGGTCACATTGTGGATTATGCCAGCATTCTCGGTGAGCTGGATAAAGCCCTGACTTCCTACAACGAGTTGGCTGGATTCGAGGAGGAGGATCTGGCCGGAACATTGCAGTCATTAAATGAAGAAGTCGCTAAATTGCCGCAAAAATACTCCGACCTCTGGGACATTTTCAAGAAAGTTAAAAATCAGCATGATGAAGAGGCGTATGAATTATTGCTTGCTGGCAAGAAGCTCAGGGATGATTTTTATGAACGATTATCGGAGTATGGGAAATCTCTCCACATGGCATTATCCAGTGAGCGATTTTTAACGGACACATCCACAGCAAACATCAAACAATATAAAGATGATTTTAAACGCTTCGAGAATTTGAAGGCTTCTGTCAAATTGCGTTATGCGGAATCAATTGATTATCGTGACTATGAGCCAAAAATAAGGAAACTGCTGGATACACACATACAGGCTAATGAGGTTATTCAATTAAACAAGCCTGTCGATATTTTTGATGAATCCACATTTAAACAGATCAAGGATGAACAGGGCATTTATGCGACAAAGAGTACTGCCTCAAGAGCTGATACTATCGCGCATGCCACCATGAAAGTCATCAGTGAAAAGATGGAAGAAGACCCGGCCTACTACGAGAAGTTTTCCAAACTTATCCAGCAAGCCATTGATGATTTCCGCGCCAAGCGGATATCA
>MGYR01000011.1:11622-15753 GCA_001801825.1 Gammaproteobacteria bacterium RIFCSPLOWO2_02_FULL_56_15 | reverse complement strand
TGTAGATGCCAGTGAAAAAGTAAAAACCGGGAAACATGATAATGTCCCGGCGAAAATTGATGGTAATGGCTATGCAATGGCGGTGTTCGGGATCATTAGACCGTATTTTGATGATAAGCAGGACAAGTTGAAAAATGATGCAATAGCCGTCGATGCGGCAGTATACATACAGCAAATTCTTAAGAAACACTGGAAAGTCCAGTTTTGGGATGATTCAGACGCGCAGAAACGGGCTGTCAATGATATCGATGATTATCTGTTTGATGAAATTAAAGAGAACCAAGGCGTCAGCCTGTCAGTGGAGCAAATGGACGAAATAATTAACCGCACGATGCATATCGCCCAACGCTGGATGGTTTAATGAAAACGGATAAAGAATTTTTCGAGTACGGTAGTCAAAAGATTAATTATCAAATTCTGTTTGTTGAGCGCAAGACGATGGAAATCGCTGTTCATCCGGATGCGAAGGTAATTGTCCGGGCGCCGGTTAAGGCCACGCTGGATCAAATAAAATCGAAAGTGACGAAACGTGCCAGATGGATACATAAACAACTGGATTATTTCTCCAGATTTGAACCACGAACACCACCCAGGGCCTATATAAGCGGCGAAACGCATTTTTATCTGGGTCGGCAATACCGGCTGAAGGTGGAAAAAGGCTCACAGGACAGTGTAAAACTCAGTAGAGGATTATTCTTGGTAACAAGTAATAAAGGTATTGATCCTGCTGTTATAAAAGGATTGCTTGATGAATGGTGTTGTCTGAAGGCAACGGAAATCTTTAACAAATGTCTGGATGATTGTATCGAAAGGTTAAAAAAAATGAATTTTAAAAAACCAAAATTGAGAATCAACCGCTTAAAAAAACGATGGGGTAGTTTGTCAAAATCAGGCGCTTTGAATTTAAACATTGATCTGATTAGAGCGCCACGTGAATCAATAGAGTATGTAGTCACTCATGAACTTTGCCATTTAAAATTTCATAATCATGGGCCAGAGTATTATAAATTGCTGGACAGGATCATGCCCGATTGGCCAGCAAGAAAACATCGTCTTGAATTTATGCTAGCGTAAAGCGTCCAGCGGAACGGCCATTAAGCAACAGCATGCGTACATGTGGTGCCTGCTGAGGGGTAGAAGATGATGTGCCGCAGGTCTTGCATTGATTGTTTTATTGATGTGTATAATGACACAGGGTTGACCTCGTTACGGGGTGGAGTCCGGAACCGGGAATACCGCTGTAGCGTCTTTCATGTGCGATATTCTGTGGGGTAGCATTATGCAATGGCTAAGGAACCCAGGTATCTTTCTGATTCTCAGTATCCTTCTCGCCTGTGGAGAAACCGGTTTGCCGACAGAAACAGAGTCTAAAGCGACGACTAGCACGAATATCACTAAAGGCGAGGACTGGCAGGCGGTATCGCCTGTGGCTGCGCAGACGGTGACGGATGCGGATGGATTTCTCTGGCAGACCGAGCAGTTTGCCGATATCCGTGTTCTGCGCTACCAGATACCGGGCTGGGAGCGGCTGAGCCTGGCGCAGAAGCGACTGGTCTATTACCTGACACAGGCAGGGCTTGCCGGCCGGGATATCCTGTGGGATCAGCATTACCGCCACAACCTCGCGATCAGGCAAACCCTGGAGGCCGTCTATACCAATTTCCCGGGCGACCGGCAGACCCTGGGCTGGCAGCGCTTTGAGACCTATCTCAAACGGATCTGGTTTGCCAACGGGATCCATCATCATTATTCCATGGCCAAGTTCAGGCCGGAGTTTTCCCGGGAATACCTGCACGAGGCAGCGGCAGCGAGCGGTGTCGTCATCAGCGATGCGCTCCTGGAGGTGATCTTCAACCCGGCGCTGGATGCCAAGAAGGTCGAACTGGATCCGGAGAAGGGGCTCCTGGAGAACTCGGCGGTCAATTTCTACGCCCCGGGACTGAAGACAGAGGAGGTAGTGTCCTATTATCAGGAAAAAACTTCGGCAGTAGAGGAAACTCCGGAATCCTGGGGCTTGAACTCCACGCTGGTCAGAAACGAGCAGGGGCAACTGGAGGAGCAGGTCTGGAAGTTGGATGGCCTGTACGGCGAGGCGATCGCGGAGATCGTCGGCTGGCTGGAGCGGGCGGTCACCGTCGCGGAAAACAAAGAACAGGCCGCGGCCCTGTGGAAACTGGTCGAGTATTATCACAGCGGCGATCTGGCCGACTGGGATGAATATAATATTCTCTGGTTACAGACCACCGGCGGCGACATCGACTACATCAATGGTTTTGTCGAGGTCTACAGCGACCCCCTGGGTTACCACGGCTCCTACGAAACCATCGTGCAGATCCGGGATGCTGAGAGTTCCTCGCGCATGCAGGTGCTCATGGACCAGGCCGCCTGGTTTGAAGAACATTCCCCCATCCTGCCCGAACACCGCCGCGCAGAGGTGGTGGGCATCATCTATAAGGTCGTCAACGCCGTTGGAGAGGCCGGTGACGCCTCACCGTCGACGCCGGTCGGGGTCAACCTGCCCAACGCCAACTGGATCCGCACCCGTCATGGCTCCAAGTCCATCAGCCTCGGAAACATCGAACATGCCTACCATGAATCCTCGGGCACGCTGCTGACCGAGGAATTCGCCCATGACCAGGAAGAGGTCGATCGGGATCGCAAGTACAGCGCGGTGGTGGATCCCCTCCACACGGCGCTGCATGAAGTGATCGGTCATGCCTCGGGACAACTGGAGGCAGGGGTGGGAACCCCGGCGGAAACCCTGAAGAATTACGCCTCCACCATCGAGGAAGGGCGCGCCGATCTGGTGGCCCTGTACTTCTTGCCTGATCCCAGGCTGGTCGAGTGGGGCTTGCTGCCTGCACCGGAGGCAGCCCAGGCCGGTTATGACAGTTATATCCGCAGTGGGCTGTTGCAGCAATTACGCCGTATCGAGCCCGGTGCGGCTATCGAGGAATCCCATATGCGCAACCGCGCCTTCATCTCCCGCTGGGTGCTGGAGCAAGGCCGTGCGGATAACGTCATCGTGGAAGAGCATCAGGACGGCAGGACCAGCTATGAGATTCAGGATTACGACCGGCTGCGGGAATTGTTCGGTGAGTTGCTGCGCGAGGTGCAGCGCATCAAATCCCAGGGTGATTACGCGGCGGCGCGGGACCTGGTGGAAAACTATGGCGTCAAGGTGGATCCGAAACTGCACGAGGAGATCCTCCGGCGCGCCGAAAAACTGAATATCGCCCCCTACGCGGGGTTTATCAATCCGGAGTTGCGTCCGGTACTGGACGAAGCAGGATCGATCACCAATATCGAAGTAGTGTATCCCGATAATTTTGCCGAGCAGATGCTTGATTACAGCCGGCAGTACAATCATCTTCCGGTGGATGTCATCGCCGATGAATAAGTTTGCCACTGCCGAATGAATAAGCTCTTTGCGGCTGTTTCAACGCTAGTCTTCCTCTTATTACTGCAGGCATGTCAGCAGCCGGCTGAGCCCACGACTGAATCCACCCCCGGACCCGCTCCGGAAAAGACAGCTAACGCAGGTGTGAATCCCGGAGCGGATCGCGCGGCCATGGTGATCACTGGTGAATCCCTGCGTGAGTATGTGATCGCGCTCTCGGATGACCGTATGGTAGGCAGGGCGCCCGCCAGTCCCGGGGATCAAATGGCGCGTATATACCTCGTGGAACGCCTCGCGGAGCTGGGTTACGCACCCGGTGCTGTGGACGGGGGCTGGCAGCAGGCATTCGATCTGGTGGGTGTCGATTCCACTATACCGGACCATTGGCGCTTCCGTAGCGCGGATGGGGAACTGGAGTTAGCCCGGCACGAACAGTTTGTAGCGACGAGTGAAGTCCAGTCCGACAGGGCCGAGATCCGCGATGCAGAGGTCGTCTTCGTGGGGTACGGGATCCAGGCGCCTGAGTACCAGTGGGATGATTTCAAAGGAATGGACCTCCGCGGCAAGGTGCTCCTGATGCTGAACAATGATCCGGATTGGGACGCTGCGCTGTTTGCCGGAGATACCAGGCTCTATTACGGGCGCTGGACCTACAAGTACGAAAGCGCGGCGCGGCAAGGGGCTGCCGGGGCCATCATCATCCATACCCGTGATTCGGCGGGTTATCCTTA
>MGYR01000011.1:11305-11607 GCA_001801825.1 Gammaproteobacteria bacterium RIFCSPLOWO2_02_FULL_56_15 | reverse complement strand
TTCCAACGAGGGGGAACGGTTTCAGATCCCGGCGGATTCCGGATCGTCCCTCGAAATAGCCGCATGGCTGGAGGAAGCCGCCGCCGGTGAACTGGTGAAATTTTCCGGTTTCGATCTCGATGCCCTGGTTGCAGCAGCGAGGAGCAGGGACTTCACCCCACAGCCGCTGGGCATTCGCACTTCACTGGCGCTGATAAATACGGTGCGGCGGGTGCAGACCGCGAATGTGCTCGGGGTATTGACCGGCAGCGATCCTGCACTGGCGCGGGAGGCCGTGATCTATTCGGCGCATCACGATCACC
>MGYR01000011.1:7956-11287 GCA_001801825.1 Gammaproteobacteria bacterium RIFCSPLOWO2_02_FULL_56_15 | reverse complement strand
CGCTCAGGACAACGGCGCCGGCATGGCCCAGGTCCTGGCTATCGCCGGGGCCTTCACCGCGCTACCCGAGCGGCCCAGGCGCTCGGTCTTGATCGCCTTCGTGGGCGCGGAAGAGCAGGGGTTGCTGGGCTCCGCCTATTACGCGGAACACCCGAGCTTTGCACCCGGTCGGATTGCCGCGAACATTAATTATGACAGCGGCAACATCTGGGGCAGGACCAGCGATCTGTCCATGCTGGGCTACGGCAAGTCCACCCTGGACCAGGTGGTCATAGAGGTCGCGGCGGCGCAGGGACGGACCGTGAAACCGGACCAACTGCCGGATCGGGGATATTTCTACCGCTCCGATCAATTCAATTTTGCGCGCATCGGCGTGCCCGCCATGTACCTCAAGACGGGCAGCGAGTTCATCGGCCGTCCGCCGGGTTGGGGTGTGGAGCAGATCCTCTTTCATGAAGAGCATTACTACCATCAGCCGGGAGATGAGATCCGCGACGATTGGGATTTTGCCGGCATGGTGGAAGATGCCCGTCTGGGTTTCGAGGTCGGGCTGCGGGTCGCCAATGCCGGAGAGATGCCGGTCTGGTATCCCGGGGATGAATTCGAGGCGGCGCGGCGGCAAGAGCTGGAGGAGGTATCCAAGGCGGAGGAGGATCCGTCCGGGAAGTATGCCTCCTGGCGCGAGGAGGTCCGTGCGGCGGAAAGCGCCTTCGCGGCCATGGCCCGTGCCCAGGGCGTGAAGGAGGCCTTTCTGGCCTTTGCCGCGGAAGATGCCGTGCTTAACAGAAACAACCGCCTGATCCAGGGCCGGCAGGCGATCAAGGAATATTTCGAAAACCAGACCCTGAAGGACGTCGTGCTGGAATGGTCGCCGGAATTTATTGATGTTGCGGCCGAAGGAGACATCGCTTACACCTACGGGAACTATCAATTCAGCGCGCGGGATGCCGATGGCAAGCTCCTGGAGGATAAGGGGATCTTTCACACGGTGTGGAAAAGGCAGGCGGACGGCAGCTGGAAGTTCGTCTGGGACTGAAAAGCGATGGGTTGATATCCCGGGTGGAGTTTTCGGCTAAACTTAGGAAAAAGCAGCAAAGAAAAGAATAAACACGAATGGCTGAAGCAGGAAAATCCGGCGGGCGTAATGTTTACATCGTAGACGGCGCACGTACTCCCTATATCCGGGCGCAGGGTGTGCCCGGACCTTTCACCGCTTCCGATCTCGCCGTATCCGCCGCACGACCGCTGCTCGTGCGCCAACCGTTCTCACCGGATCGCTTCGATGAAGTGATCGTGGGCAACATCCTCTCCTCCCCTGATGAGGTCAATGTCGCCCGAGTGGTGTCGCAACGGCTGGGTTGTGGCGTGGCGGTGCCTGCCTGGACGGTGCAGCGGAACTGCGGCTCCGGCATGCAGGCGATCGACTGCGGGTACCGGAATATCCTCTCGGGACGTGCCGAGCTGGTGCTGGCCGGAGGCGTCGAGGCCATGAGCCATGCACCGCTCCTGTTCAGTACGGCAATGGCCACCTGGCTCGGCAAGTTGAACGGGGCGAGAGACCTGCCGTCGCGGCTCCGGGTCCTGGCCCGGTTCCGTCCGGCGCTTTTAAAGCCGGTGATCGCCCTGTTGCGCGGTCTTACGGATCCGGTCGTGGGAATGAACATGGGGCAGACCGCCGAGGAATTGGCCTTTAGTTTTGGCGTCAGTCGCGAAGCGATGGACAGCTACGCGGTTGCCAGCCACTTGCGCATGAGCTCTGCCCAGGCGGAGAGCCGCTTGGACGAGATCGAGCCGCTCTATGACCATAACGGCAACTATTATGATCACGATGACGGGGTCCGGCCGGACAGCTCGGTGGAGAAACTGGCCAGATTGAAACCGGTCTTTGACCGGAGCTTCGGCATGGTGACCGCCGGCAACAGCTCGCAGATCACCGACGGGGCCGCCTGGGTCATCCTGGCCGGGGACGAGGCGGTGAAGCAATATGGATTACCGGTCATCGGCCGTATCGTGGATACGGAATGGTCCGGCCTCGCGCCGCAGCAGATGGGGCTCGGTCCGGTGCATGCCATGACCCCGGTGATGCAGCGGCAGAAGATCAATCTGGATGATCTCGAATATTTCGAGATCAACGAGGCCTTTGCGGCCCAGGTGCTCGCCTGTATCGCCGCCTGGCGGGACATCGCCTATTGCCGCGAGGAACTGCATTTGACCGGCGCCATGGGCGAGATCAATCACGAGCGGCTGAACGTGGATGGCGGTGCGATTGCCGTGGGTCATCCCGTGGGCAGCAGCGGCGCCAGGATTGTACTCCATCTCTGCCATGTGCTGGCCCAGAAACAGGCCCGCCGCGGTATGGCGGCCATTTGCATCGGTGGCGGCCAGGGCGGCGCCATGCTGATTGAGAGGGACTGATGGAACCAACGCAATTTCAGCATTGGCGCATCGAAATGGATCCCGGCAAGCTCTGCTGGTGTTACCTCGATCAAAAGGGCACTGGCGTGAATGTTCTCTCTGCCGCGGTCTTGCAGGAATTCGCGGCAGTACTGGATCAGGCGAATGCCATGCGGCCGGCTGGTTTGATCCTGCTTTCGGCCAAGGAGAGCGGGTTTATCGCCGGGGCCGATGTTACCGAGTTCAGCAGTATCGAAAACAGTGAGCAGGCGCTTGAGGTAATCGAACAGATCCACGCATTGTTCAACCGGCTGGAGTTTTTGAGCTACCCGACCCTCGCCTTGATCAATGGTTTTTGCCTGGGTGGTGGTCTGGAACTGGCGCTCGCCTGCCGCTACCGCATTGCCCTGGATGACCCGGCCATCCGGATCGGCTTGCCGGAAGTCCGGCTGGGGATCCATCCCGGTTTCGGTGGCACGGCCCGTATGGTGGAACGGCTGGGCCCACTCCAGGCCCTGCCGCTGATGCTCAGTGGCCGCCTGCTGGATCCCCGCCGCGCCATGAGGCTGGGGCTGGTGGATCATATCGTGCCCCGCCGCCAACTCGCCCGCGCGGCGGCAGCGATCCTGCAGGAGCAGCCACCGCAGCGGCGACTGCCCTGGTACTGTAAGCTGCTTGAATCGGAGTACCTCCGCCCCCCCGTGGCCCGGTACCTGCGCAGCCAGGTGGCCCGACAGGCCAGGGAAGATCAGTATCCTGCTCCGTATGCACTCGTAGACCTGTGGCGGAAATCCGGCGGCAACCGGCGGGAGATGCTGCGCGAGGAGGCACGGTCCGTCGCCTCGCTGATCACTACCCCTACCTCCAGGAACTTGGTGCGGGTCTTTGGCCTGCGGGAGCGGCTGCGCGCCGACGCGGCAGCGGACACCCAGATACG
>MGYR01000011.1:3539-7923 GCA_001801825.1 Gammaproteobacteria bacterium RIFCSPLOWO2_02_FULL_56_15 | reverse complement strand
AGGCGACATCGCCGCCTGGTGCGCCTTGCGCGGACTCCGGGTCAGCTTGCAGGATCGGGAGCCCAAGCTGATTGCCCCCGCTCTGCAACGCGCCCATGCCTTGTTCAAGAAACGGCTCAAGGCAGGGCATCTGGTAACTGCCGCCATGGATCGTTTGACCCCGGATCACAAGGGCAATGGCATCGCCCGTGCCGATGTGATCATCGAGGCCATCGTTGAAAAGCTGGAGGCGAAACAGGGTCTTTTCAAAGCGGTGGAGTCGCAGGCGCGGCCGGAGGCCGTGCTCGCCACCAATACCTCCAGCATCCCTCTGGAAGAGATCGGGAAGGCGTTGCAACAGCCGAACCGTCTGGTGGGGATCCATTTCTTCAATCCGGTGGCGCAAATGGAACTGGTGGAGATCATCCATGCCCCCGGGACGGACGCAGCACGGGTACAGCAGGCCAAGGGTTTTTGCCGGCAACTGGACCGTCTGCCATTGCCGGTCAAAAGTTCGCCCGGTTTCCTGGTTAACCGCGTGCTTACGCCTTACCTGCTGGAGACCATGACCCTGCTGGAAGAAGGTATCCCGGGGGACCTCATCGACCGGGTTGCCAGGCAGTTCGGCATGCCCATGGGTCCGGTGGAGCTGGCCGATACGGTGGGACTGGATGTCTGCCTTTCGGTGGCCGAAAAAATGTCCGCCACCCTGGAGGTCGTTATCCCGGAAAAACTGCGGCAGATGGTCGCTTCCGGTCACCTGGGAAAGAAGAGCGGCCGGGGATTCTATGAATACCGGAAGGGCCGTCCCCTGAAACAGAAAACATCCGCCCCGGGCGTGAATCTGCGGGAGGTGGAGGATCGGCTAATGCTCCGTATCCTCAACGAATGTGCCGCCTGCCTGCGCGAGGGCCTGGTCGCAGATGCCGATGTGCTGGATGCCGGCATGGTCTACGGCGCCGGCTTCGCTCCCTTCCGCGGCGGACCGCTCCATTATGCGAAGCAACTTGGCGCCGGATTCATTTTCGATCGCCTGACCGCTCTGGCGCAGCGCTACGGAGCACGCTACACACCGGATAGTGCCTGGCAACCGTTATCTCAGGAGTAACCATGCCCGATCAGATCATCAGCGCCGCGGAGGCGCGTACCCTGGCAGGGCTCTTTCAGGAACGGGTCCGCCGGAGCCCGGAGGAGTGTGCCTACCGCTTTTATGACGCCCTCAATGAGACCTGGACCGATATCTCCTGGAACCAGATCGCCCGGGAAGTGCGCCGCTGGCAGAGCGCGCTGGGAGCAGAAAAACTCAAGGCCGGAGACCGGGTCGCCATCATGGCGAGAAACTCCAGATTCTGGGTGATCTTTGATCAGGCGGCCCTGGGTTTAGGCCTGGTGGTGGTGCCGCTTTACACCGAGGATCGCGCCGATAATGTGGAATATGTGCTGGAAGATGCCGGTGTCAAGCTGCTGGTGATCGGCGGACAGCCGCAATGGACCCGATTGCGGGAGAGGGTTCGCAAACTGCGCGGGCTCAAGCGGATTGTGAGTATCGGTGGGGTAACGGAGCCGGAGGAAGACCGAAGCTCGCACCTGCAGTCATTGTCTGAATGGCTGCCGCGCAAAGCGGATGCGATCGAATTGCCAGCACTCACAGGGAAGGATCTAGCGACCATAGTCTATACCTCCGGCACCACCGGACGGCCCAAGGGCGTAATGCTGAGCCACTGGAATATCCTGAGCAACGCCTGGAACGGCTTGCAGACCGTCCGGGTGGAACCGCACCACGTCTTTCTGTCTTTTCTGCCCCTGTCCCATACCTTCGAACGCACCATCGGCTATTACCTGCCCATGCTGGCGGGGGTTACCGTGGCTCATACTCGCAGTATCGCCGACTTGCCGCGGGACATGCAGACCATCCGTCCCACCAGCCTGATTACCGTCCCCCGCATCTTCGAGCGTGTGCATGCCAAAATCCTGGAGAACCTGGCGACGAAGTCCGCGCTGGCGCGCCGCCTGTTCGAAATCGCGGTTGCAACCGGATGGCGGCGCTTTGAGCATCTGCAGGGGCGCGCGGGTTGGCATCCCAGCCTGACCTTGTGGCCGGTCCTGAAAAGACTGGTGGCGGACAAGATCACCGCCGGTTTCGGCGGTAACCTGGAAGTTGTCATCAGTGGCGGCGCCGCTTTGCCGCCTGAGGTCTCCCGGGTATTCATCGCCCTTGGGATACCCATCCTGCAGGGCTATGGGTTGACGGAGGCGAGCCCCGTAGTCAGCGTCAACCGGATGGAGAACAACCGCCCGCACGGCATAGGTCTTGCCCTGCCCGGCGTGGAGGTCCGCATCGGGGAGCATGAGGAACTCCTGGTCCGGGGGGATAACATCATGGCGGGGTACTGGAATAATCCCGAGGCGACAGCAAAGGTTCTGGATCCGGATGGCTGGCTGCACACCGGCGACCGGGTGCGTATGGAAGGAGAGCACATCTTCATCATCGGCCGGATCAAGGACATCATCGTGCTGTCCACGGGCGAGAAAATCCCACCGGTGGACATGGAGAACGCCATCCGCACGGATCCCCTGTTTGATCAGGTGATGATCATCGGCGAGGGGCATCCCGCCCTGACCGCCATTGTGGTCCTGAACCTGGCGCAATGGGAAATGACTGCCGCCGCCAATGGCCTTTCCGTTACGGAATATGACACCCATACCGCCGAGCGGCTGTTCGTCGAACGGATCACAAAGTGCCTGCATGATTTTCCCGGATATGCTCGCATTCACAGCGTGACGGCAACGCGCGAGGAGTGGACCGTGGAGAATGGCTTGCTGACGCCGACACTCAAGGTCAAACGACCCCAGGTGCAGGAGCGCTATGCGGACAGCATCGCGGCCATGTACCACGAGGAGGAACCGCAAGAGGCCAAACCCGGGGTGGAAGCGGCTGCCGGCGCGGCCGAGTGAGGGAAAGGTCGTGCCAGAGACCTGAGTTGTGTAATCAGGAGACCGACATCCATAATGATGTGGATGGAATACGATTGAAAAGATCATGATTAAAGATATCCCCATCATCTTCAAGGCGCTCGAATTCGCGGCCAGAAAACACCGCGACCAGCGCCGCAAGGATGCGGATGCCACACCCTACATCAACCACCCCATTGAAGTGGCGCGGGTCCTGGTGGATAGCGCGGGGATTACCGATCCGGAAGTGATCTGTGCAGCCCTGCTGCACGACACCATTGAAGACACGGAAACCACGACGGAAGAACTGAAGGCCCTGTTCGGCGACAGGATTACCGGTATCGTGATGGAAGTATCCGATGATAAAAATCTGCCCAAGGAGGAACGCAAACGCCTGCAGGTGGAACATGCGGCCACTGCCAGTGAGGCGGCCCGGCTGGTGAAACTGGCCGACAAGATCTGCAACCTGCGCGATATCAGCAACAGCCCGCCGGCGGGTTGGTCCCTGGAACGCAAGCAGGCCTATTTTGACTGGGCCAGGGAGGTCATCGATCAGTTGCGCGGTGTCCATGCCAGGCTGGAAATGCTGTTCGACAGGGAACACTCCCGGCGTCCAACCCAGGGAATCCGGGCGGACACATAGGTCCGCCCCTACGGGCGATACGCGGAAACCGGGCGGACACACCGGTCCGCCCCTACGTTAACCCCGGATTGGTGATATGCGGAACCCGGGCGGACACTACCTGTCTGGAATACGGCATGCCGCAGAATCCGGAAACAGGCTATCCAATTCCCATCGCGCGGGATTGATGCATATATAATCCCGTATGCGGTTCATATCCGCCTCATTGCGGATCACGTGTTCCCAGTAATTGCGTTGCCATAATTTACCGGGGAATGCGGGCCAGCCCTGTTGTTTCACGCCGCGTATATATTCGTTGGTAGTCATCGTTTTAAACCATTGCACAACGGCCCGTAGGGGCGAACCTATGTGTTCGCCCGTGGTAATGTGTTCGCCCAATATTTCACGTTTATCCATTGTAGGGGCGAACCTATGTGTTCGCCCGCAGGAATCAGGACGGACACGCAGGTCCGCCCCTACGTTAACCCCGGATTGGTGATATGCGGAATCAGGACGGACACGCAGGTCCGCCCCTACGTTAACCACGATGAAATGGATATGATTTGGCATGCAAACAAATTTATCACATTGAATGTCAGGGAATTTATTTGCCAATTCGGAATACCATCGCGCCAGCATTTTTCCCGCTTCGTTTAACCGCATCTCCCCAGCCACAATATCCCCAAACAAGCATGTGCGGTGCTGTGTGCAAATGGTGACGAAATACGCACCGGCCTGTGAATAATCGTATCCTCGCAGTCGGATGGACCGGCGCTTAGGTCTTATTGACGCTGCTGACATCCCTGTATCCTTTCATCCATTTTCCTTTAT
>MGYR01000011.1:0-3446 GCA_001801825.1 Gammaproteobacteria bacterium RIFCSPLOWO2_02_FULL_56_15 | reverse complement strand
CGTGGTAATGTGTTCGCCCAATATTTCACATTTACCCATTGTAGGGGCGAACCTGCGTGTTCGCCCGCAGGAATCAGGACGGACACGCAGGTCCGCCCCTACGTTAACCCCGGATTGGTGATATGCGGAATCAGGACGGACACGCAGGTCCGCCCCTACGTTTTCATTACTTCTCTGACGCAGGCCGGGTTTCCAGTTCCACCTTGTTAAGAGTGACGGCAAAAGTGGATTTTGTGTCATCTCCGTCACAGGCAATCCACACCGCGAGCACATTCATTGGCCTGGCAAAACGATTCGTAAATGTGAAGTGTCCATCGGAGTCCGGTACGGCGACAACCGTTTCTACTATCAAGTCACTCAACGGGTGCGTGCGGGTGAATCCCACCTGCATCGGGTCTGTGCCGATATTGAAGAAATGGATCTTGCTGATGCCCGTGCCGCGCGGGGCGAGTGAAAACAGACTTTTGACCCAGTCTGCGCTGATAAGCTTCTCGCTCCAGTTGAGCGTGCGTGAGCCGGATTCCACCAGCCCCACGCGTATCGCGTAATCATCAAAGCCCTTTTGTCCCTGTTTATCGGGTGGGACTTTCAGCGAACCGGTGATTTTCCCGCTCACTCTCAATTCAGTCACTTGCAGTTGATTTGTCAGCGGGAACACGGCGGGTGCTGCGGAACTCGCGACACCGATTTCAAGGCCGGCGGGAGTGGCGCTGAACGTATTTGGCGGGATTTTACGGTAACTCATAAACTGCCAGCTGATCGTGCGTCCCAGCGGCAGATTGAATGTTGCCCCCAGCGCGAACTGCGCAACGAGTCCTGCCAGTGCGACTGCCAACAACACCTTCATTCCATTTTGAATCATGCGTCGATTATCTCATCAAATCCTATGGATATATCTTAATCCACGTAGGTTAATGCCCTGCACGTCCGGGATGTAATCAGCGAAGAGCCGATGGCCTGCTGAGGGGAAGATTGTATGATGCCAGAGTTATCTTGTCTGCAGCGGCGGATACGGTATCCCTGAAGAATCCAATGGACATTCTTTATGGTTCCCCATAAGCTGAAATCATAATAAAAAATCCAGGATTCAAGACCTGACCCCGACGAACGCTACCAGCCTGGGATACGGCATACCGCAGAACCCTCGCCCGTAGGGGCGAACCTATGTGTTCGCCAGAAGCCATGAACGGAGAACGCTCTAAATCAACAGTGTTGCAAGCTATGAAGATCTGGGTGGATGCGGATGCCTGTCCGGTGGTGATCAAGGAGATCCTGTTCCGGGCGGCGGAGCGAACCGGACTCCCGCTGACGCTGGTCGCCAATCAACCCATGCGTATACCCGTCTCTCCCCGTATCCGCTTTCTGCAGGTCGCATCCGGTTTTGATGTGGCGGACAATGAGATCGTCAAACAGCTTGCGGCTGGTGATCTGGTTATCACCGGGGATATTCCGCTGGCGGCGGCGGTGATTGAAAAAGGCGGTCTGGCGCTCAATCCCCGTGGCGAACTCTATTCCAGTGACACAATCAGAGACCGCCTGACCATGAGGGATTTCATGGAAACTCTACGGGGCAGCGGCATGGTTACAGGCGGCCCGAAGGCGCTGAAACAGGGTGATCGGCATGCCTTTGCGAGTCAACTGGATAAGATATTGACCAGGCAAGGAATAAATACCTGAGATGGTATCCCGGTAAATCCGCCCGGTTTGCCTTACTGCCAAGTCGCGGCATGAATTCGGGGGACGATCAAAACCTGGCCCGGCGGGCGGTGTCGGCTACAATCATACGATGCGCTCGAAGTCCATGAAAACCCTTGATGTACAGACCCAGGAACAATGGCGGAAGTGGCTTGAGAAGTATCACGACTCCGAGTCGGAGGTCTGGCTCATCTTCCACAAACGTCACACGGGACGGGAGTCTATCGTTTATTCGGACGCCCTCGATGAGGCGCTCTGTTTCGGCTGGATCGACTCCGCGAAACGGCAGGAGACGAAGGACAGGCGGCTCGAAGAAGCCATCAGCCTGCTCTCCGCGGGCAGGAAACTGGGATTGAAGTGATGCCGTATCAACTGCTCGCCGATGTGGTACTGTCGCTGCATCTCGCCATCGTCGTGTTCGTCATCGGGGGACTGATCCTCATCCTCGTCGGCAATCTGCGAGCCTGGCAGTGGGTGAATACACTGTGGTTCCGGCTTACGCACTTGGCGGCTATCGCCGTAGTAGTCACCGAGGCCTGGATTGGCGTGGTGTGCCCGCTGACCACCGTCGAGATGTGGCTGCGCGCTCAGTCTCATTCAAGCACCTATGGCGGTAGCTTCATCGAGCATTGGCTGCAACGTATCCTCTACTACGATGCACCCGCCTGGGTCTTCACACTTGGCTACTCGTTGTTCGGGTTGATCGTCGTGGGGACATGGTGGCGCTTTCCGCCAAGGTCCAGCCGGAGCAACCGGTCACCGGATGCCTGAATCTTCTTCAGCCAGGGATATTAAGAATCCCATGGACATTCACAAAGCTTCCCCCTATCCTGAAATTATAAAATCAAACCCCGGATTCCGGGCCTGAGCCTATTCACATTCAACACAATGGAGAGGGATATGAGCAACAGTTTTATTCGCCATTCCTTTTACGCTTTGTTGTTTGCCACACTACTACTCCCGGTCACTGGTGTACTCGCCCAGGGCAATTCCCACACCAATACCGCTGCGCAAGATGATCCGGTAATATCAGTCGTTGAGATCGGCGTAGTCGCCGCCAGCAATTACGATGTAACCATCACTCTCCTGGAGACCCTGCGCGGTGCGCAGGCTCTGGACAAGCTCACGGCCGTCAACCCCGCAATCGCACCGCCCAGGACAGGCTATGAATATCTGCTTGCCCGCGTGCGCTTCGAGTTGCGGGGCAGGGCGGTCTCGGACAAAGGCGTCTTCGATCTCGGCGGCTCGCCCTTTCAGTGGGTCGCGAACTCCGCCGATCTGCGGGCCTACGATGGCATCACGCTGCCGCCGCCAGAACCTGCCCTGCAGGGTCCAATCAAGGCCGGTGAGACCAGGGAAGGCTGGCTTGCCTTCGCTGTGGAGCAGTCCGAGTCCCAGCCGATATTGATCTTCGATCCCGCCTCTGGCGGCGCTACGGGGCGCGGAAATATCCTCTTTTTCAAGTTGTATAAATAATTGTAACCCTCATGGGAGCGCAGTAGACTCAAGCCCATTCCCGACTTTTTGGAGAATCATTCATGAAAATCAGAAACACCTGGCTGTTCGGGGCTGCTGTTTTGCTGGCCGCCTGGCTGTCCGGTCCCGCCGGGGCCGAGGAGGCCGAGATCACCGTCCTGAACCCACGCGGGATCCAGCCCGCGATCCGCCTCATCCCCATGGCGGAGCGCACGGGGACGCTGGATGGCAAGACCATCTACATCGTCGATACCAAGTATCCGAACACCAAGCCG
>MGYR01000010.1:9260-9386 GCA_001801825.1 Gammaproteobacteria bacterium RIFCSPLOWO2_02_FULL_56_15 | reverse complement strand
CAACTTGCCCAGCTTGATCGGCAACTGCTCGAATTTCTTGGTGGTGTTGTGGTCGAAAGCCTCCGCGCCGTTGCCGATCTGGATCGCGGCCTGGGAGACTCCGTTGGCCAGGATATCGCCGATCCC
>MGYR01000010.1:5866-9009 GCA_001801825.1 Gammaproteobacteria bacterium RIFCSPLOWO2_02_FULL_56_15 | reverse complement strand
GTTTCCCCGGCCAGTTGATGACATTCCGGCACTTCTTGGCGCAGTTGTAGCAACCGGTCTGCCGGTCCATATTTTCATATTTCCATTTCGTCCAACGCTCCTGGAGTTCGGGACTCCAGTAATCCTTTCTCCTGGTGCGGGCGTTACCCCAGGCGAAATGATTGTGGTGGAAACTGTCATCCTCATCGACCGCCATCCAGTCGCCGTTGCCACTGCTCTCGCCTATGTGGCGGTGCAGTTTCTGGCTCAATTCAAACATCTCGGCCGGACGAGCGATGTGAATATCCTTGGTGCCACGTACCGCAATGGCCTTGAGTCGCTTGTCCCCCATGATGACGCCAACGCCGCGTGCCGCACTGGCGTGGTTGTGGTCGATGGAAGCCATATAGACACGGTTTTCGCCGGCGAGCCCGATCGCCGCCACCTGCACCTTGTAGTCATGCAGCTCTTTCTTGATCAGGTCCCCGGTCTCCGTGCTGCCTTTCCCCCGGAGATGCGTGGCATCCCGGATCTCCACTTTGTCATTGTGGATGTACAGATACACCAGATCCGGGGCCTTGCCGCGTATGATGATCTTGTCATAGCCGGCGTATTTCAGTTCCGGCCCGAAGAAACCTCCGAACAGGGAATGGGACATCAGGTTGGTCTGGGGAGAGAAGGTGTTCACCACGGTACGATTGGCGGCGGGCGCCGGCGTACCGTGCAGGAGGCCGGTGCTGAATATCAGCAGATTGTCCGGGGAAAATGGATCCGTTTCCGGGGGAACCCTCTCAAACAAAATCTTGGCGGCGGATCCCTGCCCCCCCAGGTATAACTCGGCGGTATCCGGGTCGGTCGCCACCTTTTCAATGCCGCCGCAGGAAAGATTGATTTCCAGGTTAAACCCTGTCTCTCCGTATCTCATATTTTGTCCTCTACTGTGATACCTGAATCTGGTCTGCTATGGTGAATCTTGTGTGGCATTAGCTACCCCCGGCCAGGCAGACACCCGTCATACTCCGGTAGATCCACTGCCTGGTGCGGAAAGTTGGCATGCTCAGCTCATGATGCCTTTGATTTTACAAACTGAAATCAAATAGTTACGTTGAACCAGTGTGAAAGCTGAAACGCTTTTCAGGAAATATCTCTGCATATCTCGTTACTACACTCATCTCGCCGCTGGGCTTGTGTCACCCCACCGGGAAGTGTACTGTTCTCTGCACAGTAACGAGCTTCCCGTATGGGGTGCAGATATAACCTCGCCGACGCAATTACCGTATTGATTTTGATCAAGTCCACAGTTGATTTTCCAAGATTTCCCCTCAAAACAATGGGGAATCCATCAATTTTCAACTCCGTGGGTCTCAAATGATTCCTCATTTCTTGCAATTTCCACGAGTAGTATCTTAGGTAATGTCATATGAATTCAATCCTTCCGCCCGGCGACGCAGGAAGCGGCGTTATTTCCTGCTCGGCATCGCTTTGCTCGCACTGGCCTCGGGCGGGGGATATATCTGGCTGCAAGCGGACGAAAAGGTCGAGGAAGACCAACCGCTCGTCGTCACGGCGGAGATTGGCAATATCGAAAATACCATTGCATCCGCGGGCAGTCTGAAACCTCGCAGTGTGGTGGAAGTTGGCGCCCAGGTATCCGGCATGTTACAGAAACTCCATGTGGAAATCGGCGACATGGTCGAAGCAGGGCAACTGCTGGCCGAGATCGACGCCCGTGTGCAGGAGTCCCGCGTGGAGGCGAGTCGCGCCAACATCGAAGCACTCGAAGCTCAGGTCGCCGCGCGTAAGGCAGCCCTTGATCTGGCGCGGGCGAATGCCGCGCGTCAGGAACGATTGAGGGATGAGGATGCGACCAGCCAGCTCGATCACGATAACGCCGTTAATGCTCTGGCGTCCGCGGAATCGGGCCTGATTCAATTGGAAAAGCAGATTGAGCAGAGCCGTGCCAGTTTTAGCAGCGATGAGACACAGCTGGAATACACCAAGATCTATGCGCCAATTGCCGGCACGGTCGTGTCCATCGACATGATCGAGGGGCGAACCTTAAACGCGGTACAGATGGCGCCGACCATTCTCCGGATAGCGGACCTATCCACCATGACCGTTCAAACGGAGATATCTGAAGCGGACATCAGTAATGTAAAGAAAGACATGGCCGTCTATTTCACGACCCTGGGCGGCGGGGAGCGCCGCTGGTACAGTACGGTGCGGCAGATACTGCCCACTCCGCTCGTGGAAAACAACGTGGTCTTATATACCGGACTGTTCGATATCGAGAACCAGGACGGGACCTTGTTACCCGAGATGACGGCGCAGGTGTTTTTTGTCACGGAAGCCGCGCGCAACATCCTGACCGTGCCGGTCGGTGCGCTGACTTTTACCGATGCCGGTGATGTGGTCGCAACAGTTGCTCCACCCGCGGCTGAGATGGCCGGGCCTGGCGGCACACCCACGGGTGGTGGACCATCACCGGGCGGGGCTGTGGGGTTTCCGGACATGAATGGCCCAATGAGCGAGGAGGTTCGGGAGCGGATCCGGGCACGCATGGCGCAGGGAGGCGGTTTCCCTCCTGGCGGCCCGCAGGGTGGCGCGTTTCCTGGTCGCTTTGCCCCATCCGGCGCGGGATCCCCCCCCAACCGGCGCAACGCAACAGTCAAGGTCGTGCATGAGGACGGCTCTACCGAAGAACGCCAAGTGGTCATCGGTGTCACCAGCCGCGTCAAGGCCGAGGTGATCTCCGGTCTTGCCGCAGGTGAGAAGGTGGTGGCTGGGATTGTCCAGGCGAAATTGACCGCAGCACCCACCACCAATACTAATTTCCGCGGCCCACCGGGTGGATTCATGCCCTTCATGCGATAACGAGTTCATCCGACACTGATTTAACAGACTCCATGGCAGCCACGGAACATACCCCAGCGGCGAACCCGGTTTCCCGTCCCGGCAACGAAATGGCGATCCCCCTGATCGAGTTGCGAAACATCAGCCGGACCTTCGTGACCGGGGGGGGTGTCGAGGTCCGCGCCCTGCGCGGTGTCAATTTAAAAATCTATCCCGGGGAATTCCTCGCCGTCATGGGCCAATCCGGTTCCGGAAAAACGACCTTGATGAATATCCTCGGTTGCCTGGATCGGCCCACGGGCGGTACATAT
>MGYR01000010.1:0-5859 GCA_001801825.1 Gammaproteobacteria bacterium RIFCSPLOWO2_02_FULL_56_15 | reverse complement strand
CCGGTCGGGATATAGAGAGTTTTGATGCGGACGGACTGGCATGGTTACGCCGGGAAGCCTTCGGCTTCATCTTTCAAAGCTACAACCTGTTAGCGACCGCGACCGCGGAAGAAAATGTGGAAATCCCCGCCATATACGCCGGGTTGTCCGCGCGCGACCGGGCGATCCGGGCCGAGGCCCTACTGTCAGGTCTGGGCCTGGGTGATCGCCTGGACCATCGGCCCAGTCAGTTGTCGGGCGGCCAGCAACAACGCGTCTCCATCGCCAGGGCCTTGATGAACGGGGGCAACGTCATTCTGGCCGATGAACCAACCGGGGCGCTGGATTCACAAAGTGGAATCGAGGTCATTGCCCTGCTGGAGGATCTCGCCCGTCAGGGACATACCGTCATTTTGATAACCCACGACGCCGAAGTTGCCGCGCACGCGGATCGGATCGTCGAGTTTTTCGACGGCAAAATCATCAATGACAGCGGGTCCCGGGATGGGATGATCGATGAAAAAAAGAACGCTGGTCTGAGAGATCTGTTTCTGTCGCGGGAAGCCACTCATTTTCTGGCCGGCGAGGCAGAGGCCATCCGCATGGCGCTGCGTTCCCTGCACGCAAATCTCTTCCGGACGATACTGACCCTGCTCGGCATCGTCATCGGCGTGGCCTGCGTCGTCGCGATACTCGCCATCGGTGAAGGATCGCAACAGCAGATTGTCGACCGCATCAGCTCGATCGGCGGCACCAACATGTTGAATCTGCAACCCGCGCGGGCGCCCGGGCAGTTTCGCGGCATGCAGCAATCGACATTTACCTTCGAGGATGCCGACGCGATTCTGGAGAGCGTTCCGAATGTCCGCTACACCTTGCCCGAACTCCAGGGCAGTTACACCGTACGCGCCGGCCACCAGGACCATTCGACCCAGATCACGGCAACCACCGATACTCTGCCGGCAGCCCGGTCCTGGCCGCTGGCCAGCGGCGTGTTCTTCACCCGGGAGGACAGCGACCGCTACACAGCGGTGGCGGTGCTCGGCGCTACCGTGGCGGAGGAATTATTCCCGGAGGGCAAGGATCCCCTTGGCGAGTTTCTGTTGATCGGCAAAGTCCCGTTTCAGATCATCGGCGTCATGACCCGCAAGGGCGGGTCCTCCGGCTTCCGCGGCGACGACCAGGACGACACCGTTTTTGTCCCGCTGAAGACCGGCGGCCTGCGGTTGTTCGGACAGAAGTTCGCGCGCACCATCGCGGTCGCGGTGAAGGATCTGGAGTTGATCGATAAGACGGAGGAGGAGCTCACGAAATTCATGACCGAACGGCACGGAACCGAAGATTTCCGGATCTTCAACAGCGCGGAACTGCTGGAAACCGTCTCCGCTACACAGGAAACCTTCACCATGATGCTGAGCTCCGTCGCGGCAATCTCGCTGCTGGTCGGCGGCATCGGCGTCATGAACATCATGCTGGTATCGGTCACCGAGCGGACCCGCGAGATCGGGATCCGTATGGCGACGGGCGCAAGACAAGGCGACATCCTGTCGCAGTTTCTCTCGGAAGCGATCGTGGTGTCGGGTATCGGTGGCGTAATCGGCGTTGCCGCGGGAATCGGAATAGGCCTGGTGTTGCAGACCTTCGAGGTGCCGGTGCTGTTCACATCCAAACCGATGTTGATGGCTTTTACCTGCGCGGCGGCGATCGGGCTGATCTTCGGTTTCGCTCCGGCGCGCAAGGCCGCCCGGCTCGATCCCGTCGTGGCTCTTGCCAATGAATAATCTCTGGAATTCACCATGGTGAACGGAATCCACACCTCAGCCTCGAAAGATGGCCCTAATGTTGGGCTTCATTTCATTCAGCCCAACCTACGCGCGCTTCGCGACTTCGCGAGAAAGCGTATATACAGCGTAGGGTGGGCACGTATTCCGTGCCCACGTGGAAACGTAATTCTTTTCACGCTGTTCCTCCTGTCCGCCTGCGCCACGACCCGTATCCCGGAACTCGCGGAAACCGACGTTCCGGAACACTGGCAAGGCCCTGTTGAGACGACAGATGTGGAATGGCCCGACGCCGAATGGTGGGACAGTTTTGACGATACGGAACTCAGCACGCTGATCGATCAGGTACAGGCCAACAATCTGGATCTGGCCACGAACCGGCGGAATCTCGTATCCGCGCAGATCGCGTTGAAAGAGGCCGGTTTCAATTTATGGCCGACTCCGGTCGTATCGGCGGGAATCGGGTCCGGATATACCGAGACCCGCTTTAACGGCGCGAGCGCATCTTCCGGTCCCGACACGCCCTCCCGCATCGGCATCTCGTTTACGTATAACGATATCCTGAGCAAACCCGCCACCTATGACCGCGCAGTAGCGGAATATGACTCGCGGGTCGCGCAACTGGTGGACCTGGAGCTGAATACCCTGGGTACCGCCTCCTCCACCTATTTTCAGATCCTCTTGACGCGGGACAAGATAGTGGCGGCGAGACAGAATGTCGCGAATGCCGAAGCCATCGGCGCAATCGCGGAGGCCCGGGTGAATTCAGGCGTTGCCGTGCCGATTGAAGCGCTCCAGCAGCAAATCGCCATCCAGAGGGAACGTTCAAATCTGAGCAGTCTGATCCAGAATGACCTGGCGGGGCGTTCGTCCTTGGCATTGTTGCTGGGACGCAGCGTTCAAGATTTCGATATCGATGGCCGGAGTCTACAGGATCTCCGTATGCCCTCCGTACGACCCGGTTTGCCTTCCGAACTGCTGCTTCGACGCCCTGATCTTGTACAAGCCGAGGCAAACCTCCGTGTCGCCACATCCAATGTGGAGCTTGTGCGACTACAGTTTTTCCCGCAGATATCCCTGACCGGCGGTGTCAACACATCCAGTACCTCGCTGCTGGATCTTGTCTCCTCGCCGACTTCGGTACTCGAGATCAGCGCGAATCTGGTGCAGACCTTGCTGGACACCGGTCAGCGTTCCCGCAATCTCGAACAGGCGCGTATCAGTCTGGAAAACAATCTGGCGAGCTACCGGAATGCCGTGTTGAGCGCATTCAATGAAATCGAAGTGCTGCTGAGTAATCTCCGGTTGCTGGAGGAACTCGGCCAGGTGGCGCAGGATAATCTCGGCGCGGCGGAAGAATCGTTCCGGATCGCCCAAGTGAGATACCGGGAAGGCGTCATCGACTACCAAACTGTTCTGAATGCACAAGATACCCTCTTTTCCACCCGAAACGCCTATCTAGACAACAAGCTGTTACAACTCAACGCGATGGTCGGATTCTATCAGGCCCTGGGCGGCGGTTGGCAGGAGGGTAAAGAACTCTACTGATTCGGGAGACAGTTTACTGAATTAGAGCCGACGGTTTATCGGCGCCAGCGCCCGTAAAAGGGGTTCAGCGCTTGCTCAGCAATCACAGCAACGCGGTTCGAACCGGGCTGCGATCAGATCAGGGACTGATGCAGCAGTTCCTCAACTTCTACTGAGCCATCGCGTTCCCCGAACTGCAGGTCCGCGAGGCGCGCATACAACCCGCCCCGGCGGTAGAGTTCCTCATGACTCCCGCTGTCGATGATGCGGCCCTCGTCCAGCACCACGATGCGGTCCGCCTTTTTCACTGTCGCCAGACGGTGGGCAATGACCAGCGTGGTGCGTTCCTGCATCAGATGTTCCAGGGCCTCCTGGACAAGTTTTTCACTTTCCGCATCCAGGGAACTGGTGGCTTCGTCCAGCAGCAGGATCGGTGGGTTCTTGAGTACGGCCCGCGCGATGGCGATGCGCTGCTGCTGACCGCCCGAGAGTCGCAGGCCTTTCTCTCCCAAAAAACTGTGGTAACCCTCGGGCAGTTTTTCGATGAACTCATGCGCCATGGCCGCTTTCGCTGCCGCCCGGATCGCCGCTTCATCGGCTTCCGGGAGTCCATAGCGGATATTTTCCAGGGCACTGTCGGCGAAGAGTGCGGTCTGCTGGGGCACGATACCGATGCGTCCGCGGACTTCCCGGGGATCCGCCTGCTTGATATCCACGCCCTGGATCAGGATACGGCCGGCCTGTGGGTCGTAGAAGCGCAGCAGAAGCTGGAAAACCGTGCTCTTGCCTGCCCCGGAAGGTCCCACCAGGGCCACGGTTTCTCCCGGGCGGACCTCCAGGGAGAATTCATTGAGGGCATGCTGACCCGGCCGCGATGGATAGCTGAAACGGACCGCCTCGAAGCGGATGTGGCCCTGGCCGTCCTCCGGCAGCGGCACTGGCTCAGCGGGGATGGTGATTTGCGGCCGGGTGTTGAGCAATTCCATCAATCGTTCCATGGCCCCCGCGGCCCGCTGCACATCGCTCCAGACCTCGCCCAGGGCCGTGGTGCTGCCTGCCACCATGACGGCGTAGAGGATGAACTGTCCCAATGTGCCGGCGCTTACGCTCCCTTCGATCACGGCATGGGCTCCGGTCCAGAGCACTACAATAATAGCTCCAAAGGAGGTGAAGACGATGATGCCGGACAACAGTGCGCTGGCGCGGAGTCGTGCACGGGCCGTGTGGAAGGCCCGTTCCACCGAGTCGCTGAAGCGCCGGCCGAGAAAGTTTTCCAGGGTGAATGCCTGCACCACCTGCACGGCATTCAGGGTCTCGCCGGCCAGACTGCTGGCATCCGCGATCCGGTCCTGGCTGGCGCGAGACAACTTGCGGATCTTGCGGCCATAAAGCAGGATGGGCAGCACCACCACGGGGAACAGTACCAAGATCAGCACGGCGAGGCGCGAACTGGTGACAAACAGCATGATCAAACCACCACAGAGAGTGAAGGTGCTGCGGAGCGCAATGGAGATCCCCGCCCCGACTACCGACTGTACCAGGGTCGTGTCGGTGGTCAGCCTGGACAGTACTTCCCCCACCGGGGTCGATTCGAAGAATGCCGGGCTCATGTCGATGACCTGCCGGTACACGCGGGCGCGGATATCGGCGACAACGCGCTCGCCCAGCCACATGACAAAGTAATAGCGCAAGGCGGAAAAAAGGGCGAAGCCCAGCGCCAGGATCAGCAGGTAGCGGAAATAACTGTTGATGGCGGCAGGTTCCGCCGTGGAAAAGCCATGATCGATCACCTGCCGCACCGCCACGGGGATGGACAGGGCCAGGAGCGCGGCAAGGATTAGAAAGCACAGGGTCACCCCCAGATGGGCCAGGTACGGCCGCATGAAGGGCAAGATCTGGCGCACCTGTTTGACACTACTCGCCCGGGGGCGATCCTCGCTGCCCGCAAACCTGCCGCCTGGTTCGGCCATGCCAGGAATTCTCCCTTTTGTGGAATAGGAGGACATGCTGACATGAATTCTGGTCCCAGACCACTGCGGGGATCAGTTTTCCCGAATCGATCGGTATAACGGTTATACTGTAGGTCTACTTCTAACTGACAAAATGGATATCCTGGAAATACGGAGAGGCAAACACCTATGCTGATGGAATTTATCAATGAATACGGACTGTTTCTGGCCAAGCTCGGAACGGTGGTCCTGTTACTGGGAGCACTCGCCATGCTGGTGTTCATGCTGTATATGCGGTCTCGCGGCGCCGGTGACGAACACCTTGAAGTCAAGCATCTGAACCAGAAATATGAGCACATGGCCCTGGTACTGAAATCCGCCATCCTGCCGAAAAAGGATTTCAAAAAGTCGCTAAAGGAGGTCAAGGCCAAACACAAACAGGAGGAAAAGAAGGAACCGGATGATTCCCGGAAACGGATTTTTGTCCTGAATTTTAACGGCGATATCCGTGCCTCCGATGTGGCCTCGTTGCGCGAGGAGATCACCGCCCTGCTGACCATCGCCGGGAAAGAGGATGAAGTGGTGGTATTACTTGAGAGCGGCGGCGGCACCGTGCCCGGCTA
>MGYR01000009.1:36165-37034 GCA_001801825.1 Gammaproteobacteria bacterium RIFCSPLOWO2_02_FULL_56_15 | reverse complement strand
CTTTCTCCCGGATACATGTTTCGGATTGTATGTCCCGAATCGCTGAAATACGCGCCTTTTCTATCATGACTCCCCGTTCCTGGCCATCCGATCCAGACTGTGCCAATCCAGAAGTATCTATGCTCATCGCTGCCTGAAAGTAACGCCGGAAGAGTTCTGCCTGGGGATAGGGACTATCAGACTGCCCTTTTCTCCCCCGGGCATCCGCCATGCAAGCCAGCAGGAATTGTTCGAACCGCGCCGGCCGCCGGAATGCATCCAGGGATCGCAGACGCGCGTGTACGGTCTGCGCGCGCAGTTCCGGAAGCCGGTGACAATCCAGGTGATAGCGTCCAACCAGGATTGCGAGGTCCCGGTATCTCCCCGGGATCCGGTAACGCTCGCAGAGTTGCTTGATTATGTTCACCCCTCTCTGCTCATGTCCCGGATGACCGGGCAGTTGCAGAGCTGGGGTCTCCGCCTTGCCGAGGTCATGGACCAGTGCCGCAAACCGTACCACGGTGTCATGCGTCAGGCGGCAGGCAGCTTCCAGCACCATCAGGGTATGTAAGCCGCAATCAACTTCCGGATGATAATGTATAGGCTGAGGGATACCAAACAAGCGATCCAGCTCGGGGAAGATCACCACCAGGGCATTGCACTCTCTCAATACCTCAAAAAATCGAACCGCATCGCTTTCCCCGATCGCCTGCTCCGTCTCCTGCCAGATCCGCTCAGGAGAAAGATGTAGAAGTTCCCCGGAAGCGCTTATCTCCCGCATCAGTGTCATGGTTTCATCCGCGATACGGAATCCGAAACGCGCCGCAAAGCGCGCCACCCTCACCAGCCGCAGGGGATCTTCACTGAAGGCGGGAGAGACGTGGCGCAGT
>MGYR01000009.1:8898-36133 GCA_001801825.1 Gammaproteobacteria bacterium RIFCSPLOWO2_02_FULL_56_15 | reverse complement strand
CTGTTCCAGGGTGACATCCGGTGCGGTATGAAAACCGAAGCCAAGATAGCCCTTACCCGTCTTGCGCTCCGTACGGGCCAGGGCATACTCCTCGTGACTTGCAGGGTGCAGAAAAACCGGGAAATCACGCCCGACGGGCTTATACCCCTGAGCTTGCATCACCTCGACGGATCCCCCGACCACCACCCAGTCCCGGTCCTTTATCGGCAGTCCAAGTAACTCATCACGTACGGATCCGCCCACCCGGTAGATTTTCATGCCAGCATCCACGATCTTTCCCATGGCTCCAGTGTATAACAAATGGACCTGTGACTCAGGTGTGACTCCGGAATGGTTGTTGAGGGATAAGCGATGTATTCAGACATGTCAGCGATTGGCGCTTCCTGCCGGTTTACCGTGCGGCCTGCCGCGGTTACCGAAGATCAGATACGCAGGTAGTTCGGCACCACCCCTTCCAGGGCTGTAGGTAGAATACCCAGTGTCCGCAGGTCATTGCATTTGCAGATGCTGTCGATCTTGGTTGAAAGATAGTTGTCCGTTGAGAATGGTTTGCCGGGGATAAAATCAAAAACTGCCGCCTGGATCCTCGAAACCGCATCCGGTAGTGGCAGAATAATGCGCTGCAGGCCACAGCATCGCGCTGTATAGCGGACAAGCTCAGCAAGGCTGTACTCTCGGGGACCGCAGAGGTCAAATCGCTTGCCAAAATATGCTGAGTCATTCAGGGAACGGACGAATGCCTCAGCTACATCACCTACATAGACCGGTGCAAAACGGGCATCGGCGCAGGCCAGGGGAAACAGGCCAGGCGTGATCCGGAGCAGGCCGGCAAAACGATTGAAAAAATCATCGCCGGGGCCGAAGATTACCGACGGTCTGAAACTGGTTACCGAGATGCCTTCCCCCGCATGCAACAGGTCTTCTGCCTCTCCCTTGCTCTTTAGATAATGGCTGGGTCCCTTCACAGGGTCGGCATTCAGTGCGCTCATATGCAGGATCCTTCTGATTCCAAGCGCCTGGCAGGCCTGTAGTAGCTTGCGTGGAAGATCCACATGCGCATGGCGGAAACCGCTGCCGTCGCGTCCTTTTTCATTGAGGATCCCGACCAGATTGATCACGGCCCGGCTGCCTGCAATCACATTTAACAGTGCCTCAGGATCATGTATATCTGCCTGCAACAATTCCGTATCAGGAAGGACTCGAATATCCGGATGCAGGTTATCCACATCACGGGTCGGGATCCTGAGACTGTAACCGGCGCTAACCAGGCGATTTGCAATACGGCGACCGACAAAACCGCTCCCTCCCAGTATGGTAATCCGGCCGGTCATCACTGATTCAAAACCACGGACGCCAACTTGGAACCACAATGGGCATTGGCGGCATGCAGATTTTTCCTCAAGGGGATCATGTTCATACGATCTTTCACCGGTATCACCTTCTGTTGCAACCTCCAGTCATAAATACTGGCGAAATAGAGGATCCTGCTGACATACTTGCGGGTCTCTTCGTAAGGGATCTGCTCTATCCAGATCTCCGGCATGATACATACCTCTTTCGGCAACCAGGAAAGCACGGCATTGGGACCGGCATTATAGGCTGCCGTGGCCAATACCAGATTACCATCGAACTGCTCGGTCATCTGCTTGAGATAGGCGCTGCCGATGGTGACATTCTTGTCCGCTTCCAGGAGGTAGACATTTTCAAAGCTCCGGAAACCAATCCGGTCTGCGGTTTGTTTACCGGTGGCCGGCATCAACTGCATCAGTCCAAGCGCCCCGGAGACGGACCGGGCGTCCACCATAAATGCACTCTCGGCTCGAACCAGGGCATACATCCAGGCCAGATCCAGTTGCCTCTGATCGGCATACTTTCTGAGTAACTGTTCGAACACCACCGGGAATCTCAAGACCAGGTCATCATAGGCCATCGCCCGACCCAAAGTCAGGATCGCACGATCATGCCAGCCCCACTCCGCCGCAAAGACCGCGGCAATCTGCAATTGGTAATTGGACAGCGCATCAAACATCATCTGCCATTCCCTCCTGGCGGCATAGAGCATTCCATGATGATACAGTTCGCGGGCTCGAATGACGGCAGGGAAGGTGGCGACCTCCTGCCAGGCCTCCGGCTGCTCCTGCAACTCCCTGTGATTCATCTCGTAGGGAATGGCCAGATGGTCTCTTGCCAGAAAGCCGTAATAGTCCCGCTCATCCTGGATCTTTTGAAAAAAAACTCGAGCTTCCTCTGTACGACCGGTCTCTTCAAGCGCCCGGCCCTGCCAGTAGTACCAGCGTTGCCAGGTGACGGATTCTGGTGGCGTTCCACTGGTCCAGCGCAAGAGGCTATGCCAGTCCCTGTTCGCCAGGGCGGTCACCAGGCGCCAGTGCAAAATGGTGTCGTCCACACTGGAGGTTTCAATCGTATCCAGCAATTCCGTGGCCATTTCATGATTCTTGCGTGCGGACCAAATGGCAAGCTCACGTAGGGCACGCCCCTTGTCTGCCTCGCTGAAGGTATATTTGTTCCGCAGGGATTCCCAGTTAGCGAGAGCACGGGAAACATCCTGACGTGCGAGCCGGGTGATTCCATGGACCAGGATCTCCCTGGCCTGTGGTGTATCCTCAAATGCAGCAGCTCCGGTCCAGCGGGCGGGATTATTATGCGTATCCACCCAGCGTATGCCCCATTTTCTTTCAGTATCTGACAAGCGCCGGGAGAGGTAGCCAGCCAGAGCAGGGTTATTGTTTCCCATGGCCAGACGGATACGTTGCCAGAGTAGATCATCGGTCATGTAATCGCTCTGGTAGAACATATCGAAGACCGGGTCGCATTCCTGTGGCAGCGATTCACCTGCCAGCCACAGGCTGCGAATATCCTCCAGCAACAGTTCCTGGCGATTCAGGTGCATGCGAGCCTGCAGGAAGTAACACTGTAAAGTTTTGTCCTGCTGCACGGTATAAAAATCCAGAAATTCCTGCCATTTCTTTCCCTGCGCCAGAAATTTCAGCCGGTTCCGGCGCAGATCCCCGCTGATCGGCAGGTCCGGGTAGGCCGCCAGGAAGGCCCTTAGCTCGGCGCTATCCGCTTTCCAGAGTCTCCTCCGAAGCTCCTCATATACAAGATAGGGATACAGGGCATAATCCGACAACTGTGCGGATAGTGATTTGAATTTCTGTAGTTGACCGGCAGCCAATGCCTGGTTCGCCTGCCTGAACAGTTCTCGCTGTTCATCCAGGGGATCCGCATGGACGGGTTTGACGACTGCAAGCGCAAGCAGGATTGAGATTAGCGCCGACCGGCTTTTGTCCAGCCAGAATTGCGGGATGGCCCAACAATTAGCCATAGAAAATGGTTTCCTTGCTCCAGTTACTGTATCGAACATGCCTATCACAGGGAAATCAGGCTCCTGCAAATTGAATCACCCCTATGCTGATACATGGGATTTATTCCGCGGGATACTGCAAACCTGCCCGGTTGGGCAGAAAATTATCACTGCGGTCTGTCCCGACAGTATAATCCTGGTATACGCGGGATTTAACCATGCAGAAAACCATTTTACCAGCGGGCATTGCCAGGGAAAACGCGATCATTTGGTATTTTTTCGATTCTCGATCCGCAATTTCCACACGGAAGGAGCGGGAAACGGATATCTCTGCGCATAAAAACCGCAACGACAAAATCCTCTGCCGGTCCTGCCACAATCCGATAACCAGTAAATCGATGGCGACCGATATAGACGGGAGGTCCAGCCATGTCCGTATCAATCCTGCCGGGCTCAGCTACTCATTCACCTGTTATCGGGAAGCACCTGGATGCGCTATCGTCGGTAAAGCGACGGGGGATTATAGCTGGTTTCAAGGATACCAATGGCAGATTGCCCTCTGTGGTCTGTGCGGGGAACATATCGGCTGGTACTTCTCAGGAGCGGTTCCATTTTACGGTCTTATCGGGGACAGGTTGCTGTTCGAAGAGAATGACCTGAATGGTTGAACAGAAAACTCTCGACTTGCGGACAGCCTGCGGAAGCTTACTGTCCGCTTGAGACCTGGCAAGGTATTATAGTGAGACCATGTCCCGGTTCGCTGAAAATTCCGGCCAGTCCCCGGCATGCCGGATGATCAGATCCGTCAGCAGGTTTATATGCGCGAGCTCATCATTTAATGCCGGGATGTAGGAAAAACGCCCTCCCCCCGCGGATAGAAATACTTTACGGCTCCGGATATTGATTTCTTCCAGGGTTTCCAGACAATCCGCTGCGAATCCCGGGCAAATCACAGCTACATTTTTGACTCCACCTGCGGCCCACTCACGCAAGATATCATCCGTATAAGGCTGCAACCATTCCGCTGGCCCGAATCTTGACTGGAAGCTGACTGTCCAGTCTGATTCGGCAAGTCCTGTTTTCCCCGCCACCAGACGGGCGGTCTTGTGGCATTCGCAGAAATAAGGATCTCCCAAAAGAAAATAGCGCTTGGGCAGGCCATGAAAGGAAAAAAGGAGTTTCCCAGTCCCATGCTGTTGTTCACGATGCCTGATAATCGATGTGGCCAGCGCATCTATATAACCAGGATCATCATGGTAATGATTGACGAACCGTAATTCAGGCAACCATCGCCAGGTCCCCAATTCTTGCATGACAGCATCAAAGCTTGAGGCTGTCGTGGTTGCGGAATATTGCGGATAGAGAGGCAATACCAGTAACCTGCGCATATTTTTCTGCCGTAAGCCCTCCAGCGCTGCACTTACAGAGGGATTGCCATAGCGCATCGCCAGCTCCAGATTCACTGGACCTTTGATCGTATTGCTGAGTCTATGTGTGATGGCCGCTGCCTGACGCCTCGATGTCACTAAAAAGGGAGATCCATTTTCAGTCCAGATTTCTCTGTATTTCAGTGCAGTCTTGCGTGGTCTGATGCGCAGGATAATCCCATGCAGCAATGGCTGCCAGAGGTAGGCCGGCGTCTCTATCACCCGTGGATCGGAGAGAAATTCCGCCAGATATCGGCGTACCGCCCGTGGACTGGGATCATCCGGAGATCCCAGATTGACCAGTAAGATACCTGCGCTTGGATTCGTATCGTGCGCAGATCCCGTCTTTGTACTATGCATGCTCATGGGTATTCATACTTGTAATGGTTCCGGATTCGATGGACTGCAAAGTCTCTTTGTGACTGGCCTGAATCATGAAAACTGTCAGCTATGTAAACCGAGCATGCTAAGGTCCGGTCGTCCATTCTTTATCGGAGGACACCAGTAGTAGGAACCTCTTACAGGCCGGGTAAAGCGGAACAGGGCATCGGTGATTCCGTCATCATGACCCGTCATTCTACGTAACTGAGCTTCAAAAGCGGCGAAGGAATGCCCGAAGGCAACGAACATCAATCCGGCCTGCAGACTATCGTTCCATGGCATGGACCTTCTTAGAACAAAGGCCTCGGGTTGAAAACTTTCCTGTGCAGTACGCTTTACATGAGCGGACTCCGGGGCATCTTCAATCTCGCTGTTGTCGGAATGTCTGCGTCCGATAGTATTATCTCGCTCGGCAGGGCTCATGCGTTCAAATTCATCCAGATCATGCACCCATTGTTGCACTGCGGCAAAACTGGAGCCGTACATACCCTCACGATCTCCTATAGCCATGGCTGCCTTCTCTGCCGCGTCGCCTTCCGGATTTTCCGTGCCGTCCTCATAACCTGAAAGATCCCGGCCCGTGTCATACATGAAGGCATCGACCACTTGGTCAAGCGTAAATACAGGATCCAGTATTTTCTTTATCATCCGGCCTCGATGTATCAGTTCACCAGGGTCACCTCCCCGGAGCCAGCACCACAATGCCGCCGGAGTGGATGGGACACTGATGCCGGAAGCCGTCAACACCGGAAAATCCTTCATCCCCGGTATATCCGCTCCCATTGCGGAGATCAAAGTTTGACCGATCCCCAGCACCGTATCCTTTCCATTGATCACTGCTGCAAGTTTTAATAGCGGCGCTGTGGGTCGCTCACCCGCTTGCAGTGAGAATTCCAGATACCTGGCATGAGATGGAACCGATTCAAGTATCCCCTGTTGTATGTAGATCATGATTTTATCCTGATTACGATATATGGCTGCGATATGAAGCCCTCGTGATTTCAGCCTGGACAAATATTCCGCCTATTTGTTTTTCAGTATTTCCCCCAGCGAGGAAAAAGGATGGTAATGGGTTCGCCGATCGGAATTATCGTTATTGCCAGGATTATGGCTGTTTGTGGAGGCATGAACATGGCGTGCGTGTTCATTCTCATGACAGTAGATACAAAGCAATTCCCAGTTGCTTCCGTCAGATGGGTTATAGTCGTGATCATGATTGCGGTGATGGATGGTCAATTCACTCAGATTGGTACGGTCAAAGTCCCTGCAGCAACGGCCACATACCCACGGAAACATTTTCAACGCCTGCTCCCGATAGGAAAGCTCTCGCTTCTCACGGTTTTTCCTGGATTCAGCCACAACCTTATTGAGTCGACTGTTATCCGGGGTTTTAGTGTTCATTTGATTAGCCCTTGCCTCATACACTACGGCCCGCGATAACTATAATGAATCAATGGGCACCTTTCCTCAAGTCTTGTGACTCCATATTCCCAACGTGTGGGCAGCTCAGCCCGTTCCCGCACTTATCTGCAAAACCAAGACCCGTCTCAATCGCATCTCGTTCCGATGTCCAGATCATTCAGCAGATGGTCTGCAAGCCTAAAAATACTTGTTTCTGTCTCCGCCTGCTTTGATGTACATTGCTGTCTTTGCGCGGCCCGCGCAACTGTTGATGGTAATATCAGATGAACGCTGCAGACGCTCCTGAGGAACAAGACCCAGAGGAATTTTACGAGAAACGGATTAACCAATTAAAAAATTCGATCACCCGGAGGGCCCCACTTGATGCAGTTGTACTCCTTAATCGGGAGTCAGACGAACTGGTTGCCGATGTTCTGGAAAGACTGGAGCCTACCCTGGCTGTCCGCATACTCTCGCACATGGACCCCGTACGTGGCGAATTGCTGCGCTCACATATCAGCGATCAGGTGGGAGAACAGTGGGGCGTCAATCTCAATTATGACGAAGACAGCGTAGGACGACTGATGGAGCCGCCGATCGAGTCCTATCCGGAAACCATGACGGTTCAGGAAGTAGTTGGAATACTCAAGAATTCCGCGCGGGAGAGGCAGGTGATCTACGCCTACACTTTTGATGAGGACAGGCGCCTGACGGGTGTGGTGGCGATGCGTGAACTGTTGTTCGCCGCCCCGGAAGAACAACTGCGGGATATCATGGTCGAGGAACCCTTTTATTTCCGTGCCGACTCCACGGTGGAGGAGGCCATGAAGGCCGTGTTGCTCCGCCATTACCCGATCTACCCGGTCTGCGATGAGGAACGCAGGTTGGTCGGATTCATCCGTGGCTACGCCCTGTTTGAGCGTCATACCTATGAACTGACGGCCCAGACCGGTCAGATGGTGGGTATATATAAGGAAGAGCATGTCAGCACGCCCTGGTGGCGCTGTCTGTTCCTGCGGCATCCCTGGTTGCAACTTAACTTGCTGACTGCCTTTCTTGCCGGCGCCGTCGTAGGCATGTTTGATGAGACAATCTCAAAAATCGTGGTGCTGACTGCTTTTCTCCCCGTACTCGCGGGGCAGTCCGGGAATACCGGCTGTCAGGCCCTGGCGGTGACCTTACGGGGGTTAACGCTGAATGAATTGAAACCGGGCATGGAAAAAAGCTTGCTGTTCAAGGAGGCTTTACTCGGCTCCATCAATGGATTTCTGGTTGGTATCACGGCAAGTTTAGGCATGTACTTCTACTCGAAACAGACTGGAAGTGAAGTGTCGGTCAAACTTTCCTTCGTGGTATTACTGGCCATGATAGGGGCCTGTATAGCCAGCGGAGTTACCGGTGTCATGGTGCCATTGGTATTGCGCAAGCTGGGGGCGGACCCTGCCACTGCCTCGAGCATATTTCTGACAACAGCCACCGATGTAATCAGTATGGGGCTGCTTCTGGGACTGGCGACCTTATTGATATTATAAAATGCAATTCAACGGCATTTAATGCGGGGTAATGAAATGGCCTCGCTCCACTCAAATTGTTTTGAGTTTGAAGCGGTCAGCTAGTGAGTCATTGCGTATATGATGTAATTGATCCCAAAACGGTACGCCAAGGCCGTCATGGGCTCAGGGTACTCCGGCCAGTCTGAGTGTTCCCAGGCATCTCCTAGATCCATATTGAAATTAATTGCCACGATCAGATTTCCAGCATCATCATAGATACCTCTCCAGTGGGGCTTGAATCCATCCCTCTCCCAGGTGGCCCCGCTCATCAGAGCCCATATACCAGGGATCTGGATCCTTTGATCCAGGTCATAAAGCACATGCAATACCTCATGAGAATCCGGAAGTTCAACGATCGGCCGATCGGGAAATACACGATGAAGGGAATTCATAAAACTCGCCCATTCGGATGTTCCATGGAAATCATCAACGATCAGGAATCCTCCCCGTAAAAGATATTCCCGAAGTATTGCAGCGTTTGATTCATCCAGGTACCAGTAACCTACTTCTACCGCATACAGAAAAGGGAAGTCGAACAATTCGGCGTCCTGCAAAGAAATTACCCGGCCATCCGCGGCTGCATGCACCCTAGTCAGTCGCTGCACACCACCCATGAAAAAACTCTCAGCCTCGGGCCAATCAGTCAGCCAAGGTTGTGAACCCTGCCCGAAACCTCCTCCCCGGGTGGAATATCCATTGCCTGGATAGGCAAGACGGGCAAAGTGGAACTCATGATCTGGAGGCAGGATAACCAATGCTGCATCACCCCGGGTGCCCTGTGCCAGGACATTAATCACGAGAATTAACAATGCTCCGGATAAAAGGTACTTCATGGCTGTTTCATTCGATCCACCGAGTCTACCTGGCTAGCGAACCTCAATAGTGAACTGCTGTATTATCTGCAGCATTCACACATAACTATTCAGCAATCGCTGCTGATATATTTCAGGGGAAAAGTTCCTCCAGAATATAGGCACTGACATCCCGGATCTGCCCGGACGTCAATGCTGTACTGAATGAAGGCATCTCATTTTTCCCAGTCATTACTCGGGAGACAATCGTTTCGAAATCCATAACCGTGTCCAAGGGTGCACCCCCACCATGTCCCCCTCTACCTTCGGTTCCGTGGCAAGGAACACAAACATCCTGGAACGTTTTCTTGCCACTGGCAATATCGGCTCCAGTGGGTGTTATATTTGTTGCGATATCGGGAGTCACAGTTGCTGTTTCCACGGCCAGTGGTTCCATTTTTCCGTCCAACGAAAATAACCAGACACTGTCTCCATGAACTGAACCTGCCAGCAAATTACCGGCGGACAGGACAACAATATGCTGTTTACCATCATGTTCAAAAATACTAGCGGTTGCATTTACTCCTGCATCTGTCTGGAATTCCCACAGTGTCATCCCAGTATCCGCATCAAGTGCCATGAAACGTCCATCACTTCTTCCGGTAAAGACCAGATCACCTGCCGTTGCGACGGATCCGCTGTAACACTGGTCTTTCCAACGATATTGCCAGACAATTTTGTTGGTTGTCATATCCATAGCTGCAAAGACACCATAACGGTGCGTATCCGCAAAACCTACGACCCCACCAAGGTACTGTTGACCCGGTTTTGGCAATTCAAAATCCCTATCGCCACCGATGAAATTACCTGGCACATCAGAAGCACATATGAACATTCTTTGTTTGTCGGGATCATAGGAGCTTGGTGGCCAATTGGCGCCTCCAAAAAGACTCGGGGACATGATCACCCCCTTATCACCAAGAAAAGGTGTGAAAATTCCACCCTGGTTAACAAGCGGGTAGCCTTCTGGGGCTATAGGAACGGTATGGGGGACGAATGGATCACCAACAGGATGAGGCTGAGTTGCGGCTGTTCCTTGTGCAGGTTCTTGCAGTACGGGCCTTTCCTCGATCCCAATCAAAGGTTCCCCCGTTACACGATCCAGAATATACACCCAACCCGTCTTGTTGGCCTCCGCAATCGCTTTATGCATCCTGTCCTGGATCGTTACATTGAAAAGAATCACAGGATTGGTCGAATCATAATCCCAGATATCGTGATGCACCTGTTGATAATGCCAGCGATATTCACCAGTCATTGCGTTGAGGGCTACAATTGAATCCGAGAAGAGGTTGTCGCCCGCCCTTACAGCGCCATTAAAGTCGGGCCCTGGGTTACCTGTTGAGAAATATAACAGTTCAAGATCAGGATCTACTGCGGGTGTCTGCCAGACTGAGGCTCCCCCATGTTTCCAGACTTCGTTATCCTTGGGCCAAGTCTCACTTCCGAGTTGTCCCGGACCTGGAATCGTATAGAAGGTCCAGACGAGTGAACCATCATCTGCATCATAGGCCTTTATCCGGCCTCTGATCCCATATTCAGCACCGGCAAACCCTGTAATCACCAAATTATTGTAAAAAAGAGGTGCGCTGGTAATACTGTACCCTTCCTGCCAGCGTTCACCCTGAACTGTCCATATTTCCTTACCTGTCTGCTGGTCAAGCGCTACAAGCTTCCCATCCAGTCTACCGAGAAATACCTTATCATCCCCAAGAGCCACACCCCGATTAATCCAACCACAGCATAGTGTGTTTATATCAGGATCTAGATTTGCTGTGTAGCGCCAGAGCACCTGCCCGTTAACCACACTGATTGCGAATACATCATCGGCTCCTGTTGAGATATAAATCACTCCCTTATAGACAATCGGTTGTGCTTCACCTGAATATTTGGCTTCCAGTCCGGAACCCTCGAGATGTACCCTCCAGTTTGCCCGCAAGTCATTCACATTAGATTTGTTTATCTGACGTAAGGGTGAAAACCTCTGATTGAACACATTTCCACCATTGGTTATCCAGGAGTCGGTTGGTAATGCACGAAGTTCCTGGCCCGTAAATGCTGGCGCAGGTGAGACAAGGATATTACTGTCAATGGTGACAGGTTGAGCGGGCGTATTCTGCAAGAGCATAACAAAACAAACCGCAGCTACTAATGGGTTGAAATGGCAAACACAGTCGTAGCACTCGATTCTTCTGGGTTCCAAAGACATATTTATTCACCTTGATAGATATCAAAATATCCAAGCACAATTCAAGTTGGAGTATGAGATTGAGTCGAGGCCTGGTTTGTTTCAGTAGCACTTAGCTATTCAGGCCATATTTCTCGATCAAATCATACAGAGTAGGACGGCTAACACCGAGTATTCGTGCAGCCTTGCTTATTTTTCCATCACAATGCCTCAAAACACGTTCGATTGCATGACGTTCCGCTATTTCCCTCACCATTTTCAACTCAACCAATTCGGGTTCATCTACAGGATTTGGCGCAGGCTTAAGCCCCATATCCACTTCAGTAACTGTATCGGATTCTGTAAAAATCAAGGCCCTTTTAACTTTGTTTTCAAGTTCGCGAGCATTTCCTTGCCATTCGTAATGCTCCATTGCTTCAATTGCGCCTTTGCTAAACCTTTTCGCCTTGGTGCTTGTGGTTTTGTTGATATTCAGAAAATGCTGTGCAAGTACAACTGCATCATCCGGGCGCTCCCGTAATGGCGGGATGCTTATGGTCATTTCGCATATCCGGTAGTAGAGGTCCTCCCGGAATTCACCAAGCTTCAGTTTTTCCTCTAGGTTCTGATGTGTGGCACAAACTACACGAACATCTACTGGAATCTCTTCTCGTCCGCCGACTCTTTCAATAACACGCTCCTGCAGGAATCGCAGTAACTTTGCCTGTAATGCTAATGGCAAATCACCCACTTCATCAAGAAATAATGTTCCCCGGGATGCATACTCGATTTTCCCCCTGGTTGTCTTGGCAGCACCTGTGTACGCCCCCTTTTCATATCCGAAAAGCTCGCTTTCCAGCAGGGTTTCGGGAATTGCAGCACAATTGATCGCAATAAAAGCATTATCCTTTCTTAATCCACAATCATGCAATGCATGAGCCAGCAGCTCCTTGCCTGTGCCACTCTCTCCAAGGAGTAAAACCGTCAAATCAGTTGGAGCTATCTTTTCTATAGTCTTGCATACATCACGCATCGATTCACTTATTGCGATAATGCCTTGCAGAGATGTTTTCCCACTTGTCCTGCTAAGGTCCCTGTTTTCCTGCTCTAATGAATGAAAGCGGTATGCACGATCCACTATATGCCCCAGGATATCCTGATCCACTGGTTTCTGATAGAAATCATAGGCACCCATATCCACCGCCTTGAGAGCATTCTCTTTTTCGTCGTTACCGGTTACCACAATGATCTTGGTATGTGGTTCAAGCGACAGGATGTCCTGCAATGCCGCTAACCCCTCAGTGGCATTTGCGGGATCGGGTGGTAAGCCCAGGTCAAGTATCACAACTGGTGGACGGAATTCTTTAAGTAATTTGAGACCACTTTCACGATCATCCGCTGTCAGTACGTTGTAGTCTGAAAATGACCATTTAAGCTGTTTCTGTAATCCTTTGTCATCCTCAACTATCAGCAGATGGGGTTTTTCTTCACTTAGGACTTTAGGTGACTTGCTCATTATTGATAGTTATATTCCGGGCTGATCAGGTTAATGGTATTGTGAGAATAAACAATGTCCCCTCGCCGGGCTTGCTAATAACATCCATATCTCCGCCCATGCTTTTCATGGCTTCAAGACTTTCATATACACCTATTCCCATTCCCGCATTGCCCTTGGTAGTATCGAACGGTTTGAACAGGCGTGATCTGATAAAGTCCTGATCCATGCCCGTGCCAGAGTCTCGTATCCTGATTTTTGCGGTGCTTTCCTCGCGATATAATGTTACTTCGACAATACCGTTTTCTGGAGTCGCTTCCTGAGCATTCTGAACAAGATGCTGGATTACATTTATTAATTTTTCTCTGTCATACCAGACAACCAAACCATGTTCCAGATCCACAGCCCTTGGCACCGGCTTGTTGGAGGAAGTCTGCTGAACAACCTGTTCAATAACCTCACTCAATTCGAAATGCATGTAGTCATGTTGTTTACCAAGCGACCCCTTTTTGAGACTCTGCAACAGGCGATTCATTTTGCTGACGGAATTATCTATCGTTTCAAACGCATCTTCTAGAAAATCCTGATTATCTCTGAATTTCTTCGCATTACTGCTTACCAGTGACAACTGAGCAACAAGGTTCTTAATATCATGAACAACAAAGGCAGAGAGACGATTAAAAGCTTCAAACTGTTTAGCTTGCGCAAGGTCTTCTGTTGCCTTGACCAGGGCGATATACCCAGATGCCTGATGTCCCATGGTTTTCAACAAATCATAGTCTTCCCAGTTATACGAAACATTCAGATCAGATTGTGTCAATAACACCAAACCAATAAGACTCCTCTCATTGAATAAGGGAACCACCAGAGCAGCTCCAGGTATGGAAATAAGCCATTCAGGTAACTTGAGTTTCGGGTAATCCTCCTTCCCAGTTCTATAACTTTCTATATTAATAACCCACTGCGTCTCTTCAAGAAACCGGACGAAATCCGTAACGGCGTGTATCCTGATATCACATGCTTCCTTGAGATTGATCTCCGCTAAGCAGCAGAAATCATTAACTGTATTATCTCTAATCCATATCCCTCCCCCATTACATCTCATAATATCGGAAAACGCCTTCAGTGTGTTTTGATGGATGTTTCCGCCATCTTTAATTTCAGCAAACATCCTTGTAAAGCCAAGCCATTCTTCCCGATAATCATATTTATTTTCATAGAAATGCTTTACAAGAAATATCCTCAATCTGGCCCTAAGATCTGAAGAAAAAGCCAGTACCATTAATCCCAGAATTGCAGTAAACAGGAATACTGACTGTAGTGCCCCACCCCATGTGCCACCAAATACCCTGACATAATATCCCGAGATCGCCATGAAGCTGAGATATAGACCTGCCATCAACATCATGCTGCTCTGAAAAATAATATGCCTTGAAACGAACAATTCCATATTCCATTCACGTATACGCCTAATGGAAACCGCAATCAGCGGAACACATATGGCATTAATTGCTCCTTTTGCTATCCAAAGGTCAGGATTAATACGGCGAAACAACACCGCATCTGAGTAAATAACAAATTCATAGAAGAATATTCCCCCCAGACCAAGGCAGAAATATTTTATGGCCCAGCGGTATCCCGCTTTTGTTTTTCGATACCACTGTTCAACAAGCACCAACCCCGTGATTGCCATGAATAAATAGCCATAATAAAGTGTGTTATCCGATATCAATCCGAAAAATGAAAATGGTATATATTCATGCGCTGCTGCAATCATCATCACAAAAACTATCGAAAAACCGATTGCACCTAATGGCAATATTCCCTTTATCCAGGTAGTACTGGTGCTAAGCCCCGTTATCTTGGCCAGCAGAATTAGCCACATTAAACTTCTGAATACCTCCAGAAGCTGCTGTATGAAGATGGATTGATTACTTGTTATCGCTGTATACGCCAGCCATCCAAAATATACGACTGAGCTTACACAACTTGCGATCAACAAAGTGGCTATGGCTTGGCCACGCCAGATAACCAACAGGAGAGTGGTCAGAATCAGAAAGAGAGCGGATCCAGACAGGCTGCTGAACAGTTCTATAGCTCGCATTAGTCAAGTCCTGATTACTGATGTGTGCAGGAGTGTGGTCCGGGACTGTAACGGACGAATCCTACGTAATTAAACGACGCGAGTAAATGATAAAACTATCAGGAAGAATGATTTTGTGAAGAAACTGATTAATGATGCTACTGGTAACCATTTATGCCGGATTCGTGCGGCAAGCCAAAATAAAAAATGAGCTACCTCAAATTACATCCTATTGTAAACCGGTAAAGGCATACATGAGGTAGCTCAGGGGGCACTGCAGATATCCCATTTCACTATTGGGATATAGGAACTTTGTCGTCGTTATCTTGAACCTTTCTGGAAGAGAATAACCTCGACTGTCTGGACTAGGATTAGTAGATCCAGAAATATACTGTGATGCTTGAGATAATACAGATCATATTGAAGTTTCTCTCTTGCATCATCAATGCTTGCGCCATATGGGTAACATATTTGTGCCCAGCCAGTAATGCCCGGCTTGATATGCTGTCTTAAGTTATAGTACGGGATGGAGGTCGAGAGGGCCTCAACAAACTGGGGCCGTTCCGGTCTGGGCCCGACAAAACTCATATTACCCCATAAGACATTTATCAATTGTGGCAATTCATCTATTCTTGTTTTCCTTATGAAGGACCCCACTTTGGTTATACGACTATCATTGAGTGTCGCCCATTTCGCAATACCATCTTTTTCAGCGTCTTCGTCCATGCTGCGAAATTTCAGTACATTAAAGATTTCGTTATTTTCGCCTACGCGAGACTGTTTATAGAATATTGAACCTCTTCCTTTGGATTCAATAAATATTGCAAATACAGTCAAAAGCGATATCGGCAAAGTCAATATGAGCAAAATGAAACTGCTGGTGATATCCAACAATCGCTTATTGATCCTTTTCAAGGAATTTTTATTGAATCCATCGGAAAAGATGAAAGAACTAGGCTTAAGACTACTCAGGTATAACTTTCCAAGTTGCCTCTCCATAAATGTATTGACTTCGATAACGTGGATACCTTTCATTTTCACTTCAAGGATATCATCAACTGGTAGACTGGAGCGGCGCTCGTCCATTGCGATTACAATCTCATCAATCTTGTTTCTTAACAGGTAATCAGCAAGATGGAAATTCTCGCCCTTAAGATTACCGACAACTCTGGCGGCGCTGACCGCACACTGGTTATTGTGATCCCACGTATTGATATAACCGACGATCTCAACGCCAAACAAATCAGACTTCCTCCTCAGACCTTCAAGTTGCTGTGCCTTTTCTCCAGCCCCGATCACCATGACTTTTTTGACATAGGGATTACTGACGGTGCACCAAAGAATCCTGCTGCATAAAATACCCAAGAAGGCACAAACAACACCGATAAGAATCACATTACTGTTAAAAAATGATTCTGGATATATCATGTAGAATGTAAACAGAATCAATAGGCCCATCAGCAGGCTCAGAAATACCCTGAAGGAGATTGTTAGAAATCTATCCCTCAGGTTACGCCTGTACAAACCCATCGCAGTCATAGCAGCCAGCATGACCGCTATAAAGATAGTAGCATTGGTAATTAGCGGATGATGCAAGCCTGTCCTGGATACACCTGAACCTAGAGAAAAACTGGCACCAATATAAACAGATAAGAAAAGAATCAGGCTCTCGAGTAACCCCAGAACCAACAGTGCTCTGGGCATATAGTGACCAAAAATTCTGTACATGTGGAATTTGCCCCCTTGAACTTGTTTTCTGTTTATGTACCGCCCTATAGCTGGATCAAACAGGTCGGTGCCCCTAATTAATTTCAATATGTAGAGGCTTTTGCAAGTCCCATGCCAGAATACGGTGAATAATTAAACATACCGCCAACTGTTATACGGAACAGCGTGATATTCCATAAAATCATACAGATAGAACATTGTGCCATTCTGTGTAAGGGAGCGTTCGTACGCAAGATTCCCGAAGTGGTTTTTACCTATTGATATAAATATGTCGCTATAGAATGACAAATACCGACTGTATGAAATACACAATATTTATGCAGTTTATTATGCGCTTCGATTTCTCCGGAAGGGGATCCTCAGGGGGGGTCCTCCCTAAAGCAAGGAACGATAGAGGCGAAGGAAGTTTTCGGCGGTCCAGCGGGAATCATGCCGGCGTACCCAGTCACGGGCCGCATCGCCCAGGGCGCGGCGTCTGGGTGTATCGACCAGCAGTTGCAATATGGTAGCCGCCATGGCGTCCGAGTCATTATGCGGTACGGCGATCGCCCTTTCCCCGGCCCAGTCCGCCACATAGCCCACCGGTGTACCCACGGTGGGTACACCGCAGGCGGCGGCTTCCAGCATGGCAATGGGGCCAGTTTCGTGAAGGGACGAAACCAGGTATACATGCGCCTGCTGAAAAAAGGACCTCGCGACATCGTTCGGTATATATCCGTGCAGGCTTACATTTCTTGTTAAGCCGTAGCAATCCACCAGGGAGTGCAACTCTCCCTGCAGGGTGTCCATCCCCAGAATATCAAGGGATACATCGGGGTTGACGGCAACGACTCTCTGCATGGCCGCCAGCAACAGGGACTGGTTTTTGACGCGATTGATGCTGCCCACATGGAGCAGCCTCCAGGGAGGGTGGTCTGACGCTAAGCCCTCCAGAAAACAGGGGTCCGGGACGCCGAAAGGGATATATTCGGGATGCAGTCCCTGGGCCCTTGTCAGGTCACCCATGAACCGGCTGGCCACGGTCAGGGCATTGGCCCGTTCCGTGGTTTGCGTCACCATGCGTCTGGGGCGTTCGTGGGTCTGGCCGCCGTAACTGATCTCCGGCAGGGAGACGAATTCCGCTCCCAGCAGGCTCACGACCGAAGGGATATGCAGCTCGCGGCCGAGCGTCGCGGCCAGCCATCCCGCATGGAATGCCCAGAATCCGTGCAGGATGTCCCAGGGGCCCCTTGCCGTCAGTATCTCCCTGGCCTTGTCCATGGTGGCTACGAGGGCGAGGCACGGTTCGTGGTCCAGCGGCCGGTCTTCCCGGATATTGCCAAGGCCATGGACCGTTGCGCCCCGCAGTGGATACGAGCAGGGCTCCGGGTCTTGATGCAGGCTGATAACATGGACTTCATGATCCCGGGACAACTCCTCCATGAGCCAGAGAAAGTGCGGGATAACCCTCTCGCGGCCGCTCCGATCGACTCCCCCCGGAACCATCCAGGCAATCCGAAGTGATCGGCTCATGTGCCCGGGGAATACAGGGGTGTGACTGAGACGAGGTTTCCACGCCGCCGCATATTCATTCGGAACGTGCGAGGGTGCAGACACAACGCTTACAGATTGGGTCGCGCAGCATGTCCAGACTTTGGCGCCAGTCTTTTGCCGGTGCTGAATTGATGATCTGCTCCAGTGGCTGTTCCACAGGATGCCCCGGGTAGGGCCGGTGAAAGAAACAGGGCCTGAGCCTGCCGTCAGTCTCGATCACTGTGGATACCCAAGGTGCATTGCAATGTACGGCGGGGTAATCCCCGGTCCCGGCAAGCGCCTGGAAATACTGGTAGAGTTTGTGTTCCAGTTTTTCAGGGGACTCCACGATGAATCCATCGGCGAATTCCCTCGCCTTCTCTGCATACAACCGGTCCAGCACGCTGCGCAGCGCCGGCAGGTCCGTGGAGGACAGTGCTATTCCATTTTGGGTCCATGGATCCGGTCTGCTGAAATGGCCGGGTAGTATGTCCGCGGCCAGGAAACTGATCGAATCGAGGCCAAGCTGCCTCGCCGCAGCCACGGTTTCATTCAAGTTTCTGAAGTTCCCCTGCTGTATCGTACAGCGGGCGCCGATGGGCAGGTTCGGGGCAAGGCTCCGCACGGCGGATATGCCCGCCGCCAGCTTGGCATAGGCCCCCGGGATATTCCGGATCCTGTTGTGCACGGCTGCCGGGCCGTCCAAGCTCACGTAGATCCGGTCGATCCCCCGGCTGATCCAGGGGGCGTGCCGCTTGAGCAACAGACCCGTGGTCAGCAGCGTCAGCCGGAAGCCGCAGGACCTGGCCGCGGCGCAGATCTTCTCCACCTCCGAGTGCATCAGGGGTTCCCCGCCGCTGAGCACGATTTCCCGGGTATGCAGGGCGTGCAGTTGCTCCAGCCAGTCCTCGACCAGTTCCAGGGGCATCTCCCGGCCGGTTTTGTCCCGCCAGATGTCACACATCGCGCAGCGGCAATTGCAGCTGCTTTTAATCATCAGGATCACGACGGGCAGCCGTGATACCGGATCAGGCCGCGGCAATGCCTGGGATGGCATCTCAGGCGGTCCTTCTGTTGCCGATGAGCAGGGCGAATCTCGACGGTTCGCGCCTGCCCCGGATCCTGGCGAGGAGGGGACGCAGCCTCCATCGAAATCCATACCACGGCAGCACACGCCTCCAGACCAGTCCGTGTTCAGCCCCGAATTCCTCCAGCATATCCCACGTCAGGTATTCGACACTGTCGATGCTGTCGGAGCGAAAGCCGAAGCGCTGCTCGAACTGGGCGTGCCGCTCGATTTTCATCTGTTCACCACTCCTAGCCTGTTTGTACACCGGCGAATCCAGGATAACCACCATACCTGTTTGTCCGAGTATACGCAGTCCCTCCCCCAGAGTTCTGTGATAATCCGTGCTGTAATGAAAACTGGAATTGTAGATGACCATATCTGCTTGCCCGTCGGCAAGAGGCAGGTCATCAAATTCGGACTGGAGCCTCGGCCAGCCTCCCCCATAGTGAATACTCGCACCCAGACCGTCATACTCGTCCACACTCAAGTCGACGGCAACCGGTTCATGGCCAAGGCACGCCAGACGGTGGCTCAACCAGCCGACGCCGGCGCCTAGATCCACGACTTTCTTCGGGACGTCGGGTGTAGCAAAGCAGGATTGGTACAGGGATTGAAAACTTATCGCGCGCATGCGCCATTGCCACGCCATGGGGTCGGTCGGAGAAGGTTCTGGCAGCCGGAGGTAATAGGAGGCATCGCTGGACCCCCGGCCCTCTGCACGCCGGATCCTCGTGTAATCCTCAAGGAAGCTGCTGAAATGCTCGATACGGTGACTTTTCATGATCCTCGCAATGCCACGGGTCGCGGGGAATCCCGCACCGCAGCCGGGACAGGCAACGGCTATAGCAGGCCAGCATGGGATCCCAATGTCGGCCAGGCAATCCGGACAGATGCCCCTCCAGATGGAATTTCCGGTCACTTCTTCTTCAGCACGAGCATGAAGTGATCGCTGAGACACGGGATGAAGGGCAGGGATTCCAGACGTTTTTCCCAGTGATTCAGAATGTGTAAAAGGCCGGGATGCCTTGATACCAGGAATTTTGCACAGGTTGGCGGGAGCAGGAAGCCCAGTCCATTCACCCTCGTCGGATCGCAATAGGGTGAAAAACAGTCGATGACCGTACCCGGGGTGAAATAGCTGATCTCCATCCCCCTCCAAAATGTCTTGCCCCTAAGCCGCTGCCACACCCGGGCGAATTTTCCCCTGCATCCCAGATCGAACCATTCCCAAGGTACAAACCTGCCCATGATGCACAGGAACAGGTACCCTCCGGCCTTGACCCGCAACGAAAGTGATGCCGCGAGCGTCTCCAGGTGGGTGCTGCAATTGAGTCCGCCGAAATTGGATATCAGCCCGTCGAACCGCCGGTGATCCCCCAGCACGGAATCCAGATCGTCAAACCGACAATGTTTGATCTCCACGCGGTCTTGCAATGCCAGACGGCCGATTTTTCTCCGGGCGCTTTCTATCATTTCCGCGGAGCTATCCGTGGCGGTAATCCCGATCCCCCTCTGTGCAAGAAAGGCGGCATCCTCTCCCGTCCCGCAGTTGATTTCGAGCAGGTGGTCCCCCGGCTTGAATAGCCGCAGCATCTCGTCCTGGGTCCGGCTCCGCAGCAGCCCGCCGAGGACAGTACGGCTGAATTCGGCATCGTAGTCCCGTGCTAGTTCGTCGAAGGGTTGCACGGTACTAGACATTGCGACGTTCCTGCTCCCGCAGGTAACGGCGCGCGTTCTCCGCCCGTTCCCTGCAGCGTCGTGCCTGTTCCTCATCGTGGCCGGAGGCAAGCTCGGCCTCCACCTCGTTGTACAACAGCGTGTCAGCCGCCTGGTAGTATTCCGGTGTGCGTTGTATATCGAGCTTGTAATTCCGGTCCGTACTGTTTTCCCACTGGCCGGGCAGGGAAATATGATCGGCATAGGCATCAAAAAACGGCGTTCCCTTGATGGGATAGGCAACCGTGGTGAAGAAGAGATCCGGCCTGCATTCCTTGACGTGCCGTACCGTTTTTTCGATATCCTCCAGGGTTTCCTCTCCATAGCCCCACATGAGGAACATGCCGACCTTGATCCCTCTGGCTCGTGCCTCATGGGTCGCCCATTTCACCTGTTCCACGGTCACGTCCCGCTGCATCGCATCCAGGATGCGCTGGCTGCCGCTTTCCGATCCTATCCAGATCCTTGCGCAACCCATCCCGGCGAGCGTATCCAGGACTTCAGGCTTCATCAGCCTGTCAGCCCGGGATATGGTCTCGAAAGGGATATGTATGCCGCGCCCGTGAAGTTCCCTTGCATAGTCGAATATCCATGGGTGACTGATGGTGAATACATCATCGGCGTACCAGATCTGGTCCGGTTGAAAACGGCCGAGGATATGGGCGAGTTCCTCCGCACAATCAGCCGGAGGCCGGCGTCGATGGTCGTACCCGAAGACGGCGTGTGAACACCAGGAACAACGGTAGGGACAACCCCTTGCAGTAATCATGCTGACGCTGTTGTATCCGTGGTGCCGGGTCCAGACGGACTGATACTGTCCGATATCGATACTGTCCCGGTCGGGCCAGGGGTAGGCACTGATATTGCGAAGCGCTGCTCGCGGTGGCGTTCTGATAATCGTACCGTTACTGTCCCGGAAGAGGATGCCGGGGATGGTGTGGAACTTTGCGGGGTTGCCGTTGCGGATCGCAGGGAGGAGTTCGGCCAGGGCCTGTTCCCCTTCGCCGATGACGACGAAATCAGCTCCATGTTGCATATATTTTTCAGGGTAATTGGCGGATTCGGGGCCACCCAGAATTATGGTGTAGCCACATGCCTTCGCTGCCTGCATGATTCTGACGATGCTGGAGCGGGTGATCAGGTTGGTATAAATGCCTAGGATACCGCCCGGGGCAAGCTGTAAACGCTGATAAAGCGAAGCACGGTCGGAAAAGGTGGTATCGAACAATTCCACATCGATGTGGAGTGATTTCAGATAGGAACTCAGGTACATCAGGCCGAGCGGGGCGTAGGGTTTCATGATCCCCTGTTCTTTCTCATCCTCGCAGAGAAAGTAGCCATGGGTAAGTATCAGGTCAGCCACGGTGACTGGGCCGCGGGTAGGTTTCAGGTATATGCCGGATGGTTCGAAACGTCGTGTTGATAGCTGCCGGCATCAGCAATCAAACGGCCGCATTCCGCTTCAACTTCGGCCAGTCCTGCAGCGGGGCCGCTACCGGATCTTCCGTGCAGGGTATTGAGGTAGCGATGCAGAAAATTACCCAGGCGCCTGTAGTACGCAGACTCGAACCTGCTTTTGAACATGATGTCGAGGTCATTGCTTTCCTTCCAGTTCCGTTTCCCGTTGATTTCGTGGAATACCTGCCGGTAGAACTCAGTGCCCGTCAGCGGGTAACTTACACTGATCCCGATATCATCGGGCATGGCGGTCTTTACCAGACGGATGGTGGACTTGATATCCTCAAGGGTCTCGCATGGATATCCGAACTGTATGAAAAAACAGGCACGGATGTTGTACGAACCGAGGAGTTCTCTCGCCTGGTGGATTTGTTCTATGGTGATGCCTTTCTTCATGGCATCCAGAACCTTCTGGCTGCCGCTTTCGGCGCCCAGCCAGACGGCCTCACAGCGGGCCGCGGATAGGCTCTTGACTACATCCTCCCTGATCAAATCGGCCCGACACTGGATCGTGAACGGCACCGCGGCATCAATCAGACCGACATGGTGGGCAAACTCCCTGGTCCAACCGGGTTTCAGTCCGAAGATATCGTCAACGAACCAGATGTGGTCGGGTGCATAGTGGGATTTCAGGATAGCCAGCTCCTCGGCGACCGTCTTCGGGGATCGCACGGCATAGCTTTTCCCCCAGATGGGTTTCGCGCACCAAGTGCAGGCGTAAGGGCACCCACGCGTCGTGACCATATTCATGCTGAACCGGCCGTGGGTGTTTTCCCACGCGGTACGGTAGGCGTCGATATCGAGCAGATCCCGCGCCGGCAAGGGGAATCGGTCAGGCTTACGTTCTGTTGGACGGCGTTCTGTCAGCAGGACCTGGTCCGGATGATTTCGATCCAGGAATGCTATCCCGGCAATCTTTCCGGCATCCATCGGAGTATCTTCCAGGAGATGAAAGACCACCTCCACGATGGTGTTTTCTGCCTCGCCAAGCATGACATAGTTCGCACCTGTCGAGAGATACAGCAGTGGTTCATCACTGGCGTCCGAACTGCTGACGATGACCGGAATCCCCCGGACATTGGCAGACCGGATCATCCGGAAGGCGGCTTCGCGGACGTGAGTGAGACACATCTTGCTCAGAAAGTTGAAGCTGTCCTCATAGATGGCCAGGAGTCTGGGTCTGCGCTCTTCCAGAAACCGATCGAAGAAATCGCCGTTTTCCTTTAGTAGTGTGGCATCGAAGAGATCCACTGTGAGGCCGGATTCGCGCAGCATTGCTGCGGCGTAGAGTGTAGCCAGCGGAGGGTAGGGTCGAAACTTTTCCTCGCGCTGCTTGGTGTCGTTATCCAGAAAGAAAGCGTGGGCCAGCAGTACGTCAACCATGGGAAAATACCCGGGTCATGCCCAACTTGTTGGGGGGGATTCTCTGTCTGGCTCCGATACGGTCATCATGTCTCGAGTAACCTTGTAAACTGTAAGTGATCCAGCACTAAATCGACAATCGCATTTATATCATATCCGACTGACAGTCGATAGTTCTGCCCTCGCAGCAGGTAATCCAGCACTGCCGGCAGTTGTTCCCTGGATAAATCAAAACCGGGTTCCAGGGAAGAAAACAGGGCTTTCCGTACAACATCCGGAGGAATTCTTTCCAATACGCTGTCCCGCTCGCCATGTTTAGGTTCCAACAGGCACAGGGTAATTGCATCGGTATACAGGGCTGGCCTGCATTGCCCGATCTCTGAAACCGGCACGGTGATCTTTACTTTACCATTCGGTCTCAATTGCGCCTTACGCCCCTCGAGTTCAGGAAACAGACCCGAGGCATTAGCCAGCATATGAATCTTTGTCGCGTTTCCCCAAATCCGGTACTCCGGAGCAGTGCCTATATACAAGGCATCTTCCGACAAGAGGTCAAAACCCCTTCTGAGAAAGGCATAGGCAAGACTGGATTTGCCTGCTCCGCTTGCTCCCGCGAAGGCCAGGCTCCTGCCGCCGAGGACGACTGCCGCGGCATGCACCGGCACCCTGCGTGAAGCAGTTACCAGAAACAGGGCCAGTGCCTCGATGACGAACCATTGGAATGCCGGCTCATCCTGCAACAGAGCTTCCGTGGCGAAGGCCAGGGCTGCTCCCGTACGTCTGCTGGCCCGGAGTGTGGTAGCGCCGGAATGGGCCTGAAAGTCATCGCCGGAAATCTGGTAGTTAAAGTCATACCCGGCAGGCGCCGATTGGTCTCTGGTTTCCTGAATGACGATATCCACTCCAAGAGGCGATGCCCGTTCCTGCAGATCTCGGGACAACCGTTTCCAGTGTCCCAATGCAGTGAATGCCTGCTGGATTACCAGTGGATGATTGCTGCGAAAGCGGACCGGGATGCCCAGGACGGGGAATTCGTCCTCGAAGTCCAGCCTGCCTTGGTACCCTGTGGTCTCTTTACTCTCAAGATATATGTCCCGTTTGCCCATGGGCACAGGATATATTCCCCAGGTATAATTAGGGAAGCCCTGGATCAGCCATACCTATGCACCTCGACCCCATGTCAGCTTTGCCCCGCCCTGAATGGATTGTTCTGGGTGTGAACAACGTCTGCAACCTGCATTGCAGGATGTGTGATGTAGGCACGAGATACGAGAAAAGCAATTTCTACGCCAATCTGGTGGGCACGAGACCAGTGGACATGCCCCTGGATCTGATTAAAAGGGTGATTGACCAGACCGCCCATCAATTTCCCGGGGCGAAACTGGGGTATGGTTTCACGGAACCATTGATCTATCCCCACCTTTCCGAATCGCTGGAATATGCGAACGGGCTGGGGTTGTATACAGCGGTGACAACCAATGCCCTGATGCTTGCCGGGCATGCGGAGGCACTGGTAAAGGCGGGACTCAATGATATATTCATTTCATTGGACGGCACCCCCGATATACACAATTATATACGCGGCAATCGCAGGTCGTTTCAGCGTGCCATGGAGGGTATCGAGGCGCTGCTCGGCTTCAGGGGATCTCCGGGCATATCTGTATTTTCCGTGATCACGGAATGGAATATCGGACACCTTGCCGCTTTCATTGATTATTTCAGGCACATCCCGCTGCTTAGGCTTGGATTCCTGCATCAGAATTTCACCACCCACGAGGTCGCTGATCGGCATAATCTGACGTATGGAAATCTCTACCCGGCAACGGAATCCTGCATCGCAGGTGTGCAAATCGAAAACCTGGACCTGGATCTCCTGTGGCGTGAAATCCAGGAGATCACCCAGGGGGATTATGCCTTCCCGGTCAGTTTTTCACCGGAGATTCAAACCAGGGACCGGCTTGATCTGTATTACAAGTCCCCGCAGGTGCTTTTCGGCAACCGGTGCAGGGATATCTTCAGAAATATCATGATCAAGTCCGATGGTACGGTAATCCCCGCCCATGGAAGATGCTACAACCTGGCCGTGGGGAATCTCTACGAACAGGATCTGGGGGCGATCTGGTGCTCCGGCGTCTTTAACCGCTTCCGTGACGCGGTAACTGCGGCTGGAGGGTTGTTGCCTGCCTGTTCCAGATGCTGTAGCGCATTTGGTTAGCTGTAGCGGGTATAGGTGGTGCAGACGGCCACTCGTCGAATTATAACGGATCGTCTACAGGCTTTCCCTTTGCGGTTCGCGTAATCGTACCCAGCGCCGCGCGAGATCCAGTTCGTAGCTGTTGCTGTAACGACTGGTAGTGTATCTCCAGCCGGCCAGGCTTTTTAACAATAGTTTCCCCCACGCCGGGGTTGAATAATCCTGTACCGTCGGGAAACGGCAGTACAGTACCTTGCTGAAGTCCTGCACCCGCCTGCGCAGCGCCGGTGTCAACCACGGAGCATCCTGGTGACACACAAAATCAAGCCAGCGCTTTTCTGTCCATTCCTCCGGCGTTGCCGGTAGCCCGGAGTCCTCCAGTCCTGCCATGGGCATGACCGGGATATGAGTGTCCGATTTTTTGAAGCGAATATCACGTTGCGGAGTAGGGGTATAGAAATACAAAATCACTTCACATTCAGGGTGGATCTGTTTCAGTTTCTTGATGAAGCGGAAATGATTCTCGATGTCTGCTGCGGGATCGCTGCTTTCCGGCCCCCCGAGGACAAAGGAAAATTCGGGAATAACCCCGTAGTTGCGGCAACGTCTGGCGACTTCGAAGGTGTGTTCCACCCGGGTGCCCTTTTTCATGCGTCGCAGAGCGCGATCATCCGCTGCCTCCGCCCCGATATAGACCATGCGCAATTGACTTGCGTTTATCAAGCGCCAGGTCTGGTCAGAGGCAGTGGCGAGGGCGTCGGCCCTGCCATAGCACCACCAGGGTGTCGGATATTTGGCCATGACCTCCAGCAGCGGCAGTGTGTATTCCTCCCGGTCAAAGAAATTATTATCGTAATATTGCATGGCGTTGAAGCCATAGCGACGCAGGGCCAGTAAATCACGTTCGAGCCGGTCTGCTGCCGGGATACAGGTGTTTCCATTGAACATGGATGCCACACCGCAAAAACTGCAACGGAAACGGCACCCGATGCTGACCTGGTGCACGCCGGTACGACTGCCCAGAAAACTGGGGCGCAGGTACTGCTCCACATCGTCGAGCCGGTGATAGGGAAACATCGGTAAGGTATCCGGATTGATAAAACCACGATCCGGGTTGTGCATAATCCTGCCATCGAGTTTCCAGCTCAATCCGTTCACGGAGGCGATTGCCGAAGGATCCTTGCAGGAGGAAACGTACACACCGTTACCGGCGACCGGATCGCCTGCGTCCGGCAGGCCCGCCAGTAATTCCAGCAGGGTGTGTTCTCCCTGGCCTCTCGCAACATAATCCACATAGGAGCAGTTGAGTGCAGAGTCAGGGTACAGAGTGGGAAAATAGCCGCCCCAGAGGATCGGAACCCGGGGGAAGGCGCTGCGGACCGCTCTGGATGCTGCTATGGCCGTGGCAACCTGCGGACCGGGCATCACTGTGCAGGCAAGCAGGGAGTCAGGCCTCTTTGCAAGCTGGGCAAGTATCCTGTTTACCGGGTCGGGGTCTGTATTCCCGTCGATG
>MGYR01000009.1:3164-8863 GCA_001801825.1 Gammaproteobacteria bacterium RIFCSPLOWO2_02_FULL_56_15 | reverse complement strand
CAGTGCAAGCAGGGAAAGCGGTAGCCTGGTACTCTTCAATGAGGTCATGCGGGGATTGACGAGGAGGACTTGAATGGAGTGATTCATTGATACTGGAATTCGGGCCGCCGAATCTCGTAGATGGTCATAATCTCGTTGCCGAAATGTTTTTGTTTGGCAAGCGTTACGGTCAACCCGTTTCTGCCGAGCGCCTGGAGCATAGCATCTGCATCGCCATCGGTGGACAGTAGAATCAGTGCCCTGCCGTTCTGGTTCAGAATGCCTTCCAGGCCGCCGGCGAAACGTTCGAATACATCCAGGCTTTTCCAGGCCAGTTCAAAATTGCTACCCGGAGCACCGCGGTAAAAAGGAGGGTTGAACAGGACCAGGTCAAAGCTTTGGCCCGATACGGGTCCAAACAAATCACCGTGCTTGATCTCTATACGATCTTCAAGCTGGTTCAGGAGAATATTTATCCTCGCGCAGCGTACGGCGAAGGGGTTGATGTCGACACCGACGACACGGTATCCGAGTTCCGCTGCAAAAACCGCGCAAATACCGCAGCCGGTACCCATGTCGAGTGCAACAGACTCCCGGTGCTCCGGCAAGGGTCCCGGAAGACTGGTATCGGCAAGGACCTCAGCGAAATATTGACCACTCCGGAATACCACCGGGTTCAGCACCTCCGGGATCACCAGGAAATAACGGCCTCGCACACGTTCCAGGCAGGGGGTTCGAATCCGGCTGCGCAGGAAAACCGATTGGAAGCCGAGTAGCAATCGGCATGCAAATCGAATTATGGAGTGAATCCGCATGGGATTCATGTTGTCGTCCATGCGGTCGTCCTGCTGTGTTTTGAAATGCCTGTTAATGGGATATTCCTGCATGGTTCGAGTGTAAAACACCGGTTAATCCGAGGCACGGGGAAGCGCAGATTGTTTCATGAATGTTACATTCCGTACAGTCAGGAGTTCATAGTGATGGATGAATGTATTGCGCTACATGAGGATATCCGGCAGCCAGCGCGGATCGCAATGGAATCAGTGGCGTACACTGGAATTATAAATGAATTGATCATATTGTATGAATTGAAGGGTTGAAGGATTTTAGTCTGCGGCTTTACCACAAAATTTCAGGGGGATTTTTTTATGCAGATGGACAGAGCTCAGTTTGCACATGGCTTCAGGCTGAATGGCGAGGCGCGTTGCTAGGCACTGGATGGATCACGGCAGATGCGCAAAACGAAAACCATCAGGATATTCCAGAACGCGCTGTTTGCCTCACTACTTACTCTGTTTCTGTTAGCGATCTCGGCAATGCTGCAGGCAGAGGAAACAGCGGATTATTTCGCGAACAAGAATTATATCGGTACCGAATTATGCTCGGCCTGTCATCGGGATCTGGCTGCGCATTGGGGTCGTACCACCCATGCCAGGATCTTCCTGCAGAATCCGGGAAACGAGATCGAGTCACGGGGATGCGAGGCATGCCACGGCCCCGGTTCAGAGCATATCAGTGATCCGGTGAAGGCAGACGGCATCCTCCGGTTTACCAACCAGTCGGGCCATGCTGTCGGGGTTCAGAACCGGCAATGCCTGCAGTGCCATCAGGGGGGTAACCGGATCCACTGGTTGAGTTCCGTTCACGAGCGATTCAATGTCGGCTGCTCGGATTGCCATAATCCCATGGCGAATTTCTCCTCCGCGGGGCTGCTGGCACGGAACGGAATCAATGAGACCTGCTTTATGTGTCATCAGGACCAGCGATCGCAATTCAGGCGCCGATCCCATATGCCCCTGCTGGAGGGGAAGATCACCTGCACGGACTGTCACAATCCCCATGGCAGCACCACTCGCGCCCTGCTCAAAACCGACACGGTGAACCAGACGTGTTATCAATGCCATGCCGAGAAGCGAGGGCCGTTTCTTTTTGAACATGCCCCGGTGCGTGATAATTGCCTGAATTGTCACAGTCCCCATGGATCCAACCATGAAAAATTGCTGATCACGGCCAGACCCATGCTCTGCCAGCAGTGTCACACGGCGCTCGGGCATGTGAATGAACTGCTGACACGGGGCGGTCTCGCCTCGGGCAGCCGCCCGGATCCTCGGCTGATGGGCCGTAGTTGCCAGAACTGTCATGCCCAGATTCATGGCTCCAATCATCCCTCCGGAGCGAGGTTACACCGGTAAGCCCCATGGGTATCGGACGCGTGAAATTCACCTTCATCCCGGCGGGCAGGCTGCTGTCAGGGATCACGCCTGTGATTGCGCTGCTGATCTCTCTTGCTACGCAGACGGCAACCGCGGCTGGATCGGTACCACACGGTAATCAACTGAATACGCATAACCAACCGTCCATGATTGTTCCCGATCCCGCCGGGCTCAATGTCTTTCAACAGAATACCCGGACGCCGAGCGGATTCCTGTATCCGGATGCGTGGAAATGGCCGGACCTTCGATCTGCCGATGATGGGGACTGGCAGTACAGCCTGTCGCTCGCGGCCGGTGTGCTTGGAGTTTCCGATGAGCCTGGGCCCGCATCCTTTACTGAATACGGTGACTGGGAGGAGGGTTTCGTCCTGAACCGCTTCGATGCTTTCGCGATGAACCCCCGGACTGCCAGTTACTTCGGGATTTATGGGGGATCGACGGGACGTTCCGATCAGTATGTACAGGCTTCTGCCGGCAAATTTGGCAAGTACAAGTTGTCGATGGCCTTCGATTCCATTCCCCATGTCTTCACCAGCAACGCGAGGGTCTTGTGGGAGGGGGCAGGTACCGACTATCTTGCTTTACCTCCGGGCCTCGCGCCGGGGGCAAGCAGCGTGAGTGAGGTACTCTCCGCCTTGCAGCTTACGGGCCCCTCCACCCTGGCATTGGAAAGAGAAAAGGCGCTGGTTTCACTCGACTTCAGCCCTTCCAGAAAGCTGCAGGTCACGGCCTCCGGATCGATGGAGTGGCGCGAGGGCTCCCGGCCTTTCGGCGGCGGTTTCAACTACCCGGGTGTCGGGCAGGTTACTGAAATAGTGGAACCTGTGGATTATGTTACCAATCAGGTCGATATCGGGCTGGCCTACACGGGGGAAAAATACCAGGGGAGCGTTTCCTACTCCGGTTCCTATTTCAGTAATGAGTACGGGTCGCTCAGCTGGGAAAATCCGGGTTTGACACCGATACCCCTGCTGACGCCGGAGCGGGGCAGACATGCCCTTGCCCCGGATAATCAATTTCACTCCCTGCGTGCGGATTTCGCAGCGTCCTTGTCCTTATGGGACAGCCGGGCAACCACCAGCATGGCCTATACGCAATCGCGTCAGAACGATGTGCTGATACCGCCGACGATCACCGCCGGGACGGTCGGCAACCCTCCGAATGCCTTCAATTATGACCTGTGGAACACCGTGGATGCGCTTTCCACGGATCGGGCCGGCGCGGAAATTGAATCCCTGATGGTGCATTCCAGGATTACCATGAATCCCGCGTCGCGGATAACCCTTGCCGGCGAGTTTAAGTACGATGATCAGGATAACGAGACCAGCTACACGGCCTATAACCCGCTAACGGGAGAATATGGATATATCGCCATGGACGGAGGCGCCGGACCGCGCGTCTTCGATCCGGATTCGGCCGGCAGCAGGGACAGGATCCGGTTCCGGAGCATCCCGTTCGAAAAGGATAGTGTCTTCCTCGCGGCCAATGTGGATTATCAGTGGTCGGAGGATACGGAGATCGGCGCCGCGATCGAGCGTGAGGCCATGGATTACAGCATGAGAGAGCTGGGGGAGGTGATCGATAACCGCTACCGGCTGAGCATGACTCACCGGGTACCGGGTTCCGGAACGCTGCGTTTGTCCTATGAGTACAGTGACCGTACCGGTGATGACTACGAACCCAATCCCTATGAACCCTACTATACCTCCTCCCTGCAGAACTATATCCCCAGATTCCCGGACGGGCATATCGTGCATACCCTGTCTGCGATGCGTAAATACGATATCGCGGAGAGGAACGGCCATACCATTGACGCGAAATATAACTGGATTGTCAGTGAGGACATGGATCTGATGATCGGTGGGAAGTACAGGGATATCGATTACGACGGAGAATATGGCTTGAATGCGGCGCAGAGTGTTTCGGCGAATCTCGAATGGAATTACCAGTTCGCGCTGAACAGGATGCTGTATATTTTTTACTCCTTCCAGTCGGAAGAGCGTTTGCAAACCAATATCACGGATGCCGGTCTGCGCTCTTCGGATGACAGTCCCGGCGGTCCGGTCTATCCCTTGGGGAATCAGTGGTCAGAGGATATTTCGGAAAGCAATCACAACCTGGGAGCCGGGCTGACCTTCAGTTTTGACAAGATCAGCATGGATCTCAATTACACTTACCTGTTATCGGACAGTGAGTTTTCCTATGAGTATGCCTCGCCGGCGGCTTTTCTGAATGCATTCACCACCGGCGAAGTGGGCAACGGATTCCCCGATCAGAAGTTCAGACACCACTTTCTTGAAGGCAACTTGCGCTGGCAAGCCAGGGACAATCTGACCCTCCGATTGCTTTACAGGTTCGAAAGGGAGGATCTGGATGATTTTCACTACCAGGGATTGACCGAGCCACTGGTCGGAGATCAGATTTATCTGGTTACGGTCCCGGAAGATTATTCAAACCATGTCATAGGATTGATTTTTGAAACTTCGTTCTGGTAGGGATTCACGGTCCAACCAAAAGGGAGCCGCCGGTATTCGTTATGCTGCACAGAGAACTACCGGAGCGATGACGGAATGCAAAGGATGAATCAGGATTCCATCAGGACTGTTCCCCTGGAAGGAAGGCTGCTGTTTGCCGCAGCGAGAAAGCAGATCGATCCCCTCACCAGGGAATCGATGGAGGCCTTGCTGAAGGCAAATCCTGACTGGTCGGTGGTCAGTAAACTGGCGGAAGAAAACAAGGTCTTGCCGCTCGTCTATAACACCTTCAGCAACCATTTCCTTGGTACAATTCCAGACGGAGAGCTGGGAAAGTTCAAGGAGAAGGTGAATCAAACGGTCGCCTGGAATGAACACACCCAGAGCTTGTTGCTGGATATTCTGAGGCTCTTTGAGAAGGAAAAAATTCCGGTTGCGCCATTCAAGGGCCTCGTTTTCACCCTGCTGTTCTATGGATCCAAAAAACTCCGCGAGTGCGGCGACATTGACATACTGGTCCGCAGGGTGGATTTTCTCCGGGCCAAGGATCTGCTGATTCGGAACGGATACGATCACGTCTATTTCGGCAATCACGAAGCGGCAACTGTGCAGGCGCAATTTGTGCGATTCGACAGGAGCAATTCGGTGGATCTGCATTACGGGCTCACCCCCCATCATCTCGAGACTGATGCAAACGAAATAGCATCAGGCAGCAGGCTGGGCAGGGAAGAATGGTATGGACCTGACCGGAGGTTTACCTACTGGTTCTTTTTCCTGGATACCGGGCCGGTCTGGGAGCGGATGAGCACCATGAGCCTGGACGGGATGCAGGTACAGGTATTCTCTCCCGAGGATCAATTGCTCGTCGCGATTATCAATGGGGTCAAGGAACACTGGAACAAGTTGTCCCGGGTTGCGGATCTAAATGAACTGATCCGGGCACAACCCGAACTGGACTGGGGATATATCCTGGGGAATGCCAGGGCGTTACGCTGTGAGAAAAAACTCTATTTCGGACTGAGACTGACCCATG
>MGYR01000009.1:1818-3135 GCA_001801825.1 Gammaproteobacteria bacterium RIFCSPLOWO2_02_FULL_56_15 | reverse complement strand
CGATACTGGCAAGGCAGACGATCCAACAGTTCAGCAGTCATGACGGAGACTTTTTATCCCCCCGGAACCACCGGTTTATTCAGGTATTGTTCACAACAGACTGCAACCGGGATCGAGCGAGATATCTACGCTATGTCCTTGGCAAATTGACCGTGCCCGGCGAGACACGCGCCTCCTTGATCGAGATCATCCGCTTCCTGCGGGCCGTGCTGAACCAGCTATGCATGATTGTCGCCATGCGACTGGGTCTGGACCTGGAATTGAGAATATAAACCGGACGGGAGAGGGCGAGTGAGATGGAGCATGATATTTCCGCGACATCCCAGCCGCTGTCCGGGATCCGGCTTCTTGATGACAGCTATTGATTATGGTTTCCTTGCGCAAGCGATTTGATAATGACCATCAGTATATTGATGAAGTCATCTTCTTCACATGCGTTACCCACGCCGTCGCCGTCGTTATCCAGTTGGTTGGCATTTGAAATCCGCGGGCAATTATCGGCGTTGTTGCCGACTCCATCACCATCCGTATCTGCGGTTTCAGCATGATCCAAGGGGAAGGCATCAGCCGCATCAGGTACGCCATCATTGTCATCGTCCGGATCAATTAAATCGGAAGTAAGATCGCCGTCATTATCCGGCGGCGTTTCACCGCTGACGATCGGCGATGTGCCGTTGGCAGCCTCATCGGTGTCGCTATAACCGTCGTTATCATCATCCGGATCGCAAATGTCTCCAGCATCATCCTCATCATTATCGGTTTGATCTGCATTAGTGATTACTGGACAGTTATCACTGGCGTCAGTGACGCTATCATTATCATCATCGCTGTCACAATCGTCACCTGAATCGTCCCCGTCAGTATTCGTCTGCAGTGGGTTGGAAACCGTCGGGCAATTGTCTATATCGTCGGTGATATCGTCGATATCCGTATCAGGTAATACAAGCTGCACTATGACACCCTCGTCGCCAACAGCCCAAACAGTATCATCATTCCCCCACACCCCTTCAAGCGATGCCGTTGTATTACTCATATCGGGGTCCCATTTCACCCCGTCATAGCGCAGAATCGTGCCATTGAATCCTACCGCGAATACCTGCGACGGCCCCAAACCGAAAACATCAGTTAAATGTTCCGTAGTTCCTGCGTATTGAGCATTCCATACACTGCCATCGTAGTGGAGGATAGTACCGAAATCCCCAACTGCAAAAATATCATCGGCGCCGGTGCCCCACACTCCATTCAAACTTTGTATTGTCGGCACTGCAGAAATCTTGTCCCAATTGGAGCCATCGTAATGAAGAATCGTCCCATACT
>MGYR01000009.1:0-1790 GCA_001801825.1 Gammaproteobacteria bacterium RIFCSPLOWO2_02_FULL_56_15 | reverse complement strand
GTTCCCCCAGAGATCGCTCAAATCAACCGATGTATGACTCTCCACTATCTGAAAAGTGGATCCATCATCCGTGCGTTTGATGATTCCACCGTCCACACCCACGCCGATCATGGTGGCGGGCGTCATGCCCCAGAGCGCATATCCGCTCTCGAATGTCCTGTCCTCGATAAATATGCTTACGCCGGACAGGACCACGTCATTGCCGTCATAATTACCGATCTGACCCAGCCATCCAATCGCCCACACATCATCGGCATCGAAGCCCCAGATGCCGAAGCCGCGTCCGAAAGGCAGAATGGCCGCTACGCTGGCCCACTGATCCCCGTTGAACTTGTATAAGGAGGAACCTTCCCCGACGGCGTAGACATTGTCCTTGTTGAAACCCCAGACAGCATGTAGTTCAAGTCCCGCCGTTGGGCTGATTTGTTCCACCCAACTGCCTACCGGTAACTCCGCTACGGTCGGTGCAGGAGAAGGAGCGTTATACGCCTGCTTTTGAAGTAACTGGCCACATAGTTGCGCACATCTTCCGGAGGAAAGAACTTCGGTCCATACCAACAGATATTTGTCCGAGAAATAATCAATCACGGGATTAAATTGGTGGCCAAACGACGTCCCTATCGGTATTCCTTGTCGATCGAGTACAGCCCCATCCTGAGCCACCCGTGCACCGTAAATATCCCAAGCTCTGAAATCCGCCGGAAAGTTATACGTGTTCCACGCAACAAAGTGGTCGGTTCCATCAAATACAACCAGGGCATCCCCCGTTCCCGATCCTGCCCCACTCAAACTGTATTCCGCAATCTTGATTGCCGCACTATCCAGAACCACACCCGCGGTGGATACGCGGACACCGTAGGTGGTGCCGTTGTACTTGTTTCCGCGCCTGTGGTCGCCCCAGACCACCAGATAGCTGGCGCCATCGAAAGCAACCGCTGCATGATCCTGATCTTCAACCGCGGAATGTATCAGGAAACCACCTTGATCAAGAACTACACCCTCCCTGGAAACACGCGCGCCAAAAATATCCAGGGCATTTGCGCCGTGGTTATGCCAGACCACCAGACAGTTGGTGTCGTCGCAGGCGACATAGGGATAAAACCCGCTCCCCACCAAAAACCCGGTCGGGCCATCGAGATTCACTCCTGACGGACTTATCCTGGCGGCGCGTATCTCGCTGTTTGCGGTACGCCAGGTCACTAAATAATTCACCCCATCGAATGCGATTGATGGCATACGCAACGGACTGGCGCCGTCGGTGATTTGAATCCCCTCCGGATCGATTACAGTACCGTCGGGCGTCACCCGCGCCGCATAGACTTCATAATCGGCATCCGGGGAGCGATGTGCAGTCCAGACCACCAGGTAATTGGCTCCGTCAAAACCTACCGAAGGGACATATTGTGCCCCCGGACTGGAGTCCTGATTAACGAATGTGGAGATGACTATGTCGCTCGCATCCAGCACTGTGCCTTCGGGGGTGATCCGGGTCCCATAGATATCGGGACCGTTTGTTTCAAGATCCCGGGAATCCGACCAGACAACGAAGAAATTAGTGCCATCATTTGAAATTGCGGGTTTTCCACCCAACGCATAAACGACAGCGTCCGGAGAGATTGTAAAGTTCTCCCCGAGCGGTAACGGGGCTTGTGCGATGCACTTGGCGTATAAGCTGATGAAAAGCGTTGCATATAAACAGATGTTTTTCATCCACTTTTGCATTCTTCTTCGATAATGTTTCATGGCAAGCTTCCGGTCAAGGTATTGCCTTACTGGCTCGCTCCGGGGTG
>MGYR01000008.1:4732-15052 GCA_001801825.1 Gammaproteobacteria bacterium RIFCSPLOWO2_02_FULL_56_15 | reverse complement strand
GCCTCGACTATGTCGAATTAACAGCGCGGCAGGACCAGACAGCAAACGAATTGCCCACTTTCCAGCGGGGCAATACCTTGTTTTACCGCCACGACCGGTCCATGACCGGGGCCGTCCTCAGCGCAGTAAAACAAGGCTGGATCGACCGCCTGGTGATCCATGGAGACTGGCATGCAGATCGTCGCCCCCATTAGCCGGGTTGAGGAGATCCCGATCCTGGCCGCAGCCGGCGCGGACGAACTCTATTGCAGTGTAGTCTCGGAGCAATGGCTGGAGCGCTTCCGGACCTCCGGCATCAGCCGCCGCGCCTTCGGCAACCTGCCGGCCTATGCCGACCTTGAGCGGGCCGCCGGGCTGGCCCGGGAGCAGCGGGTCCGGCTTTCGCTCGCCCTGAATGCCCAACAGTATTCGGCGGAGCAACTCGCGGTCATGGAGGATATCGCCGCCCATTTCGACGACCTCGGCGGCGCTGCCGTGATCGCGGGCGATGCCCTCCTGATCCGGCAACTGGCCCGTAAAAATCACCGCTTCCGGATCCACGTCAGTTCCATCGCAACCTGCCGCAACAGCGAGGCGGCGGCCTTTTTCCAGGACCTTGGCGCCGATCGGATCATCTTTCCCCGGGATATCACGATCCGGGAAATGGAACAGATCATGGCCAAGGTAAACGGCATGGAATTCGAGGCCTTCGTGCTGAACGATGGTTGCGCCTACGAGGAAGGCGTATGCCATACCATCCACCTGCCGGCCAGATTGGGCGGGCCTATCTGCCTGGACCAGTACCAGGGCAGCTATCAACGGCTGGACGGACGGCCGCTGTCGCCGGAGGAACAGGCAGCCTTGGAACACAACGACCAGGAATACCAGAACTGGCTCTGGTACCGTTTCGGCTGTGGATTCTCCATAACCAGGGAAGGACTTCCCTATGGTCCCTGCGCCCTCTGCGCCCTGCCCCGCTGGCAGGCCGCCGGGCTGCATGCCATCAAGATCGCCGGCCGCGATGCGCCCTTGGATCGGAAAAAGAAAAGCGTGGAGATGGTGCAGGCCGTGCGCGAACAGCTCAAGCAACCTGAGAACGCTGTCCTACATTTTGCCCGGGAGCTCCGGCAGCAGCCGCAACATTGCGACAGCGGCAGGATGTGTTTCTACCGGGACACGCCAACTCCTCGGCGAATCAGTGCCGAAGAGCAAACATGCGATCTCAATCAGGATCAGGAATCAACACCTGCTACCTAGATTTACTCACCTTCTCCATCTATAAAACCTGTATGCATTCAGACTTGCATATAGTTCAACTAAGTGCAACCATACCTGCATGAAGATCAGACCATTCTGGCTGGAAAAAATCGAGTCCGCCTGGAAACGGCGCGGCACTTATCAAGGATTTTTGACGTAGGCATTCGCCCGCAAATAAAACCACCAATTCAGAATCAGGCAAATGAGATAAAACGCCACGAAACCATAGAGGGCATACTCCGGGGTCCTCGCGTTGATTTGTTCCCCGAACACGATGGGGATGATGAAGGCGCCATAGGCCGCCACTGCCGAAGTCCATCCCAGTGCGGGGCCTGCCTGTTCTTTGTCGAAGACAACCGCGATAGTCCGGAAAGTTGAACCGTTACCGACGCCGGATGCGGCAAATAAAATCACAAACAGCACGAAGTACGGCCAGAAAAACTCTTCCGGGGTGGCAGATTGATACGCCGCCGACATGTAATAGGAAACGCCAAGAGCGGAAATCACCATCACAATAGAGACCCACTGGGTGACTTTTGCACCACCTATCTTATCTGCAATCCAGCCTCCGACAGGGCGGATCAATGCGCCGACGAACGGACCTATCCAGGAATACATCAAGGCGCTCGGCCCATTCGGATTGATGGCAGTATGTACTAATACTCCATCCGGTCCCGCGACATGGGTATATCCGAAGATCACCTGCATGGCCAGGGGAAACGCCGAGGAATAGCCAATGAAGGATCCGAAGGTCATGGTGTAGATCACGGTCATGGCCCAGGTGTGTTTATTATTGAAGATCTTATATTGCCGTATCAGATTCTGCTGCAGGGCGCCGGTGGTAAGGTATCTCAACAACAACACCGTGGCTGCAATGACCAGCGGCAAGACAATCCATTTATTGAGTAATCCCGATCCTGTGGGGGGCGGGAGCAGCAAGTAAAGCCCAATTCCACCCGTCAGGAAAGCAACTGCAAGCAGCCCCGTTATTTTCAACATCGCCTGGATCGGGTTACCCAGGGTCGGCGTTATCGATGCCGTGATGATATTATTCATCCTTAACCAGCCGACGATGACCAGAGGGATGAGTAGAACCAGCCACACATAGCCGGCATTGTGTATATAGGTTTCCGTACCCGCCGCAATCTTGCCAATCAGCGTGCCGCTGCTGTTGACCAGGGTCATCGACTCACCACCAAATATTCCTGCAGTCATCACCAGCGGCACCAAGATCTGCATCGTGGTCACGCCGAAATTGCCTAAACCGGCGTTGAGTCCCAGAGCTGTGCCTTGCAACCGTTTCGGGTAAAAAAAACTGATGTTTGACATGGAGGATGCAAAATTACCGCCGCCAAATCCGCACAACAACGCCATTAATTGGAATACCCACAGCGGCGTATCCTTATCCTGCAAGGCGATGCCGGTACCGATGGCCGGCAGCATTAATAATGCAGTGGTGTAAACGACGGAATTTCTGCCGCCGGCGATGCGGATGAGGAAGGTGCTGGGGATCCGGAAGGTCGCGCCGCTTAAACCGGCGATGGAGGTAAGTGTGAACAGTTGCGCCTGGGTGAAGGGGAAGCCCAGGTTCAGCATCTGGACGGTAATCACCCCCCAATACATCCAGACCGCAAAACCGCACAGCAGACAGGGGATGGAGATCCAGAGATTTCTCCTGGCTATTGCCTTACCGGTGTTATCCCAAAACTTTGTATTTTCTACATCCCATTCAGTGATGTTAGCCATGTCATCAACCTTATCGTTCGTATAGTTATTAGTATTCCGCCTGTTCCGCACCACTTACCCGTTCTGCACCACTGCCAGTCTCGAAATGTTGCATTGCCTTAGGATGTTCATCCCGCAACATATTTTGAATGACCTGGTGCATCCAGATCAGGGAGATAACCGAAAGCACCCACATGAGCATCCAGCAACTCGTCCACAAGCCGGTGGCCTCTAATAGATACGCAAAAACGATAGGGCAGACAAATCCCCCCAGCCCCCCGATAACGCCGACAATACCTCCAACCACACCTACCTCATCAGGAAAATAGTTGGGAATGTGCTTATACACCGCGGCCTTGCCGATCCCCCATACGGTCCCCAGAATAATCACCAGGCCGGTGAATACCCACACGTGTGCCTGGAAATGAATTCGAGTGACTCCCTTGGCCAGCAGGGTGTTTCTCTTGACCTTCTGCCCTACTGCCACGATCGGTTCCTGCCAGGTTAATCTCGTGGGAAATACCAGCATCTGGTCCTCGAGATTCTCACCTGCCCGTTCGTTCTCCTTGATTTGATATCGATCTTCATTCACAACAATGAATGTATCGGACACTTCAGTCACCGTGCCGGCTCGAAAGGCCGTAACGCCTGCCCCGGGGGAATAAACATCCATCTTGGGCAGAATAAGAAAGAAGCTGAGCACCGCAGACAGACCCAGCACCCAGTACATCACTTGTCTGGCGCCGAAATAATCGGATAACCAGCCCCCGATTGCGCGTATGACCCCGGAGGGAAAACTGAACAGCGATGCCAGAATACCCGCCGTAACCAGGGGCAGATAATAGACATTGACAAAATACGGAACGAGCCATTGCGAGAATGCCACAAAACAGCCAAACACGAGGAAATAGTAGAGACCGAAGCGCCACACCCTTACATCTTTCAAGGGGAGTAACTGTTCCCGGAAGCTGGCTCCTTTCTTGTCAGGTTTCTTATTATCCGCAAAGATGAAAAGCAATACGCCCATGATGACAAGCATTGCGGCATAATATACGGGCAGATCCCGCCAGCCTTCAAGGTTGGCGCCATTATCAGTCAAATGGTTCAGTAACGTTGGCGCGAACAAGGTGGTCAGCGCGGAGCCGGCATTGCCGGCGCCAAAGATACCCAAGGCCGTACCCTGCCAGGATTGCGGATACCAGACAGAGGTATAGGCGATACCAACGGAAAAACTTGTACCGGCAAGGCCAAAACCGGCACTATACATTGCATAGGTCCAAAAGCTATCCGCCCCGGAAAGTAGGAACATCGGCAAGGCGCTTATAATAAGTACTATTCCGTAGATCGGTTTACCGCCATATTTATCCGTCAGCATTCCCGCCGGCAGACGGAACAGCGAACCCGTTAACACCGGGATACCAATCAACCAGCCAATCTCCGTTGGGCCCCAGTCAAATATCCTATTGGATGAGAGAAAGGTTACCAGGACACCGTTCAACATCCATGATGCAAAACAGACGGTAAATCCAAGCGTGTTTAAAAATAACGCCTTGTGGGCTCTTAGAGTTACTGTTTTTTCCACTGTGGCTCCCTTATGTACGACAGAATCAATTCACTTCTCGATAAAGATCTCAACAGCTTCAGTTGTTGCGCGGGGGATGGGTCTCCCAGGCGGTACGGGTATCCCGGATGGCTTTTTTATCCCAATACCACATGACCACCTGGTAGGGGCGGAAGAGGTAATGGAATGGCGCGACCAGGAAATGCATCAGCCTGGAGAACGGGATCAGGAGCAGTATGGTGAAGGCGCCGACGATATGCAGTTTTATCACTATCGGCAGAGAACCGATGGCGCTGATGTCCGGGTTCAACTTGAAAATGGACCACAGGTAGGGCGAGAGGTCAGCGGCAAACCAGGATGAACCCCATCGATAACCAAGGGCGATCCAGCAACCCAGGATGATTTGAGATAACAGAATCAGTTCAATGACAACATCCATTTTGGAGGTTACCGCCTGCACTTTAGGATTTGTCGCCCGTCTCCACATCAGGAGGACCAATCCCGCCAGGACCGATATACCGAAGGTAAAGGCAATTCCTTCATGGGTGATCAGGCGGACCGGATTGCTGTTAAAGGCCAGCACCAGATCCGGAAACAAAAATACAAACAGATGCCCGAGCAGCAGTATCAATATACCGAAATGGAAAGGGACAACCCCCCAGAAACCCTGCTTCCCTTCAAGAAATTGCGAGGACAAGGCGGACACCTTAAAGCCTGATGATGTATAGCGGTATATCGCCCCTACCAGGAAGACACCTATTGCGATGTATGGATAGGCAATAAACAAAAAGCTATTCAGTGCGGTCATTGTATTACCTCATACTTATCAGGCATGATCTGCCTTGGCTTCGATTTCGTTTTCCCTGCCCACCAATTGCAGAAAGTCGCTGCTCTGCATCTTCATCACTTTCTCAGCGAAGGTGAAATCCTGTTTGAGGACTTCATATAATGCCTTCAAAGCATATTGATACAGGGTGGTTACCTCTTTCCTTGCGGATGGAGCATCAATCAGGGTCTTATAATGCTTTATGTAGTTCTCGTTCTTCCGGTCTACATGATCCGCATCAAACTCACGGATCATAATTGCAACCGCCGGGGCAACGATCTCCTCGATCAGTTCATCCAGCAACTCATTCTGCTTCAGTTTTCCAATCAGCCGCAATAAATTCGGCAAATGGTCCGCCAATTCCCGGCCGCAGTCGTTATTGACTTGCTGATGTTCACGATTCAGATTGGCAAGTAATTCGCCCCTCTTATAGTCATCCCCAAAAAGCACGTAGCCTATATCGAGTGTGGTGATTGCCTGAACGTCGAATGAGCGGGTATACAATTCCTGCATACTCCTTACTTCAGTGACCGGCAGCAGCTCAAGAAACCGCTCAAGATCGGCTACGGCGCGGTCATAATTTCCATTGAGCAGATTGATCAGCTTCCTGACCTTGCCGGGATAGTCACTGTCCGGGTACTCGAACAGTTCCCCCAGTGAATGATAGTGTGCACGTAATTTCATCACTATAAGCCTCTTTTCGCAGTGCCTTCCTTGAAACCGAAGCCTACGCTACCCTTCCTGTCACCGGTATTTTCCATCATTTCGATCGCATGTTCGCGGTGTGCCGCCGGTATCACGAAGCGGTCATTGAACTTGGCAAGGGAGGTCAGGTAATAGATCTCCTCAGCCGCCGCCGGCGTCAAGCCAACATCGCTTAATACCCGCATCGCTTTCTCTTCGGAGATATCACCTACCGTTTTCCACCGGCGGTAGATTCTGATGGACATCAATTTCTTCAGCCGCTCTTTGACTTTTCCTGTATCCCCGGCGCTGAAGAGATTCGCCATGTATTGTAACGGGAAGCGGGCTTGATCGATGGTGCCCCAGAGCTCTTCGGTACTCGTATCGTAAAGCCAGTTGTCATCCCAGTGTTTGGAGACATCATTAAGCTTTTTTGCCTGGGCTGAATTATCGACATCCTTCAAGGACGCCATGACCGGCAGCATAGGAGGCACATAGAACAACATCGGGAGGGTCCGGAATTCAGCATGCAGCGGCAACGCCATCCCCCATTTCTTTACAAATTTATAAGTCGGAGAATATTGGGCCGCCCGGATAGTGGAGTCCGCAATGCCGTTCTTCTTGGCGGACTCGATAACCTCCGGATCGAAGGGATCCATTAGTATATCCAGGTGATGATCCACCAGCTTGTCTTGATCCACCGATGCAACCTCATGGATCCGATCGGCATCATACAGGATGACGCCCATATACCTGATCCTGCCTACACAGGAATGCATACAGGCCGGCGCAAAGCCTGCTTCGATGCGTGGATAACACAGGATGCACTTCTCCGATTTACCGGTGTGCCAGTTATAGTATGACTTCTTGTACGGGCAGGCGGTGACGCACATACGCCAGGATCTGCAGACGTCCTGGTTTATCAGTACTATGCCATCTTCGCCCCGTTTGTACATGGCGCCTGATGGGCAGGAAGCAACACAGCCGGGATTCAGACAATGATTACAGATCCTCGGCAGGTAAAAGAACGCCATTCTCTCCAGCTGGAACATCGCTTCCTGCTCGGCGGTAGACAGCTTGGCGAGATTCGGATCCTGCCTGGCATAGTCCGGTGTACCGCTCAGGTCGTCGTCCCAGTTCGGCCCCATCTTGATGTCCATGGGCTTCCCGGTAATCAGCGAAACCGGACGGGCGGTGGGTTGATCGTCTCCCGCGGGTGATTCGATTAAATCCAGGTATTTATAGGTAAAAGGTTCGTAGTAATCGTCGATTACCGGCATATGCGGGTTGTGAAAGATATTCTTCAAGCCTTTTTTTTTGCCTGCGCCTTTCAGTTCGATGCCATCACCGTCTTTCTCCCAGCCGCCTTTGTAGATATCCTGATCTTCCCATTTTCCCGGATAGCCGGTCCCGGGCTTGGTCTCTACGTTATTCCACCACATGTACTCGGCGCCCTTGCGATCCGTCCAGGTGTTCTTGCAGGCAATGGAGCAGGTATGGCAACCGATACACTTGTCCAAGTGAAACACCATCGAAATTTGTGATCGTATATCCATCGTCATTCTACCTATGTTAGAAAACCACTTTATTCATTTTTTTCACTATCACGTGCGTGTCACGCTGCGGGGCAATGGGGCCCCAGTAGTTGAAGTGATAGCTGAACTGGCCATAGCCGCCTGACAAGAAATTTGGCTTGAGGTGAATCCTGGTCACGCTGTTGTGACCACCAGCGCGCTTGCCACCGCGGATTTGCGACTTCGGTATACCTACGGTTCTTTCCGGCACGTGGTAGACAATGCAGACACCTCGTGGAATCCGTGAACTGACCACGGCGCGTGTGCAATACACCCCATGGTCGTTATGCACCTCAACCCAGTCGTTATCCTGGATGCCAAGCTTTTTTGCATCTACTTCACTCATCCAGCAGGGTTCGCAGCCACGGGATAAAGTGAGCATGCGCAGATTTTCCATGTAGGTGGAATGGATATGCCACTTGCCATGCGGGGTAAGGTAATTAAGCATGAGGGCCTCGCCCGCCTTCATGGTTTCCTTCAGGTCACCGTACAACTCGGGCTTGGGCGACGGTTTGTAGGTCGGCAGATGCTCCCCGTAGGCAATATACATTTCATGATCCAGATAGAAGTGCTGACGACCGGTCAGCGTTCTCCAGGGAACCAGCTTTTCGTAATTGTAGGTAAAAGGGGCGTAGGCCCTGCCGTTGTTCATCAGTCCGGACCACAATGGAGAAGTGTTATACCTTCTCGGCTGCGCCTGCAGGTCCGCATAGGTGATCCTGACATCCTCACTACCCTTCCCGAGGTCTACCAGATCCAGTCCGGTCTTCTTTTCCATATTCTCATAGGCCCTGACGTTCAATTTTCCATTCGTCAGCGTTGAGAGATGGAGAACCGCATTGGCGGCCCATTCGTCTTCTTCAATGGAAGGATAGACCTTGCCATCCAGCTCCCTGGTCGGAAAATGCCTGGATTCGATCATCGCATCGTACTCGTCTGCGCACAGGAAATGATTGCCATGCGCACTCAGTCCCCTGGTCCTGATATTGTCGCCAAGCGTGATGTATTTTTCGTAGAGCCTGGTGTAATCACGATTGACCACTGCCAGCTTGTGCATGGTCTTGCCCGGGATGGCCTCACATTCTCCGTTATACCAGTCCTTAATCACCGGCTGGGTTATCTCGTCGGCGCTGTCATGGGCCAATGGAGAAGCGATGATGTCCTTCTGTGGTTCAGCCAGATGTTTCTTGGCAAGATCGCTGGTTGCTTGCGCGAGGCTCCTGAAAATATCCCAATCCGTTTTTGATTCCCAAACGGGGGCCACGGCCTGGGATAAGGGATGGATGAAAGAATGCAGATCGGTACTGTTCAAATCCGCCTTTTCATACCAGGAGGCGGCGGGCAGCACGATGTCGGAATACAGCGCGGAGGAATCCATGCGGAAATTCAGATCGACGACCAGATCCATTTTCCCGACGGGAGCGACATCATGCCACTTGACTTCCTTGGTGTGATCCTCTGCATCCTTGGCGATGACATTGTTGTGTGTGCCCAGGTAGTGTTTCAGGCAGTATTCATGGCCTTTCATGCTTCCGGTAATGGCATTACCCCGCCAGATATACCAGACCCTGGGATGGTTTTCCGGCGCCTCAGGATCGGCGACGGAGTATTCGATCTCCCTGGATTTCAATTTTTCCAGGACATATTGCTTAATGTCATCGTCTGTTTTAGCGCCGGCCTGGATCGCATTCTTGGAAAGTTCCAGCGTATTCTGCTTGAACTGGGGGTAGAACGGCATCCAGCCATTGCGCACGGATTTGAAGATCGTATCCGCCGTATGCATACGGGTCATTGCGTTATCCGGCACGGTGTTATATCTGGAATATTGCCCGTCATAACGATATTGGCAGGTATTGATATAATGCCAGAGCGGGGCCTGCTGGAGCCGGACCGCATCATGCCAATCCCGGCCAAAGGCGATCGTGCCCCAGGAATCCACCGGCGCAAGTTTTTCCTGCCCCACATAGTGGTTTAGACCTCCGCCATTGCGGCCCACGCAACCAGAGAGCATCAAGGCCATTGCGCCGGCGCGGTACATGAGATTGGCGTGGTACCAGTGATTGATACCCGCGCCAATGATGATCATGCACTTGCCCTGGGTCGTGTTGGCGGTATTCGCCCATTCGCGGGCGAATTGCAGCACGGTCTTTGAATCAACCCCGGTAAATATTTCCTGCCAGGCCGGTGTATAGGCAGCATCCTGGTCGGTGTAATCCTTGGGATATTCACCGGCCAGCCCGCGATTCACGCCGTATTGGGCCATGATCAAGTCATACACGGTAGTGACCGCCACGGTTCCCGAGCTGGTGGCAATGTTCTTGACCGGGACACCTCGGAGCGATTTTTTATCCAGACCCCATTCAACAAATTCCGTCTGCAGCACCCCGTCATTCTTTGTGAGGAAGCTGAGCACGGGATCATAGGACTTATGGTCCACGGAATTCTCGAACTTCATGTTCCAGTTGCCGGGTTCCTTATCCCAGCGATGACCCATGGCGCCTTTGGGGATCACCAGGGAATCAGAGTTTTTGTCTACACAGACAAATTTCCAGTCGCCGTTGCTGATGTCTTTGTGTGCCTGTAATTCATTGGCGCGGAGCAATCGGCCCGGCCGGTAGTGGTTTCCTTCCTTCTCCAGCTTAACCAGCATCGGGCTGTCCGTATATTGCTTGGCGTAATCGAGGAAATAGGCAGTCTGTTGTTCATGATGGAAT
>MGYR01000008.1:2512-4656 GCA_001801825.1 Gammaproteobacteria bacterium RIFCSPLOWO2_02_FULL_56_15 | reverse complement strand
CATATTTACAGACCTGAGAGAAATCAGGGGAAAATACCACCGCCTTGGTGCCATTGTGTCGCGATTCTGCAAAGAAGTGGCAGTCCGGCGTCCTGGTCATATTCAGACAGGCGCCCATATCCGCGATCATCTTCGCGTTATACCAGTCCGCACTTTCACAAACGTCCGTCTGTTCGCCCCAGATCTCGGGGAAGGCGGTCGGCAAGTCGCAGTACCAGTCATAAAAGCTTAAATTGACGCCACCGAACAATTGCAGGAAACGTGAGCCTGCTGCATAACTCAGCATGGACATCGCCGGGATCGGCGAGAAACCGATGACCCGATCGGGTCCGTGCTTTTTCGCCGTATGAATATTCGCCGCGGCCATGATTTCAAGCACTTCATCCCAACTGGTGCGCCGGAAGCCACCCTTGCCTCGGGCATTCTGGTAGGCCTTGCGCTTCTGGGTATTCGACTGCAGGGCTTCCCACGCCTTGAGGGGATCGCCGGTCTTTTCCTTTTCTTCCCGGTAGGCATCAATGAGCGCGCTTCTGATCAGTGGGTACTTGATACGCAGCGGGCTGTATAAATACCATGAAAAGGATATCCCTCTCTGACATCCGCGCGGTTCGTAGGGAGGCAATGAATCTTCAAGCAATGGATAATCCAGTTGTTGTGTTTCCCACACCACGATGCCTTCCTTTACATGGATCTGCCAGGAGCATCCCCCGGTACAATTCACGCCATGAGTACTTCTGACAATCCGGTCATGTTGAAACCGGTTCCTGTAGAATTCTTCCCATTGCCTCGTTTGCGGAGAGATAATGTCTTGTATCCAGCTCATGTTCTTTTCTACCTATACATTTGGGTGATTTGTCTTAACGCCTTGCTAACACGTGAAAACCGGTTAATTACTAACTCGATTTGATCTGACGATCGAATATCTGCTGATTTACCGAAGCCTTCTTCCTGCGCAGCCAGAGCATGGAATAAAACAGCAGCAACACGCCTGTACCTATCAAGCCGCTGAGTAATAATCCGGTCCCGTAATCCTTGGGTTGCTGAAAGAGGTGCTGATCATCGGCACGCTGCAGGAAAGACACCAAGGCAAAGACCTCATTTTCTGACAGGGCCTTGTCCTTATACGCGACCCCCATGACCGGAAAAGGGGTATTATCCAGGACCGCCCGGACTCCGTTACCGCCCAACTTCGTAAACACCTGAGTGAGTTCCAAGGCCAGAATACCGCCACCGATGATGGCATCATTGTTCACATGGTGGCAGGAGATACAGGAGGCCCCGTTGTTCTCGAAACGCACGAGTCCCTGGAACAGGTTCTGCCCAAGCAGGATATCCTCCTCCGTGGCGACTCTTTCCGGTGGTGTTTCAGCCGCTGGCGCCGGAGCTGCAGCGCCTGACGCTACGGGTTGGGCGCTCTTCGAGAGGATGTAATTCAGGATATCCTTGACCTTTTCCGCCGGCACAGGGGAATCGGGCATGGCTATCTTGTTGAACTTTTCATAGAGGGCTGTGGCATAGGCATCCCCGCCATTGATTACGGTCTGGGAAGATATTACAAATTTCTCCAGCCATTCCTGTGATTGCCGGTCATGAATCCCGGCCAGGTCAGGGCCGATCAGGACGCCCCCGCCGATGGTATGGCAGATTCCGCAAAAAGTATTGTATTCCTGCTCGCCAGGCTCAGCCGCCCCGGCTTGCGTGATGCGACCCAGACAAAAAATAATCATCAAAGTCCCCAGAACGGAAGCTTGCTTTCTTTTTTGGAATTCTCTATTCATGCTTTTCAACCTTAATCGATCCAACGCTTGCTGATGTTAAGAAGTGATGCTGCTTGAAAAAACCATTCCCACGTTTCGTCCATGGGAATGGAGTACACACCCTGAATTCCCCCAGATCGCCTCATGATTTTCTCTTACACGTGGTTCAAATTCCCGGGTATGGAACCGGATAGGCGAGGGTAAATGAGATGCTGATTTGAATTATTGATATATATCAATAATTATTCGTATGCGCCGGCACAAGATAACCTTAAAAATTATATGGTTATGTTCAAGAAGGGAGCGTCATCCGGCGGCAGCCGGGGGGAAGAACGGCGCTGCCCGACCTTCTGGACAGCGCCGGATCAGAATCAGGCAAGTTTCGAG
>MGYR01000008.1:2367-2495 GCA_001801825.1 Gammaproteobacteria bacterium RIFCSPLOWO2_02_FULL_56_15 | reverse complement strand
CTGTCTGCGCGCCTCACTCGGATCGGTGACGACCCGGCGGCCCAGGATATTAGCGATATCGACCGCCCACTTCACGCTCTCGGAATTTTTCTTGATCAGTTCATCCCGGTGCGGCCAGCGCCAGAAGG
>MGYR01000008.1:447-2328 GCA_001801825.1 Gammaproteobacteria bacterium RIFCSPLOWO2_02_FULL_56_15 | reverse complement strand
AGTTCCTGCCGCCGGTGCGCCAACCGATATGGGCGCCGGGGAAGGTCTGTTTGACGATATCAAAGTTAGCGATGGCGTTCAGGTAGGAGCCGGGGTCCTGATGGATGGCGGTGGAATCGTGCTTGCCCAGATTGATATGGATGACATAGGGTTGCTTCCCCATGCCCTTGTCCATGAGTTGCTTGAAATGCAACTGGGCCGAGGTATCGTAAAACTCGAACAGAGGTTTGACGTCATGATCTTCCAGCCAGCGCACCCCCTTATCCACCGCATCCCTGGCCGCTTCCCCAGAGAAAGGTAACACCACGGATCCCTGGCAATAGAGATTACCCCCGCCCCACTCCAGCAACTCTTCGGTATCGACCATATAATCCACCACCCCCTCGCGCGGATACCAGGTGTGCGACATGGTGACAAAATCATCCACCTTGTCGAAGGAGGCATCCAGCACTTGCTTCAGCAACGCGGAGTTGATCTGGGCGAGGCCCGTCTTCGGATCCCTCGGGTGGACATGGTGCGCCACTGCCCCCGCGTTGAAGGAATCGGCGATCTCCTGGGCCTGATCCTCGATGGTGAACGGCACCGCCGGATAGCGTTTGCCGCCGATCTGCCAGCCGGGACACGAGGACATGATGATGAGCGGTTTGTCCATGGTCGTGATCCTGGGCTCTTCATCTACGGGAAACATCCGCGTAGCCTGCTGCTCGGTTACCACTATGGGGGGCATTTTCCCCCGCACCACGCCCTCGATTTGCGGTGGCTCCAATCTGCCACTCTGTGCAAAAACACTGCCAGTTGAAGCAGCGAACATGGCCAGGGAGGCCATGGTAAAATCCCTGCGCGACATCCGCGCGAATAATTCCTCTACGGCTTCCTGTTTGTCTCGTCTGGTATCTTTGTCTTGTGACATGTCACTACTCCCCTCAGGTCTGTGTTGAAACTGTATTTATAAGGGATGTATCATCCAGAAAGCAAGGATGTCAGGCTGGCAACCAGCAAATAGTTTTTAGGTACATCAAGAAACACCGGGGGCTATACACGATTCCGAAGCTCCCTGTGGATCGAAAGCAAAAATAAACATATACAAAATCAATGTATTACTCTTGCTGCAATAATGCTGCATAATAGAAATGCCGCGTCCCGGCAGAATCCAGCCACTGTCCTCGAGGGGAAAAATAACGTGAACACCGATCCGCGCGCCTTACTTTCCCGGTCTCCCTTGAGCCGGTTGCAGATCATCATCATCGCGCTCACGATTGGCCTGAATGCCCTGGACGGCTTTGATGTACTTTCTATAAGCTTTGCCTCGCCGGGAATCGCGATGGAATGGGGCATGGATCGCACCGCCCTCGGGTTTGTCCTCTCGATGGAACTCGTGGGTATGGCGATTGGATCGATATACCTGGGTAGTGTGGCCGACAAGATCGGCCGCCGTCCGACCATGCTGGGTTGTCTCATTGTGATGGCGGCCGGCATGTTCATGGTCACTACGAGCAACGGCTATCTGGGTGGTATGGTCACACCTGTGATCGCCTTCCTGTTCGGTACGGAAATTGACCCGCGGCTTGCCGACCTCTCCGTCTGGCGCATCATCACCGGGATCGGTATCGGCGGCATGCTTTCCTCAATCAACGCCATGGCCGCCGAGTATTCCAACAGCCATCGCCGCGATCTCTGCGTCTCGCTCATGTCCATCGGCTATCCCTGCGGCGCCGTTGTCGGAGGCATCATTGCCGCGCGGCTGCTGGCAAGCTTCGATTGGCGGTCGGTGTTCTATCTAGGCTGCGCAGTCACTACCGCCTTCATACCCCTGGTCTGGTTCCTGATTCCCGAGTCCGTGCACTGGCTGGCTCTGAAACAGCCAGAGGGCGCGCTGGACAA
>MGYR01000008.1:0-424 GCA_001801825.1 Gammaproteobacteria bacterium RIFCSPLOWO2_02_FULL_56_15 | reverse complement strand
ACTGGCTGGCTCTGAAACAGCCAGAGGGCGCGCTGGACAAGATCAACCGGACGCTGTCCCGTATGGGTCATTCCATAATCTCTGCTCTGCCGGTTGTCGAAGCCACGGAACGCCGGCGATCCGTGGGCGATATCTTCCGCCCCGGTCTGATCGCCCTGACGACCATCATCACCTCGGCCTATTTCTTTCACATCATCACTTTTTATTTCATGCTGAAATGGGTGCCGAAGATCGTCGTCGACATGGGTTTCGAGGCATCTGCCGCGGCCGGAGTCCTGGTCTGGGCGAATGTGGGCGGCGCCACCGGCGGCGCCGTGGTCGGATTGCTCTCCCAACGCTTCGATGTCAAGCGGATCACCATCGGCGTCATGTTGATCTCCACCGTGATGGTTTTCCTGTTTGGGCGCACTTCCCCGGATCTGAC
>MGYR01000007.1:3113-5478 GCA_001801825.1 Gammaproteobacteria bacterium RIFCSPLOWO2_02_FULL_56_15 | reverse complement strand
TATTCCGGCGCTGGTGGAACTGTTTACCGTGCTGCCCAGATTGCTTTATAACGTGCCGTTCGAGGCGCACCGGCCGGTGGAGTTCCTGGTATCGGTCGCGGTCTTAATCGGCGGATTCATGCTGCGTTATGTGATCGTGGTCGCCGGCCAGATCACCGGACCCATGGGGATATAATTATGCTTAATCGCCGCAAATTTCTGAAACTGGGCGCCATCACCGCCACCGGCGCATCCACCTTGACTGCAGAAGCCAGGGCTGAAACGGAAAAACTCAAACAGGGAGGACAGGATTTCAGTTATCTGAGCGGCGCCCAGCGCGATGCCGTCCCCACCGCCTGCGCCCTCTGTGCCAGCCGCTGCGCCGCAGTGGCCTATGTCGATGGCGGTTATGTGGTCAAGGTGGAAGGCCAGCCGGAATCGCGACGGACCCAGGGCCGCCTGTGCGCAAAAGGCCAGGCCGGCCACACCCAGGTCTATGACCCGGACCGCATCCTCAAACCCATGCAACGCACCGGCAAACGGGGCGACGGCCAGTGGCGGCAGATCAGCTGGGATGACGCCCTCAACGAATTGACAGAACGCCTGCGTCAGCTCCGGGACGCCGGGGAACCCGAGAAATTCATGTTTCATCATGGCTGGATCTCGGCCAGCGCCAAAGCCCTCATCAACAAGGTCTTTCTGCCCAGCTACGGCACCGCCACCATCGCCGATAACTCCTGTCTCGGCCAGAGCGCCCGCATCATCGCCCATGAACTGACCTGGGGCAATCACGATGACAACTGGGACTTTGAAAATACCGGCTATATCCTGAATTTCGGCAGTAATGTCATGGAGGCGCATACCAATCATGTGGCCCTGTCGCGACGCCTGTCCCACGCGCTCACCGACAACAATACCACTCTGATCACGTTTGACGTGCGCCTGTCCAATACCGCCGCTAAATCCAATGTCTGGTACCAGCTCAGGCCGGGTACGGATGCCGCCATCGCCCTGGCCATGTGCCAGGTCGTGATGCAGGAGGAACTGTACCGGTTTCAGGGCGAGCGCTTTCTGGAATTCTGTCAGGTAACCCCCGATCCAAATGCGTCCATTGAAGAAAAGGTCGCGGCCTTGAATTCACACCTCGCCAGCTTTACCCCGGAGTGGGCGGAACAGATCAGCGGTGTCCCGGCCGCGGACATCCGCCAGGTGGCCGTGGCCTTTGCCTCGACCAACCGCGCCTGCGTCATCAGTTCCCGCGGCGCTACCGCGCATTACAACGGCCTCGATACCGAACGGGCCATCCAGATGCTGGCGGCCCTGACCGGTAACATCGACAATCCCGGCGGCCGCTGCATCGGCGTGGTCCCGGTATGGAACTATCCGACCGGACCGGAAACCAGGCCCGAACCGAGAAAACTGAATATCCTCGATGGCTTTGCCGGCGCCGTGGCGTTACCGGTGCATGGCGTCGGCCATCAGGTGTTAAGGATGATCCGGGACGGCAGCGCCGGCCGGCCAAATGTGTATATGTGGTATAACTATAATCCGGTGTTTTCCAACGGCAATTGCCAGGAGAATATCGATATCCTGAAAGACGAAGCGCTGCTCCCCTACACCGTCGCTGTTACCCCGTTTTACGATGAGTCGGCGGCACTGGCCGATCTGATCCTGCCCGATACCGTGTACCTGGAGACTTACGATTTCGAGGACGGCATTTCGGCGAACCAGATCCCGGAATATTACATCCGCCAGCCGGTCGTCAAACCGCAGGGTGAAGCCCGGGATTTCAAGGATGTCTGCTGCGACCTGGCGCAACGGCTGGGATTTCCCCTGGGCTTTGCCTCGGCCGAGGAATTTCTCCAGAAATCCTGTGAACTGACACCGGCGATCAATGATAAGGCCGGTGGCTTCGCTGGCATGAAGCAATGGGGTATCTGGTCCGATCCGCAGGCTGTGCCGCAGTACTATAGCTACCGGCAAGTCGTCAGCGCGGAGGCCATCCGCCAGGATGGCGTGATCCTGGACGAGGCCAGTGGTGTGTATTGGAACTGGCGCAGTGCCGGAGTCAAGGATGAAACCGAAGCCAAAACCAGGGGCTACCGGCAAACCCCCTCCGCCTACAAGGGTTATATCGCCCAGCAGATCGGTGACCAGGCTTACCGGGGATTTCCGCCGGATACCATAAATAAGTCCGGATTGTTCGAAATCTATTCGCCGATCCTCGAGGCCAAGGGTCTGCCACAGTTGCCGGTCTATGCGCCGGTGCCCGAACATGCGGGTATGACTGAGGATCAGGTCATCCTGACCACTTACCGGGTCAATGTCCAGACCCTGTCCCGTACTCAGAATTGCCGCTGGCTGGACGAGATCAACAGTGATAATT
>MGYR01000007.1:2961-3091 GCA_001801825.1 Gammaproteobacteria bacterium RIFCSPLOWO2_02_FULL_56_15 | reverse complement strand
TGACGGAGAACGTGGTACCCGGGGTAGTGGCGATATCCAGTCACGGCGGCCGCTGGGAATACGGCCGTTATGCCTCCGGCAAGAAAGCCCCGTTCGGTCTGGAACAGGACGCGCCTTACGAGCAATTTAA
>MGYR01000007.1:2798-2891 GCA_001801825.1 Gammaproteobacteria bacterium RIFCSPLOWO2_02_FULL_56_15 | reverse complement strand
CAACGCTGGATGGATACCGTGGTGACCTTATCTAGGGCCTGACGCTGTTGTAGCTATCCACAATTTTACATGACAAAATAGTTCAATCTATTC
>MGYR01000007.1:590-2756 GCA_001801825.1 Gammaproteobacteria bacterium RIFCSPLOWO2_02_FULL_56_15 | reverse complement strand
TGGTACCGGGAGTTTCGCAGAATCATTGGAGCATGGGTATTCGTGCTGGTGCTTTTATTCGTTGGCGCCTTCTTTCTTGGAGCACTGGATTTTACTGATTACGTGTTTTCTCATAACACCTTTTGCGGCAATGCTTGTCACGTCATGGAATCGACCGTCTATAAAGAACTGCAGGAATCCAAGCACTACAACACGCCGACCGGCGTACGCGCGACCTGCGCCCAATGCCACGTCTCGGGCCGCCTGACTTACGCCATGGTCGACCATTTCCTGGGAACGGGTGAATTGTTCGTCAACCTCACCAACGACTTCTCCAAACCCGGATCATTCGAGAAATTCCGGATCGCCGCCGCGAACCGGGAACGCTTCAAGATGCTGGGCAACAACAGCGAGACCTGCGCCCATTGTCACGTTATGGAAGCCATCAAACCGGTGCGCATCCGCGGCCAGAATGCGCACAAGGATGCCATCGACAAAAACGTGCCCTGTATAGCGTGCCACTTTAACCTGGTGCACAAGGATGTTGAGCCGTCCGAGGCCTTCCTCAACGCCGTCGAGGAATATCTCGGCCAGGGCGAGGAGACTGACGAGGTGGAAACCACGCCGGATGAGTTCGGCGAGGAACCGGCGGCGGGCGAAGAAGAGGTGTTGTAGCAAGTATTATCCGGATTATGTAAATGGCGAGGCGGCGTATTACCAGCGCTGAATCAACTGGTCATTATCCATGACCGGCACTGCCAACGAATATCACCGTTGATCGGGGAGGTTGAAATGAACGAATCGGAAAAGCTTAACATAGTCAAAAAACTGGGCGGCTGGGAACGTATGGTGATCTTTTCCGGCGTGCTCCTGACGGTACCCCTGTTCGCATTGCTCGGCACTGCGATCTATTCGCTGGCCACGGACCGCCCGGAGGCTCACATGGGTGTGTTGTTATCAATCATCTCACTGCTGGTTCTATGGGCCATCGTCTGGGGCATGCTCTGGATAGTAACCGGTTTCAGAAATGGAGAATTTGATGATCTGAAAGAAAATTCATCAAATATCTTGGCTGAACTTAAAGAGGAAAACGAGCGTCTGAAAAAACAACTGGCGGAACTGACGCGGGACAAATAAGAGTCAGGAGTGAGGGGTTAGGAGTTAGGAGTTAGGAGTGTGGACTTCTGAATTTTTTCTCCTCACTCCTCACTCTTTACTCCTCACTTCCGTCAAACGTGCATCAGCAGGTATATCGTCAACAAGGAGCAGAAACCGGCAAAGCCTTATAACAGCCAGCGGAAAAAGCCCCTGCCCCAGTGTATGCCGAGATCGTGCAGGCTCAGGAAAATGCGGTGGGCCGAATGCCACAGGGTCAGGCTGATCACGGCAAAGATAAATAATTTACCGGGCCAGTGGTTGGCAAAGTCCTGTATGCGCTCAAACTCCAGGACTTCCCGCGGCAGGATACCCAGCGGCACGGCTATACCGGTGATAAAGATCAGCATCGGCAGAATAAAGGCGACAACCAGCCCGCCCGCGCCGAACAGGGACCAGAAGATCGGTTCGTTGGAGCGTTTCATTAACTCAATGCCATCCACAGTAAAGTAATGTAAAGGATTACTGCTACCACATATTGCGCAGCCGTGATGGCCACAGCCGGTACTTTCTGTTTACCGATGATGATAATGGGTGTGACTTTCGGGGCCACGGCAAACCAGGTGATGGTGTGGTAGACGGCCGCGGCCAGTGCGATTAAATGAAAGATCACCAACAAGGGACTGCGCATGGAGTCCAGCCAGTCAGACCAGGCCGCCTCACCCGATGCCAGTGCCATCAAGCCCTCCAGCAGAATCAGCGCGTAAATGGCCGCGAAGATAGAGGTGGCCTCGCGGACCATATATTTTTTGTAGTAGGTGTTTTTCAGCCACCAGCCCTGCATGGAGCGTATATAGGGTTTACGTGCCGTCATTCGCCAGCCTCGCCTTTCGGAATCAGCAAATGGTAAAAATAATCCAGGGTGCTGTTGACCTTGTTCTGGTTGACGGCCGCAGCCGGATCTACTCCCTTGGGACAGACCTCCGAACAATAACCGACCAGCGTACAGCCCCACACCCCTTCCTCGGCATTGACGATCCGCATGCGTTCTTCGCGACCACCATCACGCGAGTCGGCGTTGTAACGGTGCAG
>MGYR01000007.1:0-582 GCA_001801825.1 Gammaproteobacteria bacterium RIFCSPLOWO2_02_FULL_56_15 | reverse complement strand
CGCGGGCTGTCTTGGGGATGATGTATGGTTTGATGCTTTCCAGTTTTTCGATAAAGTCACTGATATCGACGACCAGGTCTTTCTCGATGGGCATGTGCCGCAAGGCCTCTACCTGAATTTTCGCCGGATAAATATCGCGGATGAAGGTCTTGCAGGACAGCATCGGAGTGTTGTTGATCATCATGCCGCAACTGCCGCAGATCGCCATCCGGCAGGACCAGCGGAAACTGACGCTGCCGTCCAGGTAGTCCTTGATGTATTGCAGGCCCTGCAGCACCGACATGTCATCAGTGAACGGCACCTGAAAGCTCTGCCAGACCGGTTCCTGATCCTGCTCCGGCCGGTAACGCAGGACTTCAATCTCGATGGTTTTGGTAGCGTCAGCCACTGGATTTACCTGCCTGTTTGCGTTCCTGTTCCGCCTTCTCACCGGCTGCGCCATAAGCTCGGATGCCCGGCTGTGAGGTGGTAATCTTCACGCCCTGGTACTCGATGCGCGGCGCCTGGTCGCCCGCGTAGTAGGCGAGTGTGTGCTTTAAATAATTGGCGTCGTCACGCTCCGTGTAGCCGTCCAAACGCTGG
>MGYR01000006.1:4871-6970 GCA_001801825.1 Gammaproteobacteria bacterium RIFCSPLOWO2_02_FULL_56_15 | reverse complement strand
TGTAGGGACGTGTCGGGCCACCCAAGGCCCAAAGCACCAGCACATGCCGCCCCTCGATCTCGACCGGTACGGCTACGGGATGGTAATAGGGAGCGATGGCATTAAAACCAAGATTGAGCAGATCCTTCTGGATAATGTCGATTTGCGCGGAGTCAAGGCCCACAGGGGGCAAGATAGGACGCCCATTGTCCTCCGCAATGCCGATCAGGATGTAACCGCCACCCAGGTTGTGGATGTCATTGGCGAACGCACAGAGGGTGTGCAGGATAGCCTCTGGATTCCAACCTGCCTTGAACTCCAGGCGTTCCCACTCGACGGGCTTGCCGTGGAGGAGGTCGTTGATGTTGATAGGGAGCGCCATGCATTACTCCGGTAGCAGGATGTAGATACCGAGAAGGTCCATCGGCAACACGGGATAGACAACCTGGAACCGTTGCTTATCCATGAGAGCGATGAAACGTTCGTGGGCCTTGATCAAGAATCCTGGCCGGACATTCGCAACCTGTGGCATATCGCTCATAACCGCCCCGCCTCCAGAAAACTGAAGTACCCACTCCGATTGAAGATGATGTGATCCAGGAGTGCAATACCCATGACGACACCTGCTGCCTGTAGTTGTTTCGTCGCCGCAACATCGGAGGACGAAGGTTCCAAACTGCCGGCAGGGTGGTTATGAGCCACGATGATCGCTGAGGCGCGATCCGCCAAGGCATCAGCGAATACCTCCCGAGGATGGATGGGCGTTCGGTCGATGAGTCCGATGGAGACAACCCGGATATTCAAAATCTCGTTCGCACCGTTGAGGCTCGCGCAGAGAAAGTGCTCCTGTTTCCGGTCGGCATAGTGCCGCACATGCGGCAATAGATCCGCCGGGGTTTCGATCTTTGCTCCCTCCGGCTTGATGCGACGCCGCGCAAACTCGATCGCCGCGAGAATGAGGGTGGCCTTAGCAATGCCCACACCTTCGAACTGCGTCAGGTCTTCGGCCTTCACTTCCAAGCCCTTCTCGTCAATGAGCCGCGCCAGCTTTCCGGCGAGGGTCATGACATCCATCCCTGGTGTGCCTTTCCCGAGCAGAACCGCCAGCAGTTCCCGATCGCTCAAGGCAGCCGCGCCTTTCCGGACCAGCTTCTCTCGCGGCCGGTCAGCCTCGGGCATCTGTTGAATGGTCTTGCTCATGGCCTCACGCCGCGACCGAGAGATGGTGCTGGATCACCGTGAACGCCATAATGTCGAAGATACCGCTGGGGTCCATGTATTTCGGGTCCGACAATTCCTCGTAGCGTCCCCGCTCGTCGTAAGCGGTCTGGATCTCGCCGTTCACCTGCCCGCGATAAGCGCCTTCGAGATAGACGCTGTCGTCCCGGTGGGCGGTGACGGTGCTGCGAATGACCGGGTCGGCGGCTTTCTCCTCCGTGACCTGCCTGATGTAGAGCGCCTCCTCGTCAGTAATGGTGAACCTTGCCTGGATATCCGCGATCATGTCCTGAACGGACACCTTCTTCGGGGGCGGTCCGGAGCCCTTCTTCCCTTTGCCCGGTTTGAGCTTGACCGTTCCACCGCCAGTCTCAACGCCCTGATACTCGACAGCAGCCTTGATGACTTCCGTCTGGCGAATCTGTTTCATCATTTCGGAAACGCTGCCTGTCTTGATGAGTTGCGGGCCGACGTATTCTGCAAACGTGGCAAGTTGCTTGATTCCCGGCGTAAAGGTGAAAAAGCAGGTGAGAAAGTGAAAGCTCTTCACGAAACGGGCAAGCAGGTAAACAAACTCCTTACGCCCGTCTGAGTCGGTGAGCTTCGCCTGAAAGCGGGTCCGTAGCGCGTTGATCGAGAACTGCACCTGGGCATCCGTTCCGGTCACGAGCAGCTTTGCAAGATCAGCGGCATCCTTCTGCGTGAACACCCCCGCGGCCAGGATCTCCGCGTGTAGCCTCGTGCATAATTCCGGGTCGGGTTCGTCGGGCTCGAAGGGCGTCCCTTTCCGGTATTTAAGGAACGCCTTGAGGATTGCCTTCGCGTTATTGGTAAAGTCCACGACCACGACACGATCCTTGCCTTCGTGGCAGCGGTTCAGGCGAGACACCGTCTGCACCGCG
>MGYR01000006.1:4375-4865 GCA_001801825.1 Gammaproteobacteria bacterium RIFCSPLOWO2_02_FULL_56_15 | reverse complement strand
TCAACCACCGGCTTGTCGAGGAACATGCCGGCGAGCAGCGGCTGGTCGAAGCCGGTCTGGAACTTGTTGGCGACGACCATCAGCCGGTAGCCCTCGCCCTCGAAACGCTCCTCGATCAGCTCCCCAACCTTCAGATCATTGACCGCGTGCTCGCTGATCGCCTTGTTAGTCTCGGGATGCACGAAATCCGAAAAGGCGTAGAGGACCTTGTAGTCAGCACCACGCTCTTTGAGCTTTTCCTTGATAATATTGAAGTAACGCAGACCGGCCACGCGCGAGGTGGCCACAATCATCGCCTTCGCGCGCCCGCCGATGAGCGGCTTCACGTTTTCCTCGAAGATGCGCAGCATCACCTCCGCTTTGTACTGGATCAGTCCGTCGTCCTGAAAGGCTACGTTCTGCAAGGCTTTCGCGACAACGCCCACCGGGTAGAACTTCTCCTCATCCGGCTTGGGGACCACTGGGCAATGCAGGTTGTAGAGCGTCTTGT
>MGYR01000006.1:3351-4202 GCA_001801825.1 Gammaproteobacteria bacterium RIFCSPLOWO2_02_FULL_56_15 | reverse complement strand
ATCTGGCCTTCCTGCGAACGATGTGCCTCGTCGATCAGGAAGGAGACGCGCAGGCTTTTCAATGCAGGGTTATTCTCAATCTCTTCCAGCACCCAGGCGAACTTCTGCTGGGTAGTTACAACGATCGGCTTGCGCTCCTTCAGGAAGCGCGGCAGGTCGTCGGCCTTGTGCGCGATGCCCACCACGTCCTTGAGATGCGTAAACTTCTCGATGTCCTCACGGATGTTGGTGTCGAGGGACTTGCGATCCGTCAGGATGAAGACGACATCCATCAGCTTGTCACTGGTGCCCGGCTTGAACAGGCTATGCAACCGGTCTGCCAGCCAGCAGATCGACAGCGTCTTGCCACTACCGGCGGAGTGGTTGATCAGGTACTTCCTGCCGATGTCGCCACTTGCCGCAAAGTACGTTACGGCATCGTCGGCCACTTTCCGCACCATGCGGCTCTGGTGGTAGCGCGGCAGGATGGTGAGGGCGGGGTGCTCCTGCTTGTCATCTTCAGCCGCCTGTTCGGGCACGCGTACCAGGAAGAACGACAGCATCTCCAGCAACTGGTCCATGGACAGGACTTCGCGATAGAGGAACTCGACCGGATACTCGCCCTGGGTCAGCGGCGCATTGCTCAGCCCGCTGTTGTGCCAGCGAAAGTTCTCGACCCGGTGCGGGTCGGTCGCCGCCATCACATCGCTGGTATCGGCGGCGATGTAGAGGAACGGATGCTGGAAGATCTTGCGTGCGTGGTCGCGCGCGGCGAACTGCGCCACGGCGTCATGCACTGTCTGGTTCTTCTCATGTTTCAATTCCAGCGCCACAATGGGCAGGCCGTTGAGGAAGAAGACGAAATCGATCTC
>MGYR01000006.1:2767-3325 GCA_001801825.1 Gammaproteobacteria bacterium RIFCSPLOWO2_02_FULL_56_15 | reverse complement strand
GCAGACGGAAGGTGATGCGGTTCTCGCCGTGTTTTGTTGCAGCGGCACTCTCGGCGGAGCGGGGCTTGGGGTAGTAGAGACGGAACTCCAGTCCACGCACCTTCAGTCCGTCACGAAAGAGCATCCAAAGCGGTGTGTGCTCCAGTTCCTTGCGCAGTGTCTTGAACACCTCGTCCCGCGCGTCCGTGCCGTAATCGTCCGTGAGCTTTTTGAGCGTGTCGGCCTGCGTGGCTGTGAGGAAGGCCCAGAGCTGGTCCTCGGCAATGCAATGCTCAGTGTCCGTGATGTCGGACTGTTCGAGCACACAATAACCATGCTCGCGAACAAGAAAATCCGCAATGTGCTGCTGGAAGGTGAGTTCAGGGGCTTTGCGCTTGGCCACGCGTCTTTACCTTACCGGTATACCTCATCATGACTACCCACATCCAGCAGGATGATTTCCTTGTCGGATACGACAACCGTCAGTGTGATTCGATAGCTATCGGTAACGCTGACAGCCTGAACGCCTTTGAGTTTCCCGCCAAGATGGTGGTATTTCAGGTGTGGTTGGAATGGGTC
>MGYR01000006.1:1330-2647 GCA_001801825.1 Gammaproteobacteria bacterium RIFCSPLOWO2_02_FULL_56_15 | reverse complement strand
TTCCAGTCCCAGCTCTTTAATCAAATCCTGCGCCGTGCCTCGCTTCACTCGGCCTGCCTTGACGTCTTCCAGCGATGCGCGCACCCGCGCCACGTAAGCCTCGTCTTGCGCCTCGATCAATTCCCGATACCGTACTTCCGAGAGCACCACGTACTGGGGCTGATTGTTTCTGATGATGTGCACATCCCCTGTTTCAATAAGATCGTCCACAGCGGCAATGCCGCGCCGCTTAATCTCCTGGGCAGGTATGGTATTCATGGGTAGACTCCTATATGTACTTTATTAGATACTAATAATAATACCTAAATAAGTATCATCAATCAAGTAACCAAGTTTGTCACCGTAGCGCGGAGACAATCTCCTCCCCATATCTCGCGCCACGCCCTCGCGGGCTTGCAGAATCAGCTCTCGCACATCCGAGATCAGCGCGCTTGGTTTTGTGGCTGGCAAGACCACTCGAACGCGCTTTGTTGGTTTCCGAGGTGTCATGCCCGGCGCTCCGCAGGCTGATTTCTCTTGCTTTGCATTGCGCGCCGCACATCCTCGTCCGTCACCCGCCGCTGGCCGGTGACGCATTCGTGGATCAGGGACTTGCGGTAGGTGGTGAGGGTAGCGATTTGAGCGTTCAGCGTTTCCTTGACTGCGTGAACTTCTTGTTCTTTCGCGTCGAGATACTCACCAATCGCTTTTTGCTCCTTCATCGGAGGAAACGCCGCGAAGTTGGTTCCGATCCGCACGTTATTCAGGTTCAGTTGGGTGCTGATGACGGCAGAGCGCAGCATGATGCCTTTCATCGCCCGCATCACGTAGTAGAGAAAGTTCAGATCGGTCTTATGTCCGGGAATCAAGCCAACCATGCTGTCCGGAAAACACGCCTCAAAATCAAGAATGGCCACGTCACCGATGTTGGCCGCGATGGACATCACCAGCGTGCCGCGTGGGAATATCTTGCTCACGCTCAAGCCCAGGTCATTTAGCGTCTGCGAGTACTTACGGATATATTTACTCGCGGCAGTGATGTCGCCAGTCTGGACGAAGGGATATTCCCCGCCGTAAAAAGCGGGATCGTTTCTGGGCCGATGGGTGAACTTTCCTCGGACGATATTGCATGTGCGCTTGATTTGTTGAATGTGCCAATGTTCCGGGACTTCTGGAAGCCAATCCATTCCGGACGGCTTCATGTTTACGGCCGCATTAATACCTCGTGTGACAGCCTGATGGATGACAGCGAGAGCAAGGGCATCAAGAGTTTCGAGTTGGCTGCGCTTGGCGGCCACTGCCGCATCAACCGCCGCACAACTCGCATCCAGATACGCC
>MGYR01000006.1:0-1306 GCA_001801825.1 Gammaproteobacteria bacterium RIFCSPLOWO2_02_FULL_56_15 | reverse complement strand
CTCGTATTGCGCGCGGAACGCCTTTGAGGCATGAAGCCAGGCCAGAAACGGCCCGTAAGCTGAATGGAGCCGCGGACGGATCATTGCTAAATGGTATCCACACAAAACTCCCGGCATTTCTTCGGCAACAAGTGAAGAAATCGCAATATCGTCTGCCGTTTCGGAGTCCTTTGTTGCGAGAACATCGCCGGTTCTAATCTGAAACTTCTTTATTTCTCGCTCGCCGGCAGAGGCTTCCATGAAATCAATGCCGCCGGAGATGCGGTCGTTTTTGTAAACGTCCACGTAGTTGCAGAGTCGCACCGGGGTTTCCCCGTCGATCGTGTGTTTATCCACATTGCTAAACAGGACGTCGGCAGCCGCATCAAGGCGAGTAAGCCGCCACCCGGCGGGCAAGGCGTCCGTCCATGGGGAAAGCGCCTTGATTTCTTCGGCGGTATTCATTGGCTCGCCAACCCCTCCAGCATCTTCTCCGCCTCCTTCTCCAATTTCCAGAACTCCGCCAGCAGTTCTTTTGCTGGCGTGGGCGGCTGGTAGCGGTAGAAGTATTTGTTCGGCAGAATTTCGTAGCCAAGTTGCGGGCTATCTTCCCAGCGGATGATAGGTTTGGCGATTTCGCGTTTCAGGAACGCTGCGATGTCCTCGCCGTGCGGGATGTATTCGTCTTCCTGCACATAGTGGCGGTGGGCCCACTCCACCGAAACGATCTCGGGCTTGTCCTTCATCAGCGCCTTGAACTTCTTGGCAGCGTCGTCCTTGTCCTTGGGTCCGATGGTTAGCGTCTCCTTCTTCTTGATCTTGTCCGCCTTCATGCGCAGGCGGAAGCTGAGGTCACTGTCGTAGAACTCCTGTTCCTTTTTGACGTTGGCGGCGGTGAATACCTTCTCGTAGGGCTCGGTGATGATGGCAGGCTTATCGTGTTCGTCGGTCTGCCAGAAGACAACCTTGACCTTGTGGTACGCAAAGTCCTTCGTGCGGAATATTTTCACCTTCTCATCTTCAAAACCGGGTTTCCAGCCCTTATAGTAACGATCCTCGATCCATTGCCGGTGCGCGTCCGTCATCCGATTGCGTTTATTACCAAATGATTTTGGTTCTTTCTCGAACTGCTGGCGGGCGTCTATGAGCATCACCCGACCCTTGTGGCTGGCTGGCTTCTCGTTCCGCAGCAGCCAGATGTAGGTAAAGATGCCGGTGTTGTAGAAGAGTTGATCGGGCAACATGACAATGGCGTCAAGCCAGTCGTTCTCCAGGATCCAGCGGCGAATCTCGCTTTCCCCTGACCCGCAGTCGCCGTTTGACAGGG
>MGYR01000005.1:805-11551 GCA_001801825.1 Gammaproteobacteria bacterium RIFCSPLOWO2_02_FULL_56_15 | reverse complement strand
AATGTCCGCCAGGTTCTGGGAATGTGCCGGTACGTCGGAATATTTTTTGCTCGTTCATGAATGGGACACTTTCGGCGGCATGACATCCCATGCAACTTAGCCGAGCATCAGAAAACGCTGACTTTATTTTTTTGCTGTCTCCCTCTTTAAGGGCCGTGTCAAGCGACTTCCAAATGCCGCTTTGGAAAAATATCAAATCAGCATTGGTTTTCCGGGCAGGTCTTTTCAAGTATCCATTTTCGATGGTGAGCTTTACCTTTCCCCAATGATAAGTTGCCAGTTCATAATTCTCGTCGATTATGGCGTCATAAACAATCTCAAAGCGATACCCCACTTCCCACATTGGTTGATCAAAGCCACGCAGATAAATCTCCAGTCGCTTAAATCTATCTGTGTCATTTTCTGCATCAAGCAACCACTGGTTGGATGATTGCTTCGGTTCTTCTGCTAATGCAATTGAAGAACCGACACCTGTTACGAGTGTGATGAGTAATATCAATATTTCGCATGATGCCTTCATTGTATTTCTCCGAAAAAGTGAACGCAGTCTGGATGGAGTGAAACGGAATCCAGGATAATGAACCCCGGATTCCACTGTGTTCCATCCGGGCTATCGCTCTTCTATCCAACCGATCCACCAACTGGCGCATCGGTGCTCAGCAGCAGGACGCCCCGGTGTCGTTTGCCTCTTGAGCTTTGCTGAACGGCAGGCCGCCCCCGCAGCCGGTGAACTGGCCGTAGTGGGTGGAGAAGTCGCCGATGAAGCTGAAACAGTCGCGAAAGCGCGTTTCGTGCAGCATGCGCCAGGTATTGCCACAGACGGGGAAGACCTTACCGGTCTCGATGAGGTGATGCCGGTCGAGTTCGAACCGGTGTGGAGAATCCGGGATCGTTCCGTGATAGATCACCGCCTGGCCGTAGTCCTCGCATTCGTTTTCCAGCCCGTCGAGCTTGAACAGGCGCAGGGTGACGGAATAAAAACCCGTACTGCCGGTTCGTGCCGCCAGAGCCGGATCAGTGACGTGGATGGGCCGCTCGTTAACGATGCGAGGGTCATTGAAACCCGCCTCGCGGGCGAGGTCGGTGAAATCATTCCAGTAGAGCGCCCCGCCCAGGCATTCGCCGTATAACACCGGGTCATTCCTGACTGCATCACTCAGTCGCCGGTCGGCATAGATATCGGAAAAATAAAATTCTCCGCCCGGCTTCAGCAGCCTGCGCGCACCCTGGAAGACCGCCGCTTTGTCGGTGGCGAGATTGATGACGCAGTTGGAGACGATGACATCGAAGCTGCCGGGCTCCAGACCCAGTGCGTCCAACTGCTCGATATAACCCTTCTTGAAGTCGACGTTGTCGTAGCCGAAGGCCTGCGTGTGATAATTCCGGTGCTCCTCGGCGACTGCGAGTTGTTCATCGGTCATATCCACACCGATGACCCGACCGTTTCTGCCGGCGAGTTGCGCCAGGGCGTAGACATCCCGGCCGGTGCCGCAACCGAGGTCAAGGATGCTCGCGCCTTCCAGCAGGGGCGGGCAGACCAGGCCGCAACCGTAATACCGGGACCGGACCTCCGGATGGATCCGGTTGAGCAGGGGTTTCAGCCACGCCGGGGCGCTATCGGTATCGCAACAGGCGGAGGTCTTGAGGTCGCTGGTGGCCTTGATCTCCCTGGAATAGTACTCACTGACTTGTTCGTGGATGGTATTCATAGGAGATCACTCGTTGATGGTCTGGTAAGGTTTCAGAGAGAGCGTATCTCTTCCTGCATCCGGAGTCGGGCCGGGGCGTCGGGTAGCCTGCCCTCTGCGGCCGCGAGATTGTCCTGCAGATGTTCCGGCTTGGTGGTTTCGGTCAGTACGCAGGTGACCGCCGGGTTGGCCAGGATGAATTTGAGGGCAAACTGTGCCCAACTGGCGCAGTCGAATTCGGCGGCCCAGTCCGGCAAGGAATGCCCCTGGACCTTGGGAAAATAATCCCCATTCATGAAGGGGCGGTTGATAATCACGGCGATGCCATTATCCCTGGCATAGGGCAGTACCTCGCGCTCTGCGTTGCTTTCGGCCAGGGAATAATTGATCTGGATGAAATCCGGGCGTTCCTTCTGCATGAATTGCAGCATGTCTCCGTGGGCGGATTCGCTGGCGACGGTGATTCCGATATAGCGGGTCCGGCCCTGATCCTTCATTTCCCGAAGCAGCGGCCATTGGTTGCCGATGTCACGCATGCTGAATACCTGGATGAGATCGGCCGCCTTGCCGAAGTTACGCTCGTTGGCGTCGATCATCGCTCGACCCGCTTCCACCCCCTCGGTATCCACCTTGGTGGCGAGGAAGAGGGATCCCAGTCGATTGTTTTTGCGAAACACCTCTCCGGCCAGGGCATCGAGCGCCGGGTCGCGTGACCAGGTATCGATCACGCTGCCACCAGCGTCCAGCAGGCTTTGCAAAACCGCCTCCAGGCCCGCCGTGCCTTCTGTCGCCAGTTGCATGACGGCCTTGGTGGAGCCGAGCCCGATGACGGGCAGGTCTTCACCGGTGCCCGGGATGGGCCGCCGGGGCAGGAGTTGTGCGTTCCATCCCACTACCGGCCAAACCGCGGCGGCAGCCAGCAGACTGGAGCGGGCCAGGAAAGTACGGCGGCTGAGAGTATTCACAGGATTTCCACTCATGGTAGAGCCACTCCAAAACAGTTTCTTCCTTGCAGTTTGTCAGAAACTCGAATATTTTTCATCCATGGTGTGGCAGGGCGCCTTAGACCCTGCGTATAACCCTTTGCAAGCCTGAATCCGAGCCCATGCCCGTCGACTACCAGACCCTCGAGACCCTGCGGCAGAATCATCCCGCCTGGCGCTTGTTGACCAGTCCCCATGCACCCTTGATGGCCAGCTTCCTGTATAAGGTTTTTGTCCATAAAAACGTCCGGGTGATACCGCAGGCGGACCTCTCCGAGGCGCTGGAGGACGAGCTCTTTCAGCTCCGCGAATCCCTGGGCAGCGATAAATTTCCCAAAACTGCACTGGACTACCTCAATGACTGGGCCGCCCCGGAAAAGGGCTGGTTGCGCAAGTTTTATCGCCAGGATTCCGACGCAGTGCAGTTCGATCTGACTCCGGGCACGGAGAAGGCCATCACCTGGCTGGAAAGCCTGAATCAGCGCAGTTTTGTCGGCACCGAGTCGCGTCTTTTGACCCTGTTTGAGTTGCTGCGCCAACTCTGCGAAGGCAGTACGGAGGATCCGGAAGTGCGCCTGCAGGAATTACAGCGGCGCAGGCAGGCGCTGGATGCGGAAATTGCAGAGGCGTTGCAGGGACACGTTGCGCTGCTGGATGCCACTGCCCTGAAAGATCGATTCATGCAGTTCACGCAGCAAGCCCGCGAGTTACTGTCCGATTTCCGCGAGGTGGAGTTTAATTTCCGGCAACTGGATCGCAGCGTGCGCGAACGCATCGCCCGGTGGGACGGCAACAAAGGGGAGCTGCTGGGAACTATCATGGGCGAGCGGGATGCCATCGCTGATTCGGATCAGGGCGCCAGTTTCCGTGCCTTCTGGGATTTCCTGATGTCGCCGGAGCGGCAGGGGGAATTCAGTGACCGGCTGGACCAGGTGCTGGCCCTTCCGGCCGTGGCGGAGCTCAGACCCGAACCACGCACGCGGCGGATCCACTATGACTGGCTGGAGGCAGGCGAGCACACGCAACGAACGGTAGCGCAGTTATCGCAGCAGTTGCGGCGCTTCCTCGATGATCAGGCGTGGCTCGAAAACCGCCGGATCATGGATATCCTGCACGGGATTGAAAGCAAGGCTCTGGCGTTGCGGGAATCACTCGGCATCGCATCCACGCACGCTTCATTCATGGCGCTGGATGAGGCTGCGGCAACCATCTCGCTGCCCATGGAAAGACCGCTGTACAGCCCGCCGGGCAAGCTGAGAATTGCCAGCATCCGGCTGGAAGCCGGTGATGAAACGCTGGATTCCAGCGTACTCTATTCCCAGGTGGTGGTGGATAAACCCGCCATTGCCCGGCATATCCACCAATCCCTGCAGGACAAGTCCCAGGTGAGCCTGCATGAACTCTGTCAGAGCCGTCCCCTGCAGCAGGGTCTGGCGGAACTGGTGGCCTATCTGGAACTGGGTGAGGAGGGTGGCCATGGTCACCGTTTCACCATCGTAATCGACACTTCCATCGAAGACAGTATCCGCTGGCAGGGGGTGACGGAAACCGGCGCCGCAGTGACGCGCTGTGCCCGGCTGCCACGCATCATTTATTTACCCGGCCAGAAACGGGACAATACCCGCTGATATGCAAACCGAAGTCAATCCAACGGACCATGACGCTGCCAACCCGGCGCTCTCCACGCTGCTGATCCTCCTGCTCAAGGGTGTGCTGTATCAGGATGGCGACCCCTGGCTTTGGGGTCAGCTCCTCGGACTGCAGGCCAGGGTGCGGGACCAGGTCGCCATACTCGGACTGGAACTGCTGCTGGATGAGGCCGAAGGCTATGCCTTTTTACGCACCCGCAGCGAGCCGGAGCGCGAAGGGGACACCAGCAGCAATCAGGAGGATCTCCCACGCCTGGTGGTGCGGCGGCAGTTGTCCTTTCCGGTCAGTTTATTACTCGCCCTGTTGCGCAAGAAACTGGCGGAATTCGATGCCGGCGGCGGCGATACTCGGCTGGTCCTGTCACGGGATGATATCGTCGAACTGATCCGCGTGTTTCTCCCCGACAGCAGCAATGACGCGCGGCTGGTCAACCAGATCGAGCAGCACATTAATAAAGTCGTGGAGCTCGGTTTTCTGCGCCGTCTGCAACCAAGCGGCTCGGGTCCGGCGCCCGGCTTTGAAGTACGCCGCATCATCAAGGCCTTTGTGGATGCCCAATGGCTTTCGGCACTGGACCAGAAGCTCCTGCAATACCAGCAACATCTGCTTGGGGATACGGATAGTGAGCGGGACTGAGCCGGTTGCACCGGAACTGGATTTCGTCGGCAAGGATGCCCTGGCCGGTTTTCGCTTGCAGCGGCTGGAAGTCTACAACTGGGGCACCTTTGACGGACAGGTGTGGTCCCTGCATCTGGGGGGCAGGAACGCCTTGCTGACCGGCGATATCGGTTCGGGCAAGTCCACCCTGGTGGATGCGGTCACGACCCTGCTGGTGCCGGCCCACCGGGTCGCTTATAACAAGGCCGCCGGGGCTGATCAGAAGGAGCGCTCCCTGCGCTCCTATGTGCTGGGCTATTACAAGTCCGAACGCAATGAGACCGCCGGCAAGGCGCGGCCTGTGGCGCTACGGGATCACAACAGCTATTCGGTCATCCTGGGCGTTTTCCACAATCAGGGCTATGACCAGTCCATCACCCTGGCGCAGGTGTTCTGGATGAAAGACCAGCAGGGCCAGCCGGAGCGTTTCTATGTCGGCGCCGAACGCGCCCTAGGCATCAGCGCGGATTTCTCCCGCTTCGGCAGCGAGATCAATGCCCTGCGCAAGCGTTTGCGGCAGGATGGGATTGAAGTGATGGATCATTTCCCGCAATACGGGGCGTGGTTCCGCCGCCGTTTCGGCATCGACAACGAGCAGGCGCTGGATTTGTTCCATCAAACCGTATCCATGAAGTCGGTGGGCAATCTCACCGATTTTGTCCGGGGCCACATGCTGGAGCCTTTTGCAGCCGCCCCGCGTATCAAGTTGCTGATTGAACACTTCGACGATCTCAACCGCGCCCATGCAGCGGTACTCAAGGCGCGGCGGCAAATCGAGCTGCTCACGCCGCTGGTGGAAGATTGCAGACAGCACCGCGAGCAGAGCGGGAAGGTGGCCGAGATTCGGCAGTGCCGCGAGGCCCTGACGCCTTTTTTCGCCACCCGGAAAGTACGATTACTGGAGGAGCGGCAGGGGCACCTGCGGGCGACGCTCGAACGGCAGCATGCCAAGGTCGGCCGGCTGGCCGCCGGCGTGGCCGAACAACGCGCGGCAGAGCTGGAGCTGAAACAGCAGATTGCCGCCAACGGCGGCGATCGCATCGAGCGCGTGCGTCAGGAAATCCGCCGGCAGGAGAGTGAGCGGGAACAGCGTCGGCAACGGGCCCGGCGTTACCAGGATGGGCTGGCGGCCCTCACCATGACACCGGCCCCATCAGAAGATGCCTTCCTGCTGCAGAAGCAGGAACTCCGCCGGAGACAGGAGCTGTTGCTTGCGGCGCAGACTGACCTCAATAACCGGTCGCGTGAAACAGAATTCGATTTTTTACGCAAAAAGGAGGAACGCCAGAGTCTCCGGCAAGATATCGCCAGTCTGAAATCCCGCCAGAGTAATATTGAGCAGGCGCAGATCAGCCTGCGCCAGCAACTGTGTCAGGCGCTGGACCTGATGGAAAGTGAACTGCCCTTCGCCGGCGAACTGCTGCAAGTCCGGGAGGAATCCAGGGACTGGGAAGGCGCCATGGAGCGACTGCTGCATAATTTCGGTTTGTCCCTGCTGGTGCCGGAGGCGCACTACAGCCGGGTGGCCCAGTGGGTGGATGACACCCATCTGCGCGGCCGCCTGGTGTACTATCGCGTACGGTCGGCACAGGCAAGCAGTATCCCGGCCCTGCATCCGGATTCCCTGGTGGATAAAATCGCCATCAAACCCGGGTCTGTCTTTTATCCCTGGCTGGATCAGGAGATCCGCAGGCGCTTTGATGTCGCCTGTTGCGAAACCCAGGAGCAATTCCGGCGCGAGCAACGAGCCATTACCCGGAACGGTCAAATCAAGGGTGGTGGCGAACGCCACGAAAAGGACGATCGCTATGCCCTGAACGACCGCAGCCGTTTTGTGCTCGGCTGGAGCAACCAGGAAAAGATCACGGCCTTGCAACATAAGTTGCGCCTGCTGGAAAAAGCCATGGCGGATCTGGGCGCCATCATCGCCCGCCACAACCGGGACGAAAAACTGAACCGGGAGATCCTCGATGCCATCAACAAACTGGAAGAATATCCGGAGTTCCAGGAACTCGACTGGCAAGCCCTGGTGGCGGGAATCGAACGGTTGCAGGACGAGCTGAAACAACTGCAATCCGCCTCCAATATGTTGCAAACCCTGACGGACCGGTTGCAGGACCTTGAGCAGGAGCAGGCCCGCGGCCTGACCCTGCTGGACGAGGCCAAGGCCACCCACGCGCGGACCGAGCAAAAACTGGAAGATGCGGAACAACTCCATGCCGCCTCCTGCGCCCTGATCTCCCAGGCCGCCACCCAGGACAGCCAGGCCTGGTTTGCGCAACTGGACAGCCTGTTACCCGAGGCATTGGGAGAAGTTACGATTACCGTCGAGAACTGTGACACGCGCCAGCAGGACCTGCGCCGGTGGTTGCAGGATAAGATCGATGCCGGCGATCGACGACTGAAGGGGCTGGAAGAACGGATCGTCCGCGCCATGAGCCAGTACAGCTACGAATATCCGTTGGAGACCCGGGAGGTGGATACGGCAGTGGCCGCCGGGGAAGACTACCGGCAGATGCTCTCGGTGCTGCAGGCCGATGACCTGCCCCGTTTCGAAAATCGTTTCAAGGAATTATTAAACGAAAACACCATTCGGGAAGTGGCCAACTTCCAGTCCCAGTTATACCGCGAGCGGGAAACCATCAAGGATCGAATTGCGCAAATCAACACCTCACTGACCCAGATTGATTACAACCCTGGCCGCTATATCTTGCTGGAGGCACAGCCCGCACAGGATGCCGATATCCGTGACTTTCAGAGTGAACTGCGCACCTGTACCGAGGGCGCTCTCACCGGCTCGGAGGATGAGCAGTATTCCGAAGCCAAATTCCTGCAAGTGAAACACATCATCGAGCGTTTTCGCGGCCGCGAAGGTCTGAGCGATCTGGATAAACGCTGGACCGCCCGGGTGACCGATGTACGCAACTGGTTCGGCTTCGCCGCTTCCGAACGCTGGCGGGAAGATCATTCGGAATACGAGCATTATTCCGATTCAGGCGGCAAGTCCGGCGGGCAAAAGGAAAAACTGGCCTATACCATCCTGGCGGCGAGCCTGGCCTACCAGTTCGGTCTGGAATGGGGAGCGGTGCGCTCACGCTCTTTTCGTTTTGTCGTGATCGACGAGGCCTTCGGCCGTGGCTCCGATGAATCCACCGAATACGGACTGAAATTGTTCCAGCAACTGAATCTGCAATTATTGATAGTCACCCCGCTGCAGAAAATCAGCATCATCGAGCCGCATGTGGCTGCCGTGGGCTTTGTCCACAACGAGGCGGGCAGCGCTTCGAAGATCCGCAACCTGAGTATTGAAACCTACCGGCAGGAGCGGGCCGTGGCGGACGGGATCAGAAGCACCATCACTGCAGGGTGAACGGGACCCGTATGCAATGGACGGATGAGAAAGCCCTGCGCGCCCAGTTGCAGCAATGGTGGGACCGGGGCCTCCTGCTGGCCACCGGCCCGCTTGGTGGATTGGAATTTCCCCGGCGCATGGCCTTCAAGACCCCCGACAGCAAGGCACTGACGGAGCGCTTCGATGAGGTTCGCGCATGGATCAGCGCCCTGCAAGCAGTCCGGGGCTTCCGCATAGAGACCCGTGTCATCCGCCACCGGGTGCTGGGGGAAAACCGCGTGCCGGTGGCCGCCTGGGTGGATACACCGGAGGCGGCCATCGCCATCCTCGGCAGGCAACGGGAAGTCCAGCGGTTTGCCAATCTGGTTTCCCAGACCCAGGAACGCTTGACGCAACTCATGCCCTGGGTGCAACGATATCCGCAGAAGGCCCTGGGCCTGGCCGATGTCTGGAGCAAACTGCTGGATTTCATTGTCTGGCTGCTGGCCCATCCCGAACCCGGCATCTATCTGCGGCAGGTCAGCATTCCCGGCATCGACAGCAAATTCATCGAACAGCATCGCGGTGTGTTACTACCGTTGCTGGACCTCGCCTTGCCGCCGGAACAAATCCGGCACAGTGAGAAGAGTGTGAGCCAGTTTGAGCGCCGCTATGGTTTTTCCAGCAAACCTCTGCTGGTCCGTTTCCGCATTCTGGATCCGGGGTTGTCCTTGTTGCCCGGCCGCGATGCCGACATCACGCTCAGCACGAAAGATTTTCGCGAGCTGGATCAGCACCCGGTCGTTGCCGCCCGGATCCGGCGGGTGTTCATCACCGAAAACGAGATCAATTTTCTCGCCTTTCCGACGTTGGCGCACAGCCTGGTCATCTTCGGCGCCGGCTATGGCTTCGAGGCGCTGTCCGATGTTGCCTGGCTCAAGCGGGTCCGGCTGTACTACTGGGGGGACATTGACACCCATGGCTTTATCATCCTCGACCAACTCAGGGGAAAATTATCGAAGGTTCAAAGCCTGCTGATGGATGAACCGGCGCTGCTGGCTCACCGCGGATTCTGGGGCCAGGAAGGCCAGCCGGAGCAGCGTGAACTCAAGTATCTGACCGACTCCGAACAACGGCTCTATCAGGATCTCTGCAGCAACCGTTTTGGAGACCATCTGCGCCTGGAGCAGGAGCGGATCCGCTTTGATTACCTGATAACGGCGCTGGCGGGAACAGATCCTGGTGGGTGAAACAGAACCCGACAGAGCGGTGATCCGGCGGCTGTCTCGGCTTGATGTACTTACCTTGCCCACATACAGTATTGGTAAGGTGCTGCAAAAACAGGAAACCTGAATGACCAACGGTAACGACAAATCCCTCGAATCCTGGATCTGGGACGCCGCTTGTTCCATTCGCGGTGCGAAAGATGCACCGAAGTTCAAGGACTACATCCTCCCGCTCATCTTCACCAAGCGCCTGTGCGACGTATTCGATGACGAACTGAATCGCATCGCCAAGGAGGTCGGCTTGGACATTCATATTCCGGCCATGTCACAGTGGACGGTATCGATATCGAATTGACGCCGACCTCATTGCATTGCTACACGGTTGCCCGCAATACACTGGAACGCCGACGCGTCGGTGGAAATTAGGAATGGTGCATTCTTCTACTTGCGCGCCACAACAAAACGGTGCGGCATAGGATTCCAGACTTGCGAGCTTGAACATACCCAATTCGGGGTTTATTATACCCAATATGGGTATAACGAAACGATCAGGCAAAACCCTTCCACTGCCGGTTTCCGGGATCGCCGACGCGCTCTTCACCAAGGTGCAGCAACGCGTGCTGGCGGTCTTGTTTGGGAATCCGGGCCGGAGTTTTTACGGCAACGAGGTGATCGCTCTTGCGGGTTCCGGCACGGGAGCGGTACAGCGGGAGCTGGCCCGTCTTGAGGCCGCGGGGCTGGTGGCCGTCACGCGCGTGGGCAATCAGAAACACTATCAAGCCAACGCGGCGGCGCCGGTGTTCGAGGAGTTGCGCGGTTTGGTGCTGAAGTCTTCCGGTCTGGTTGACGTGCTGCGGGCGGCCTTGGCCCCGCTGGCACCGCAGATTCACGCCGCGTTTGTTTATGGCTCGGTAGCCAAGGGGCAAGATACGGCACAGAGCGATATCGATCTGATGGTGGTAAGCGACAGTTTGTCGTATGCCGATCTGTTTACCGTCCTGGAAGAGGCAACGAACCGGCTTGGGCGGACCGTGAATCCAACGGTGTATTCCCAACAGGAACTCGATAAGCGTGTCCGGGCCGATAATGCTTTCGTCAAACGGGTTCTGGCGCAACCCAATCTGTGGGTGATCGGGGAGGAACATGGTATCGCCGCTTGAGAATTTGAGTGGCCCCGGCAGGTCGCTGCAAAGAGAACCGCCGGATGCAAA
>MGYR01000005.1:0-567 GCA_001801825.1 Gammaproteobacteria bacterium RIFCSPLOWO2_02_FULL_56_15 | reverse complement strand
GTGCAAAGCGGTGACCGCAGCGCTCGACAAGCTGCCGCCCCCCGTCTGACAAGGGACAGCATGCCCACTCCCGGCGAACACAAAACTGTCCAGGCCCGCATCCTGAAATACGCGCAGAAGATCGGCTGAACATACGCGACCCGCGCCGGCCCGTTTGAACATACCCAGAATGGGTATTCATCTACTCAGATTGGGTAGGAAAACGAAAACCATAAATTCCACGGTCATATTTGTTTCTTGCAATAGCAAATCGTTAGATTTGCGACGTTAAAACCATTTTAAACGACAAATACTGAGGATAAGCGACAAATAAAGCATTTATATGTCGTATAAATCGTTTTCGCGACATATAATTTAGCGCATGCCTAAAAAAATCCCGGAACAAGAGCTTGAAGCCATTGCTGCGATCGTGGCGGATAACCCAAACGGCGTGCAGGTCGGTGCTATTCGTGATGGCCTTGAGTTCGACCTTCCTCCTCGGATGCTCCAGCGCCGTCTGAGCTTGCTCGCGAAACAAGGCAAAATCGTAAGCAGTGGTACCGGGAAAGGAACCCGCTACCGATTGCC
>MGYR01000004.1:13153-14763 GCA_001801825.1 Gammaproteobacteria bacterium RIFCSPLOWO2_02_FULL_56_15 | reverse complement strand
CATTTTCCGCGCTGCGGTCAGAACACCCATGAGGATATTGTATTCATTCCGATCCAGCCGGGCCCGGTTGAACAAGCGCTTCAGCCGCCGCATCAACAACCTGGGTTTCTCCGGATCATAGTAGCCGACCTCCTCCATGCAGGCCTGCAGTTCGCGGTAGAAACGGTCCATATGGGCCACATCCGCCGGGGTGACCCGGCTGTCCGGGACAGGACCAGTCGACTCCTGTTGCTGCCGGACCTGTTTGCAGAATTCATAACTCAGGATCTGCACCGCCGCAGCGAGATTGAGGGAGGGGAAATCCGGGTTTGCCGGGATCCGGATCACGCCATGGCAGAGTTCGAGCTCCGCGTTGCTCAGACCGGAACTCTCCCTGCCAAAGACCACGGCGATGCGGTTACCTAGTCCGGCCTGCTCAATTGCCAGAGCCATGGCCTGTTCCGGTGAGTAGACCGGCCAATCGATATTCCTGGCCCTGCCGCTGGTGGCGAGCACCAGTGTGAATTCCGCCAGCGCCGTATCCAGCGACTCATGGCGTCCCGCGGAGGCCAGGATATCATCGGCGCCCGAGGCACGGGCAGTCGCCTCGGCGCTGGGAAATACGTGGGTTGCGACCAGTTCCAGGCGGTGCAGACCCATGGTCTTCATCGCCCGCGCCGCCGCACCTATATTCCCCGGGTGTGTAGTGCCTACCAGCACGATATGTATATGGTTGAACAACTCATTTTGCATAGATTCGCTTCACTGGGCTCCCTGAGTTCCTTACAATTCCACAATTCGTAGAGCGGAGTCTATTATGCACCCAATGCTGAACATTGGTATCCGGGCGGCCCACGCCGCAGGCGATCATATCGTGAAATTCGTGGATCGCATTCCGGATCTGTCCGTCAACAGCAAGGGTCGCAACGATTTTGTCAGCGAAGTGGACCGGCGGGCCGAGACGATAATCATCGATACCATCCGCAAGGCCTATCCGAAACATGGCATCCTGGCCGAGGAAAGCGGCCCCCAAGGCGATGGTGAATTCCAGTGGATCATCGATCCGCTCGATGGCACAACCAATTTCCTGCACGGTTTTCCCCAGTTCGCGGTTTCCATTGCATTGAAATACCGGAATGAGCTGGATCAGGCGATCGTCTACGATCCGTTGCGCCAGGAACTCTTCACTGCCAGTAAAGGATGCGGCGCATACCTGAACCAGCGGCGGATCCGGGTAAGTAAACGCAATTCTCTCCAGGGCGCCCTGCTGGGCACCGGATTCCCTTTCGGCGACAGCAAGAACCTGGAGCCTTTCATCACCATGCTCCGCACCGTGTTCCAAAAAACCGCGGGTATCCGCAGGGCGGGCGCCGCCTCACTGGACCTGGCCTATGTAGCCTGCGGCAGGCTGGACGGGTTCTGGGAGTTCGGGCTGAATCCCTGGGACATGGCGGCAGGGGCGCTGCTGATTCTTGAGGCTGGGGGTTATGTGAGTGATTTCAAAGGGGAAGAGAACTATCTGAATTCCGGTAACATTATTTGTGGAAATCCGGAGATCCACGGGGAATTGCTAGTTAATATTGATCAATTGCGAGACTGATCAGAACGTGGGTTACATTGCTAACTATATA
>MGYR01000004.1:4096-13115 GCA_001801825.1 Gammaproteobacteria bacterium RIFCSPLOWO2_02_FULL_56_15 | reverse complement strand
GCCTGCATGGACGTATTTACGGCGTGTCCAGCATTCGCTCTGCGAGCTCCCTCGGTCTGCTTGAATGGCCGGGATTTCTGCTCAGTTATTTAGGGTCTGTTGCACGTGGAAGCCGGGACAAAACATAAAGAAACAATAATTCATTTCTACCCAAACATCACTCGCATGCATGGCGCACCCAAATGGTTGTTCCTGTTTGCCACCAAGTTACAGGAAAGAGGTTTTGAAAGCATAATAGTTTCGGTAAATATACAAATACAACTGCCTTATTGGTTTAAAGGGAAAGTCATTACACTTTTCAGGAGTCAAAAACCGATCCGGGAACATCAAGGCATAAGAAAGATTGTTTCAATTATTCATAATCTGGTTTACATAATTTTTCTTCCCCTGCTGATAAGAAAACAACCATATGTCAGGACCCTTGTCTTTCATTCGGAACTCAGCCTTTTTGCCATTATTTTCTGTAAATTATTATTTCGAAAGAGTCGCTTTATCTATTACTGTTATCAACCGCCACGAGAACTGTATGATTTGAAACCCATTGCAAAAAACAATCTGGGATTGCAGTATTGGCTGCTCCTGCCATTTTTTGAGCTTTATAAGACCCTGGATAAGCAATTGGTTAGGGCATCTGACGGCGTGTTGGTATGGACCGATCTATATATGGAATATGTGAGATCAATCTATGGGAGACATAACTATCTCGCTGTCCCTGCCGGGGTTGATTTTTCCGTCTTCGACAAACAAGTCATCGGCGAACAAAGAATACTCGACTTCAAACAGCAACCGAGATTCAAAGGCAAGAGTATCCTGTGCAATATCTCCGCGTTGACAACAAAAAAGAATCTGCCCTTCTTCATCCAAACAGTGAAAGAACTTTCCGCCATGAGAGGCGATATTCATGGCGTCATCGTTGGTGAAGGCCCTGAACATGACAATCTCAGAAAGTTGATAAAAGATCTCGATTTAGAGAATGACGTAACTCTGACTGGATATGTTTCGCAGGAAGATCTGCCTCTTTATGTTCATCTGGCTGATATCATTTACTACACTGAACTGAACGGTTCCTGGACCATGGCCTCAGTGGAGGCGGGAGCAGCCGCCAAACCGGTCATTGTTGCTCCGGGTGGTTCGATGCGCACGCTGGTGCTGGACGGGAAAACCGGGTATATCCTCAAAGGAATCGATACTACTGATGAGATTGTCCTGAAAACCGAATACCTTTTGAATAATCCCGAAGCCAGGGAAACAATGGGGCGGGAAAACTACATTCACTCAAAGCAGTTTGCTGTCGAAGCGTGTATCGACAAATTCCTGGGATTTATAAAGGTCTAGTTTTTACGCCCTTCAGAGCAACATGCCTTCCTTGCTCCAATCAAGCATCCTTCTTATTCCGGTGTGTTTATCCACCTGAGGTTTCCATCCCAAGAGACGAGTGGCCTTTTTCACATCCGCCACGAATACCAGTTGGTCGCTCACACGTGGCGGCAGTCTCTCATAGCTAATCTCAATGCCGAGTTCCTGATTCAGAAAATTGAACAGTTCCAGTAAAGACATGCTGTTACCCATGCCGCCGCCGATATTGAAACACTCACCCGCGACACGATCGATCTTTTCCGTGGCCAGAAAATAGAGCGCCCTGAGATCCTGTTCGTGTAAAACATCCCGTACCTGCTTTCCATTTCCTGAGATCGTCAACTTATCCTTGCACAGTCCCGCCTTGATTTTCAAAGCTTGCGTGCAGAACCATCCTATCCAGCCTTGATCATAGGTGGAATATTGTCTTCCGCCGTAAATACTTGAATGTCGAAATACCACTGTTTTCAGACCGAAGATTCTTGCATAGTCCTGCATATACTGATCTGCAGAGCCCTTGGAACATCCATATGGTGAATGGAAATTTAGAGGGGTTCTCTCATCAAATCCATCGGGATATCCCTCCGCCCGATATCGCAGAGGCAGCTCTTTGTATTCAACTTCAACCAGGTCCCCGTATACCTTGTTAGTGGAGCTGTAGATTATGGTTGAATGTGGGGAAAACTTTCTTGCCGCCTCCAGAAGATTGACAGTGCCAAGGGCATTGATTTCAAAATCCTCCCTGGGGTTTGCAATGGATGTTGTCATCGCAACCTGTCCAGCAACATGATATATGGTATGAGGGTGAAAGTTCTTCATCACCTTATCCAGGCAATCCGGATCACGGATATCCCCGAGCTGGAACTCAAACTTTCCTCTACTACGCAACCATTCGAGATTCTTCTCACTACCCTTACGGCTCAGATTATCCAGGATCAATAGTTCCCCCCCCCTTTCCATCACTGCATCGGAAAGGTTTGATCCCAGGAAACCACAACCTCCTGTTATAAGCCAGCGCATATCGTTATCTCAGACCAAGACGCAGTTTCTCAAAATCAATGGCCTCCTGTAATGCAGTCAACAACGTGACAGATGGACGCCATCCTGAAAATTCATAAAACTTGCTTGAATCAGACACATTAGACATGATCTCATTTGTTCTGTATGGCAGTTCTCCCCAGCACAGCATGTCTCCTCCTGCACCTAACAAATCGACTATCCTTTGCCCAAGGTCCTTCAGGCATGTCGCAGTCCCCGTGCCAATATTGAAACAATCATTAGGCAAACCCTGTGGATTACGGACCAGACTGAGACATGCCTGGGTGACATCCTTGACTGCCACATAATCCCGCTTTTGCAGCCCCCGGGTCAATTTAACCGGCTGTTTGGTCAGGCAGGCGCGGATGATTTGAGGAATAAGTTTTGCAGGTGACTCATAGGCCCCCACCATTGTAAAAGGCCTTATAATGCAGAATGGCAAATCCAGCGCTAAGGCATGATTTTTCCCAATCAATGCCGCCGCCGCTTTGCTTGCCCCATACATGGAGACGGGAACGAGAGATGCGTCCTCTCTGATAGGACCATCATGGTCACCATATTCATAGCTGGTTCCCAAATACAACACACCTTTGACGCCAAAACCCTTGGCATTTTCGAGCACATCCAACAAAGAAAACACATTTGTTTTTACAGATTCTCTTATATCACTCTCCTGTGAATCCACACCATAGGCGGCACAATTCACGATAAGATCCGGGTTTGAGAATTCTATACAACGTTTTACAGACTCCGATGAATTCAAGTCAATGACAATCCGGTTATTTAACAGCCGCCCGGCAGAGATGTGTTTGATTCGCCAGAGATCAGAGGATTGACGGGTGGCTGGAATAACGGAATAACCCGCCTCAGAGAACGTATTACAAATATGAGAACCCACGAAACCGCTGGCGCCAAGCACCAGCACCCTTTTCACTCTCACCTAACCAACCTTGATACCATTGAAAAAGTTTCGTATGACAGTAGCCATGTAATCCAACATTTCCTCTGTAATACCAGGATAGACCCCAATCCAGAACCCATTATTCATTACATCATCAGTGACCATTAAATCACCCTGAACCCTGAAACAGTGTTCTTTCATATACGGCTGCTTGACCAAATTTCCTCCAAAAAGCAGACGCACCCCCACTTTCCTCTCATCCAGGTACTTGAGCAGTGTGGTTCGATTTGTATTTTGTGTTGCGCGCAGCGTAATCGGAAATCCAAACCAGGATGGTTCGCTGTTTACAGTTGCAGCAGGTAAGACTATAAAATCCTGAAGATCAACCAGCTTTGAATACAGATATTCGAAGTTCCTTTTCCTCTGTTCAATAAAACCAGGCAGGCGGTCCAGTTGCGCTACTCCAATCGCAGCCTGCATATCAGTAATCTTTAAATTATATCCAGCATGAGTATAAATATATTTGTGATCATATCCGAAAGGCAGGTCTCCTAACTGATACTCAAATCTTCTGCCACAGGTATTATCTGCTCCGGGTTCGCAATAGCAATCTCTTCCCCAGTCACGAAATGATTGAATAATTCTCCTCAGCTTCCCACTCCCGGTGAATATCGCGCCTCCTTCTCCCATGGTAATCTGATGCGCAGGGTAAAAACTTACCGTTCCGATGTCGCCGAATGTGCCTACCGGCATTGATCGATATAACGAACCAAGCGCGTCGCAACAATCCTCAATCAGCCATAGCTTGTGTTCTTTTACCAGCGAGGTAACTTGATCCAATGAAAACGGGTTGCCTAGAGTATGCGCAAGAAAAATTGCCTTGGTACGTTCAGTAATCGCATCCGCTAATCTTGTAATATTCACACTGTAAGTGGGCAGTTCAATATCAACGAATACAGGTATAAGACCATACTGCAACAACGGGTTTACCGTGGTAGGAAAACCTGCTGCTACCGTTATGACTTCATCTCCTGGCTTGAGTGCGCGATCCCCTAATTGGGGTGAGGTTAATGCCGCAACAGCCAATAAATTGGCCGATGAGCCGGAATTAGCAGTCAAGACATGTCGACCTGACAAATGCTTCGATAACTTTTGTTCAAATTCATCATTAAAACGGCCTGCCGTCAGCCAGAATTCGAGTGCCGAATCCACCAGCATCCGGACTTCCTCCGGACCGAAAACCTTCCCCGAGGAGGGAACAGGCGTCACTCCTGGAACGAAGTCAGCACGCTTATGAGACTCGGTGGTGTAATCCGCAACCAGCTCAAGTATCTTATTCTTTCTTTCCGCCAGACTCGCCATTGGACTCCGACTGAAATGCGTGTATTTGCGCCATGGTCAACTCATAGAGATCCTGTCCAGCCATATATCCCTGATACCATGCAACGGTGACCTGAAGGGCCTTCTCCAGGGACCACAACGGCTCCCAACCCAGAAAAGCCCGTGCCTTTGACGAATCCAGTTTCAAAGCTTGTGATTCCTTGGGGTGCGATTCGTTATCATCTATCTCCCATCCGGGCGATTGTTCCCAGGCCGCGAGAAAGCTTTCTACTATCCATTCAACCTTGTAAGTATCGTATTCCAAAGGACCAAAGTTCCACCCCCCGCATAAATCATCATCTGCCGTGTACAGGGCAGCCGCGAGTCGAAGATATCCCCATAACGGGTCAAGCACGTGCTGCCAGGGGCGAACTGCATCCGGGTTGCGTATATAAATTTTCTTTCCGCTTTCGATCGCCCGGTAGAGGTCGGGGATTAAGCGATCTTCTGACCAATCTCCGCCGCCGATTACATTGCCGGCCCGAGCGGTCGCTACCTGAACATTATGCTTTACAAGATATGCTTCTCTATAGGCAGCGGTAACCAGCTCTGCGCAGGCTTTACTGCTGCTGTAGGGATCAACACCGCCTAATCGGTCGGATTCCCGGTACCCCCATATCCATTCGCAGTTTTCGTACACTTTATCCGTGGTTACATTCAATACGACTCTGACGCTATCGACACTCCGTACAGCCTCAAACAGATTCACAACCCCCATCACGTTTGTCGAATATGTTTCTACCGGATGACTATACCCATATCTAACCAGGGGTTGTGCCGCCAGATGAATGATCAGGTCCGGCCGCACTCTGGAGATGGTTGCTGAAAGCTTCTTGAGGTCACGAACATCACCGTATTCATTGCTGATCCTTGCTGCAATCCCTAATTGGTCAAACATGTTCGGGGATTCAACAGGTCGCAGTGCGTAGCCATGAACCTTTGCTCCCAATGAGTCAAGCAGGAGAGATAACCAACTACCCTTAAAGCCCGTATGCCCGGTGATAAGAACTATCTTGCTTCCCCAGAATTGACTAATCATCCCAAACCCGCCAAGGAGCGTCTCCGGAGGCCCATAACTTTTCCAGAACCACTTTGTCCCGCATGGTATCCACTGGTTGCCAGAATCCTTCATGCCGGTAGGCAGCCAGTTGCTTCTCCTTGGCCAGGCGCGCCAGCGGCTCCTGTTCCCACATAACATCATCCCCGTCGATGTAATTGACGACCTTGGGTGACAATACAAAAAAACCCGCATTTACCCAGCCTCCATCACCGCGAGGCTTTTCATTGAATCCAACAACGAGTTTCTCAGAAATGGTTAAGGCCCCGAAACGGCCGGGCGGTTGTGTCGCTGTAAGAGTCGCAAGCCTTCCATGGGATTTGTGGAAGTCGATTACCCTGGATATGTTCACATCACCGACTCCATCCCCATAGGTAAAGCAGAAATCTTCAGTCCCAATATAGGGCTGGACTCTCCTTAACCTTCCCCCCGTCAAACTGGACTCTCCAGTATCCACAAGAGTTACGCGCCATGGTTCCGCGTTATTCTGATGCACCGAGAGATTATTATTGGCGATATCAATGGTTACATCCGACATATGCAGAACATAGTTCGCAAAATATTCCTTGATCATGTAACCCTTGTAACCCAGGCAGATAATGAAATCATTGATATTGTGCGCGGAATAGATCTTCATGATATGCCACAGAATCGGCCGGCCGCCAATCTCAACCAAGGGCTTTGGTTTTACTATCGTTTCCTCGCTTATACGAGTCCCAAAACCTCCTGCAAGAATAACCGCCTTCATAGTTTTAGATTTTCATCAAATTGAAGTGGGCTGACCTGGACACGATTACCATCATTGATGAATATAACCGAAGGGAATTTATGGAACAAGTCGGGGTCGTCGTTTGTCAAGCAGAGTCATTCCTGGGTAACAGCCAGCACAATGCCGCGATGAGGTATAACAGGATCTGCACCGCTCTGGTAGAAAGATTTGCAGCCAGCGTAACAGCCCCATCTACGCCGGCCAGACCAAGAAGGTGAATGTTCATGCCCTCCACCAATCCTATGCCCATATAAGTAACCGGGAGTATTGTGATGATCTGCACCATAGCCTGTACGAGCAATATGTACCATAAAGATAACTTCACACCGAACCAGGAGAGTATAAGTGTAAAGCAGACCCCGGACAGGAATATCCTCAAGGCTGTGAAGATGAGGTTCCAGATCAGACTGGCGGAGGTGATTTTTGTGCTTGCCTGATTGTGCATGTCTCCAATAATCTTCAGTATTCTTGCCATGAACGAATCACTATCTACTGCCTGTATCCTCTCGGGGAACCATTTTAGAATGGCTGTCGCAACCATAATTAGTGCGACAAGCACGAGGACACAAGTCAGCAGATGTTTGCTACCATAAAAATACCCGACAGCTGCTATGGCCAACATGCTCACCAGCAGCAAGGTAATCACCTTGTCAATCAACAGCACTGTTGTACTGTCTCTCACCCTGAATTTTTTTCTCAGGAGGTAGGCCATACTGATATCGCCTGTCCTTCCTGGGAACACCATGGTCAAAACCTGCGTCCTGATTCCCGCTAACACCAGCGCTCCATAGCCTATTTCACCATAACCACGTAACAGGGTCAGGAGTCCGCCACACCAGAGAAGTACTAACAGTGTTTCGTACACGACTATCAAGCAAATCAACTTCATATATGGCGCCTGCGACAGGCTGGTCATAAGTTCGAGTGGGTTCGTATACCAAATCAGGAATGAAATAACAGACAGACTGAATACGCCCTGAAATACGCGATAGTATTTTTTGAACATTGACGAGAACTCTCTATATCCTCACTATGCTCTCTGTCTGACAAACTGCTGCTTATGATTCCAGCATGGGGATCATCGCAGCACTGGATACAATCAACCGGGTTGCGTGGAATAATTCGTGTTTTTCGGACGGAGTGACTGTCTTCACTTCTCCCCGGTTTCCCCTGCCGGATCTGCATCCTTACCAGGACGGACTACCGCCTCCGAGGCAAGAATCGCAACGCGTGAGGAATGCAAGTATCCGGCGGTATCGACCGGCTTCCCGCCGCCGACTGCCTGCATGAATGCCCGGATTTCCGTGGCATGCCCCTTGTCCCGGGTGAACCAGAGGCGTTTGCGTGAGGATACCAAGCCCTTCGAGAATTCCAATTTTCTGAAATCAGTCAGCACCGCAACCCGGTTATCACTAAATACCTCGCAGCGCTCGGCAGGATATGACTTGCTGCCGTTGGAAAGATAAACGATATGTGCAATGGAACCATCCCGGTAGCCGAGACTGATATGGATATTGTCTCCGGACTGGAAACCTTCCTTGCCATAACCCAGGGCTGATACGGAGATCGTATCGACAGGGGCGTCTATGAACCAGTTGCAGAAATCGATCTGGTGGCATGCCTCACCCAGGATGACGCCGCCTCCCTGCTCCGGATCATGCAGCCAGTGTTCAGGGGGCCGGTAACCTACATTGACGGTGTATTGTATCGACGCCGGCCAGGCGCGACGGCCGAAATATTCACGCATGCGCAGGGCCAGAGGGGCATACCTTCGATTGAAGCCGACCATCAGTTGTTTGCCTGACTTCGCCAAGGCGTGTTCAACACGCAGCAGCTGGGGGAGCGTCAGTGCCAGGGGTTTTTCCACAAATACATGCTTGCCTCTTGCCAGAGCGCCGGCAGAAAAATCCGCATGGGTATCATGGCGTGTGAGAATAAAGACGCAGTCCGTTTCCTCATCAGTGAAGACCGCCTCTGGATCGGCGGTGCAACTGTCGAACTTATATTTCTTGCCAAGAGCCGCAGCCCTGACTCCGGTGGCCGAGCAGATCATGCGCAGGCGGATATTGTCCTGCTTGCAGAGCAGTGGAAGTAACTCATTGGTGGCGAAACTTCCTGCACCGATGACAGAGATACCGATACTTCCAGATTTGTGAGGCATGGTCTGCCTCGTACTAATTTGAATGGGCTTTACAGTGTCAGAGGACTCCCCGGCTGACTCCGGAAATTTAAGCACTATGGCCAGGCTCCGCTCCCTGGATGTCCCGCTGACCAGGTTGAAGGCGCTGCCGGCTTCATCGACAGGAAACTCGTGCGTGATCATTTTAGCGAAATCGACGGCGCCTGAAGCCAATGCGTCCAAAACCGCCCGCATATTCCTGCCCTCAGTCCATCTTACGTATCCATAGGGATAATCAATCCCCTGGTTTTCATAAGCAGGGTCACCGGTGCCGGGTCCGTACGCCATTGAAGTACACAGTTCCAGTTCCTTGAACAGATAGGTCTCCCGTGGCGCATC
>MGYR01000004.1:646-4036 GCA_001801825.1 Gammaproteobacteria bacterium RIFCSPLOWO2_02_FULL_56_15 | reverse complement strand
CACCACCGGTGCATTGTTTTCCGTGGCGGCGGTGATGATGACCGCATCCGCTCCGTGACCGGAGGTGAAGGCCATGACCCGCTCCACGAGATTAGCGGTCCCGCTGATTACACCTTCGCCGTATTGATTTGATCTGAGGAAGTCCACCCGCCCAGGATCGATATCTATGCCGAAGACCCTGCATCCGGAAGCCTTGAGTAATTGTGCGGTGATCAGTCCCACAAGTCCCAGGCCAATCACCACTACGTTGTCCCCCAGTTGCACGCGGGCGACACGCAGACTCTGTAGTGCTATCGCTCCAAGGGTAGTAAAGGCCGCATCACGGGTTGACACATCGTTCGGGATTGGCACACACAGGTTTTTCGGGACACACACAACCTCGGCATGGTTCGCATACCCTGCTCCACCACAGGCGACCCGGTCACCCTCCTCCACGTGATCCACATTATCGCCCTTGGCGACTACCACACCTGCCGACGAATAGCCGAGGACAACCGGCATGTCGAGAGTCCGCATGGCGGCTTTCCAGGCCACCGCAATTCCCTGGGTTCTGGCAACCTGGAGGACTTTTTTCAGCTGCTCCGGTCTGGCCCTAGCCTTACCGAGCAGACTCATCTTACCCAGCTTTACCGTGCCTCCCTCTGTTCCACTGCTGATAAGAGAGTAGTGGTTCCTGACCAGAACAAAGTTTTTTCTCAGCGCCGGTGCTGGGACTTCCCCCACATAACATTCACCGGTTCTAAAGTTTTCCAATACCTGTTTCATAACTCACAATATATGACGCGTTCTACCTCGATCATGAGTCCTTGCGCGGACGGGCAATAACGATGAAGCCTTTAGTAAGGAGTTCATCTTCACTGTATTCAGCAAGTTCCCTGCGGATCTCCGGGGTCAGCAATTGTGCCCCCTCCCTGCCCCGAGGTATCCAGTCAGAGATTTCAAAGTATTTGTCGAATTCCTTTTTATAATCCGCTTCCCGCAATCTGTTGATCGAGGATGGAATATCAGGATACCTGTTTTCTCTCAGGTGATCCCAGGGAGGTACTGTAGCAGACGGCTCGGTATCCGGATACTTCCAGGCGATGTGATGTCCGCCGGACAGGCTGGTGTAATTGTGTACATAAATATAGGTACGTGCACCCGGTCGCAATACCCTGTGAACCGCCCGCAGCGTTCCGGATAGATCCCCGATATGTTCGAAGACCTCGTGCGAAACCGCCAGATCGAAACTGTTGTCGGGAAATTCATCCAGGGTAATGGCGCTGACGCAGCGCACGTCCAGATCTTTCCACCGCAGCGGGAAGCTGCACAATCCGGCGAGTTCAGCGTAGTAGGGTCTGGCAAAAAGCAGATCCCAGCAAAGGGTTCTGATGGCCCTTTCCGGACCATTTCCCTTCAGGATCGCGTAATATTTTCCCATACCGGTCTTCGCGGATACCAGTTCCGTGTCAACCCCCGTCACACACGCGCCGGCACTGTGCAGCAACAACGTCAACCAGTATGATTTTCCACAACCGATGTCGATTATTTTGTAGCGCCCGACGTCCCCAATCCGCTCCAGCATCTCGCTGAAAAAAGCAAAATGCTCATGCGCAAAATCCCGGTTGTGTGCAAGTCCGTAATTCATCATGGACCGATACAAGTTGATCTTCTTCAACATGCCGAAGCCGCTCCAGACCGGTAGAGGAGATAACTGGCCAGCGCCCGGCTCATCCAGGCATTACACCATCGGAGCAAGGTATAGTTTTTCCGGTAGCAGCGGTGGATCTGATAGGAGAACTGGCCGTCGCCCCGGTACATATTATTGAGAGCCCACACCAGTATCCTGTCCGCCAGCCCTGGGAAACTATCCCGGTGCCGGCTGAAAGTAAGGACACCTTGGGCCGCCCCGTGGATGTCATATGGATAGCGGGTATCGTACATCCATTTGGGAGCCCCCTCAGCTGTGAACAGGGCGTCCGCATAGAATCGCAGACCATTCAGGTACACGGTCTCCCATTGCCTGTCACCGCTTGCCTCCATATAGCGCCAAAGCGCATCCAGTATGAAACCCGTATGGTAATTGTCGTGACTGATATGCGAATCCGCCGGCGGGTCCGTATAGAACCAGGCATGATATCCCGTCTGTCTTTGAACCACGTAATTTACCAGTCTCCGGGCCTGTGGTCGTAGCCCGGCATCCCCCGCCAGCGCTGCGTATCGGGAGATGACCGAGCCTGCCAGGATACTGACATCCATCACCCGCATGCTCATGGGTAGCGGCATATAGCCCAGGCACAGCTCCGATTCGGTATCCACAAGCATAGGCAGATCACCCAGCAGAAAACCGGTTGCACCGGCCACCATATCCAGAAAACGTCGCTCTCCGGTCACGCTGTAAGCATCCAGGAAGGCCTCACAGACAAATGACGTAACCACAGCGTTGGGCGTGCCTGCCGGGGCAAAAAATCCGGTATCCTGCCAAGGATAGTGGTAACCCCAGGCATTGCCCGACCAGTTGCCTGCCGATCGGTTTTGTTCCAGCAAACCCAGCAGATTGACAGCCCGATCCAGATCCCTCCCCTCGCCGGTACCGCGGTACCTGTCCAGATAGGCTTGTGCAAACAGGGCCAGGCCTTTCGGGTTCAGGGTTTTCGGGACGGCCAGCAGGGGACGCAGGTTGACTGGAAAGCGCATCACAGTCTGGATAGCCAACAGTCTGGTCCACTTATGCCAGCCGCACAATGCGGCCAGAACCGGACTGTTGAGACCATCATGCTTGTTGTAACCCCGGTACCCCTGTGCCTGACTCCATTCCAGAACCTCTTCCAGAATGTGTTCGATAGCTTCGATTGCTGGCAGAGACATCAACCGAATCTCATCCTCTGGACCGGTTCATCCTTAATGGAAGATCAGGCGTGTTATTGCGCTCGAAGATATCTATCCATAGATGGGTGAGCAACATGAAATACAGCATAAAGTAGTGCCAGCGATAACGACTGGAACGTCCATAGCGTGACACCTGTTCAACGAAATCCGGGTTAAATAACCCGTAGGAGATTAGCTTCTCCCGGTTCAGATATTCTCCGGCAAGTCCCGCGAGATGCTCCCTGAAAAAAACCGGGGCATTGACCTGAAAGCCGCTTTTCGGCCGATTGAGAATCGACTGCGGCAGCAAATCCCTCAATATGGACTTCATACAGCCTTTCCTGGCGCCCCCCGGCATCAGGATGGAAGTGCTCTGCAGATCCGTCCATGCCTTGAGGCTTGGGTCGAGATAGGGAACCCGGACCTCCAGTCCGAAGGCCATGCTGGTGCGGTCTTCATGCCAGAGCAGATCATTGACCATTTTCTCCCGCCATTCATAGTTTGCGGCGTCCCGGACCGGGTCACCGCTGGCGATCCAGTTGC
>MGYR01000004.1:476-630 GCA_001801825.1 Gammaproteobacteria bacterium RIFCSPLOWO2_02_FULL_56_15 | reverse complement strand
CGCGTTGTCCAGTTTGCTGTCCAGCATCCTGGGACCGTAGATTTTTTCACGCAGGGAAGGATGGTCCCAGATGTTACGCAACAGTGCGTATACCCTGGGCCAGTCACCCAGGCAGCCGGTCAATCTGAGTAACCTTTCGGGCTCTGACCAGAGC
>MGYR01000004.1:0-440 GCA_001801825.1 Gammaproteobacteria bacterium RIFCSPLOWO2_02_FULL_56_15 | reverse complement strand
TGCACGGTGTAACCACCCATGCAGATTGTATCCGAGGAACAATTCATCCCCGCCCAGTCCCGACAATACCACCTTGACCGCCCCTGCCGCATGCCGGGCGATTTCGCAGCTTTGCCAAGCATTGATCTTGGGCACCTCAAGATGCCACAGCAGGCTTCGTATCATTTGCAGCGTGATGTCTGAAGTCCTGTAGCTGTGGTTTTCGACCCCCAGGATCTCCGCGGTCCGCGCGGCATTGGCTGTTTCCGCCGGGTCATCCCCCACATCGAGAGTGAAGGTTCTCACCGGAATGTATCGGGACGCCAACGCCACGACCGCCGCGGAATCCATCCCTCCCGAGAGATAGGCCCCCACCTCGACATCGGCCGTGAGATGCGCCTTCACGGAATCCTCGAGGATCTCCAGCGGATCTTCCCCCGTAACGGACTGCTGCGTAGTAA
>MGYR01000003.1:10331-13022 GCA_001801825.1 Gammaproteobacteria bacterium RIFCSPLOWO2_02_FULL_56_15 | reverse complement strand
GGGTCGCACAGATAGGCGAAGTTCACTTCATCGAGTTGCAGGTAGCGGCAACCGGCCAGGGCTAAATCGGCGATCTCTTCCCGGTAGACACGGGCGAGATCCTGATAGAAGGATCCGATTTCCGGGTAGGCGCTACGGCTGATGGCATCACGGCCGCCGCGGAAATGCATCACGCTGGGACTGGGCAGGGTAATCTTCGGGGTCGCTTTGGCGATACTGTGTAGATACCCATAATCCTCGACAAAGATTGGACCGGGCCGGCGGAGCCTGCCGCTGACCTGAACGGTATGCGGACTGCCCTCCGCCACCCCCTTTTCGCTGTGAAACCTGAGCTTGAAACGCGGTGGAACCAGTTCCACGTTCTCAAAACGCAGCAGAAAATCCGTCTGCCAGGTGTTCCGGTTGTATTCGCCATCCGTCACCACCTTGAGTCCCAGTCCCTGTTGCCGGGCTACTATCCAGTCGATGCTCTCATGCTGTATCGCCAGCAGTCCGGCATCGTCCAGCTCGCCACGCTTGTGTGACTCGCGGGCCTCGATCAGAGGCTGCGGCCGGATCAGGCTGCCAACATGATCGGCACGGAAAGGAGGCTGGTTTCTTGCCATCATCGGATTCTCCTATCGGTAGGTGAAAAGCTTCACGTTGCAGCGAAACGGATTGTGATCATGGCAGACGGACGAGTCAGGAGCAATCTGCTTCGACCCTCTCCGTGGGGAGGTTGCACCGAGGTGATTTCTGGGCTAGTTTCTGATCTGCATAAAGGTATCCGGGCGCTATCACCCCGGTCACCAACCGAATCACCCAAGCGGAGCCAACTGACCATGACCACCGACAGACGTACCCTCCTGAAATACGGACTGGCCTCCATCGCCGCACTGCAGGCCGCACGCTTGACCTCCGGTAAGGAAGACGTACAGGCCGCGCCCGCAGATCAGCCGATTAGCATCGTGGCCAACCCGGGGTATCAGCGGATCGCCTGCGAGGAGGCCTGGACCACAAAAGAGTTGGTGGAGGCGCAGTTTAAACTGGCGGATGGAGCTTGGAGGGAACAACAACCCTATGTCGCCCGGATGACCACCAGCATCGGCGGCAATGTGGTGCAGGATTATCTGCGGGATCTCGGCGCCGGCCGGATCGCCGAGATGGATCGCCTCGGGATCCAGAAACAGGTGTTGATGTTGACCGCTCCCGGGGTGCAGATCTTCGATGCACCGACCGGCACGAGTCTTGCGCAGGTCTGCAACGATGTACAGGCCGAGGCCATTCGCAATCATCCCGACCGCTTTGCGGGACTCACGGTCATCGCACCCCAGGATCCGCAAGCCGCAGTACGGGAATTGCAGCGCGGCATGACCGCACTGGGACTGAAGGGCGCCATCGTCAACTCCCATATCAACGGGGAATACCTGGATGAGCGCAAGTACTGGCCCATCCTGGAAGCGGCCGCGTCACTGAACGCCCCGGTCTACATCCACCCCACGCCGCCTCCAAAACAGATGGGACAGGATTACGTGTGGCGCGGCCTGGAAGGGGCGCTGGCCGGCTTCTCCCACGAGGTCTGGTTGCATACCATGGCGATCATCACCTCGGGCGCCATGGACGAGTTTCCCAAGCTCAAGATCGTGATCGGCCACATGGGCGAGGGCATGCCGCTGCTCATGTACCGTTTCGATTATATGCAGGTACTGGCCGAGCGGCCCGACACCCGGGACAACCCGGCGGGGACCAAACTGAAGCGCAAGATCACCGATTACATGCGGGAGAATCTCTACATCACCAACAGCGGCATGGCTTGGGCGCCGGCAGTGATGTTCTGCCAACAGGTGCTGGGCGAGGACCACGTGCTCTACGCCATGGATTATCCCTACCAGCGGGATGACTACGAGGTGGCCGCCCTGGATGCCGCTCCCATACCCTGGGATATCAAGAAGAAATTCTTTCAGAGCAATGCCGAGAAGTTGTTTAATCTCAATACATGAATCCGGCTCCGCAAGGAACCCGGCGTCCCTGTCCAGTAACAGGCAAATAGCGGGTATGTACTCACAGGAATGGTTTATACCCTCCAATTGAATATACAGGAAATTATTCCTATACTGAGTTATCCTTAACACTGCCTATTATTCATAAAACTCGGGGGAGGGTTTTATTATGCATTCGTCATTTCTTGGTCGTAATACACTGCAATTGGTTACTGCTGTACTGGTACTTGGCCTGGGTATGGACGGTACGGTCTTTGCGCAGGGCGAGGAGCTGGAGGAGGTTTTAGTTACCGGCTCGCGCATCCTCCGGCGTGACTTCACCTCGCAGAGCCCGATCGTAACCATTCCAGCGGAGACCTTTGAAGACCGAACCAATATAGGCATTGAAGCCACCCTCAACCAGCTGCCGCAGTTTACAGTGGCCGGCACCCAGTCCCAACTAAGCGCGGCCGGTACGCCGTTCCCCCAGGCGAGCGCGGCGCCGGGTGCGGCGACTATCAACCTGCGCGGTCTCGGCATCAACCGCAGCCTGGTGCTGGTGGATGGGCGGCGTGTGCAGCCGGTTAACGGCCTGCTCGTCGTTGATCTTAACACCATCCCCTCGGCGGCCATCGGCAGTATCGAGGTCATCACCGGCGGGGCCGCAGCGGTCTACGGCGCGGACGCCATTGCCGGTGTGGTGAACCTGAAGCTCAAGAGGGATTTTGAAGGC
>MGYR01000003.1:0-10268 GCA_001801825.1 Gammaproteobacteria bacterium RIFCSPLOWO2_02_FULL_56_15 | reverse complement strand
AGATGCAGCTCTCGGGCCTGATCGGCGCAGACTTCGTCGATGGCCGGGGTAACGTGATGATCGGGGCCAATTACAGCGACCGAAACATCATTTTCGGCAAGGACCGTCCATGGGTTAGTGCGGGCTGGGCGGACCCGGGCACCCAGGGCGGCGGAATCGGCAGTTCGAACCTGTCGCAATTTACTCCTTCCGGAGCTAACGCTCCGACAGCCGGCTTCCCCTTGCTCGGCGCCACTTATGGGATTGATCAGAACGGGGCGATCTTCGATCCCTCGAATCCGTTGAACCCTGCCCGCCCCTATACCGGACCGCTGGGTGGGAATTCGGGCTTCAAGATCAACCCGGATGGAACCCTCGGCTATGACGAAATAGAGCGTAACTACCTCCAGTTACCCCTGGAGCGTTACTCCATTTTTGGGTCAGCCCATTTCGATTTGGCAGAGAACCTCCAGGTGTTTACCGATATACGTTTCTCGGAGACCTATGCCTCCGCATCGGGTTTCACCTCCGGCGTGTTCAATGTCTGGTCGCCGACCGTCCCCTACAATCCTGCTAACGATGATCCGGATTCGCCAACCTTTGGCCAAGCTGCCGTAGATCACCCGGTTCCCCGCGCGTTTGCGGATCTGCTGAATTCGCGCCCGACTCCGAATGCGCCCTGGACCTATGTCGGCGGACTGGACTACCTGGGCAACTTCACCACCCAGACCACGAGCAACGTGTACCAGGTGATCGGCGGCCTCAGAGGCGATATTCCCTTTGGCAATTCCCTCATGAATGACTGGAGCTGGGAGGTCTACGCCTCGCACGGCAAATCCACCGTGCTCGCCCAACAGCCCGAAGGCTTCCCCTACCTGCCCAGACTGCAGAACCTGTTCAACGCCAATCAGTACGGTGAGGGCTATGCGGTCACCTTCCCCATCGCGATTACCGGCTCCTGCACCACGGGCCTGCCCATCTTCAACCCGGACGGCAGCGTGGACAACACGCCGTCCGTCTCGAAGAACTGCTCCGACTACGTGGTGCTGCGGATGAATTCCATCACCACCCTGTCGCAGGATGTCATTGAGGGGAATGTACAGGGTGGGCTGTACGATCTGCCCGCCGGGCGGCTGCAGTTCGCCCTCGGCGGGGTCTACCGGGAGGAAAACTTCGGTTTCGACCCCGATTCGGGCTACAACGCGAATCAGGACTATCCGAACGTGGTCCAGAACATCATCCTGCCGGTTACCGTGGATGGCTCGACGGATGTCAAGGAGATCTACGCGGAGCTCGCGATTCCCATCCTCAAGGATCTGCCCTTTGTAAAGTCCTTCGAGGTGGATCCGGGTGTGCGCTACTCGGAATACAATACCGCCGGTGGCGTCGAGACCTACAAGGTACTCGGTGATTGGGCGGTGAACGACTGGGTCCGCTTCCGCGGTGGTTACCAGCTTGCCAACCGCGCGGCGAACGTGACCGAGCTGTTTACCCCCAAAGGAGGGAGTGCCCTAACAACCGGTACCGATGCCTGTGCAAATTACACACAAACAGCGGTCTGGGGCAACGTTCCGGGGAACTCCAACCGCTTGAATGTACAGACTCTCTGCCAGTACCTGATGGTGAGGGAAGGGGCTCCGCCCACGCTCTATGTGCCGGGTACAGCCAGCGCCAACGATTACCGATATAACGTCTTTGGTGGCCAGTTCTACTTCCCCTTCGTAATCGGGGTGACGGAGGGCAATCCGGCCCTGGAATCCGAGTCGGCGGACACCTTCACCGCTGGGGTGGTGTTTAACTCACCGTTCGATCACCCGGCCCTGGAACGCATGACGCTGTCGGTTGACTGGTACCAGATCGACATTACCAACGCCATCGGCACTCCCAACCACGACGTCATTTACCAGCAGTGCCTGGATGCCCAGTACAACAGTCTTGTCGGAGGTGCGCCCGGCTCGAGCACCGGTGCGCAAATGGCGGCAAACAACCCGTTTTGCGCTCTCATCCAGCGTGAATATGTCGGCGGAGTCCCGCTCTCCCCCGGCAACTTAGGAGCAGACCGCAAGTACAGCGCCCAGTTCATCAACCAGGGTGGTATCAACAGTGTGGGTATCGACATCCAGCTGGATTGGGGCCTTGACCTTGCGGATGCGGGCATTGATATGATCCCCGGTTCGTTCAGCATGAATATTCTGGCGAGCGTTCTCGATACCTACGAGGAATCCCCGTTTCCGGGCGGCGACTTCATCGAGTACACTGGGTCAACGTTCAATTCCTCGTTCAATTACCGCCTTTTCTCGACCTTCGGATATAACAATGGGCCGCTGGCCGTCGGCCTGCGTTGGCAGCACCTGCCCTCCATCGATACGCCACCGGGCACCCCGGCCACCACATTTGGTGTCGAATCCCACGATCAGATCGATCTGTTCGGGCGCTGGTCCTTCTTCGAACGCTACGAATTGCGGGCCGGTATCGACAACCTGCTGAATGCGGATCCGGAAATCGTCGGCGCTTCGACGACGGACAACAACCTGGGCTCCACCAGCGCCAATTATGACACGATCGGCCGCCGGTACTTTGTCGGCATCACAGCCAAATTCTGATCGGATCCGGGCGTTACCACAAAAAAAGCCGGGCAATGCCCGGCTTTTTTTGGAGATGGACTGCAATACCATTCACGTGTTCAGGTTGAACAACCGCTCGGCATTGGTCTGGAAGAATTTCTTCTTGATATCCCAGGACATGGGTGCGGCATCCAGAGCCGCGACCTCATAGTCGTCGCGTTGGTAAGGGTAGTCCATGGCGTAGAGCACGTGGTCCTCGCCCAGCACCTGCTGGCAGAACATCACCGCCGGGGCCCAGGCCATACCGCTGTTGGTGATGTAGAGGTTCTCCCGCATGTAGTCGCTGATCTTGCGCTTAAGCTTGGTGCCCGCAGGGTTATCGCGAGTACCGGGGCGCTCCGCCAGTACCTGCATGTAGTCGAAGCGGTACATCAGCAACGGCATACCCTCGCCCATGTGGCCGATGACTATCTGCAGATCGGGAAATTCATCCAGGGCGCCCGAGGTGATGATGGCCATGGTGTGCAACCAGACTTCATGGGAGAAGCCGGCCAGCGCCCCCTCCAGGCCCCGCCAGACATAATCCTTACCCATTTGGACAGGGGGTGCCGTGGGATGAATATAGATCGGGGCGTTCAGCGCCGCCGCAGCCTCGAGGATGGGCCAGTACTTCCTCTCGTCCAGGTATTCCCCGTTGATATGGGAGTTGACGATGGCGCCCTTGAGTCCCAGTTCGGTCATGCCGCGCTGCAATTCCCGGACCGCGGCCTGCGGATCCTGGGGGGCTATGACGGTCAGGCCGGCGAAACGATCGGGGTGGTTGCGAATGGCTTCCGCCATCTGGTCGTTGGCGGATTGGGCGAGTGCAGTTCCGGTAGCGGCGTCCAGGATCTGTACGCCGGGCGCTGTCAGCATCAGGATCTGTTTTTGTATCCCGAGCCGGTCCATGTCAAGTATCCGACCCTCGCCGATTTCCTGTAAAGGGATCTGGAACCTGGGATTACCGGCAAAACCCCGGGTCATACTTGCCATGTAGGGTTGTTTCCCTGCTGCCTCACTCTCGGTCCACCTGATTTGGGCATCAACGATTTCCTTCGTTGTCCATGCCTCCTCGCAGGCGATGCGCTGGTAACCCGGGTTGGGGACGATGCTGATGGGTTCGTCCGCCGGCGCCGCGACTGTCCTCTGTCCCCGTACTCCCAGACCCGCTGCCTGCAGTGCAGCGACGGTGGCCAGTCCGTACCGGAGTAAAGTCCGCCTGTTTGTGCTCATTGTATCGCCTCTTTTCATTGATCAGAGATTGAAGACCCGCTCTGCGTTGGTCTGGAAGAATTTTTTCTTGTCATCATAGGAGATGGGCAAGGCGTCCATGGCATGGACTTCCTCGATGTCGTACTGATAGGGATAATCCATGGCATACAGGACATGGTCCACGCCCAGTACCTGTTGCGCGAACAGCACCATCGGCGCCCAGGCGACACCGCTGTTCGTGATGAAGATATTCTTCTTCATATAATAACTGGGTAGCTCTTTGGAACGCTGGTCTGGACGCCGCACGGGATAGGTCCGGTCAATGCGATACAGGTTGTAGGGAATCCCTTCCCCGCCATGACCAATGACGAGTTTTAACTCAGGAAAGCGGTCAAAAACGCCGGCATTGATAATAGCCTGTGTATGAAACGCCACCTCCACACCAAATCCCAGGTCCCCGCGATGGAGATCTTGTTCCACGAAGGGTTTGACCATATCGGGCGCGGGGTCCCGCGGGTGAATATAGATTGGTGCATTATTCGCCTCAGCTGCTTCGAAGATATCCCAGAACTTCTGATCGGACAGGTATTCTCCCTTGGTATGAGAGTTGATGACCACTCCCTTGAAGCCCAGCTTTTTGATGCCACGCTCAATTTCCCTGGCGGCGCGTCGTGGATCCTGTGGGGCAACGGCAGTCATTCCCACATAGCGGTCAGGATACTTGCGGCAGGCTTCAGCTAGCTGGTCGTTGGAATCAGCGGCCAGTGCAGTCCCGGTATCCGCATCAAAGACCTGCACACCCGGTGCAGTCAATAACAGCACCTGGATATCGATACCTGCCGCGTCCATCGCCGCAATACGGTTGGGACCGAGGTCCATGAGCCTGCCGGTAAATCCTGTACTGCCGGTGGGATCTAGGTTACGCCATAGCGCTACGAAACCGGGTTCATCAACCGGATTGGAATCCAGTACCCGTTTCCATTCCCTGAAAATTTCAATCGGACCCCAGGCCTCTTCCGTGGCAATGCGCTTATATCCCGCCGGCGAGACAACCGGCATTGACCTGTCCGCTCCGAGTTGTGTGAATGCCCTGGGTGCTGCCAGAACTCCTCCGGCTGCCGTGACGAGTTTGAGGAAGCTTCGTCTATTGGTGTGCATATCCACGCTCCGGGAATTTGATTTGGAGTTTTAGTAAAGCACCGACCCGTCGAGGGATTGCCCCTCGGCGGGTCGGTGTAAGACCACTTCAGTGAGACGGCATTCTGCCTCTAGAACCGTCTTTCAATCGTTAACGCCCACTCCCGTGGCCGGCTCGCTACACCGGAGCGGCCAGCCGTGTCTGTTACTATGCCAGTTACAGAGCTAATCGTCTTCTCTGGTCCTAGTTGTTGCCAATAGAACTCATCAAACAGGTTGGTGGCTGAAAGTGAGATCCTCCAGTTGCTGTCCGGACTCTCATAGGTGAGCCGGGCATTAAACACATGGTAACTCGGGATACATTGTTCTGGACAGGTATTCTGTTCATAACCGAAAGTCGGATTTATGAAACCTGTCGGTCCATTGCTTAATTCAGATTGATAGAACCAGTCCAGACGCGGGGTAATCGTGCCGCCATTCGCGAGGTGGAATTCATAAGAGGCCCCGCCACTCATGTTCCATTCCGGCTGCAGTAAAGCTGAGGGATCACGATAGAAGAACGAGGTTGTGTCGGTCTCGTCGTTATTATACTCAGTGTAGCCGAGAGTAAAGTTGACGAGCAAATTCTCGACAGGGCTGGCTGATGCCTCGACTTCGAATCCTTGCAGTGTACCCGGTGCGCTGGAGTAGAAAAACCAGGGCAGACCAGTAGTTCCCGCAAAAAAAGTACCGGCCGGACATAGGCCTCCGGCAAGAAAAAACGGCTCCGGATTGGGGTCACTGGGAATGGAACATTGATTGACCAGACCGAAGGCCAGGATTGCACGCGGATCGTAATCGCTATAATAACCGGCGACATTGACACGCACACGGTTATCAAAGAACTCGGTCTTGGCGCCCAATTCATAGGTGATGACCTCTTCTGACGGCACCGTCCCGAGCTGCCCGGTCGTAAAGATACGCGGTGTAGCACCCTCAGATCTGAAACCAGTCGCCGTCTGGGCATAGAAGAATATGTCGTCATTGAATTGGAAGTCGACGCTGGCTTTCCAGTCCACGCTGGATTGACCGTACTGTAACGGTGTTGCCGGCCTCAGGGTTGGTCCATGATCGAAGGTATTGGTCTTGTCCTCGTTGGTATACCTTAGCCCGCCTGAGATCGAGAGCCGCTCTGTCACTCCGTAGACCAAATGGACGAAAGCTGAGTTGTTTTCAGTGGTGAATCGATCGTTGGCGACGAAATTCCGCAGGAAACCCGTATAATCGAAGCCACCGAATTCAGTGGTGTTATAGGCGCGGCTATTGGTATCGAAATAGAAACCGCCGACAGTCCATTCCAGACGATCGTCGAACAGGACACCGCTAAGTCGAGCCTCGGCTTGAAACTGCTCGTGCTCCTGACGGTAGTGTGTTTGCGTCATCGGTAACGGTGTTCGATCGCTATCGTTGGTCCATTCGTTCCAGTAGGTGCGGTAAGCGGCAATGAATTTGGCGTGCATCTGTTCATTGATATCATAGTCCACCACACCGGAAACACCCCAGGCCTCGATCACAGCGTCGGCCGGATATATCTGATTCTCAAATGGATCGGAAAAAGTTGCATAGTTGGTATAGGGATCAGGGGAAACCCAACGGGCATCACCGATAAATGGGACTCCCCAGGTTGGAACAACCAGCCCGTTCTGATAGGCAGCATTCAGAAAACCGCCCGCTATCGGCGAGAGTTGTGCGTCCACATTGGGGTCGTCCACACTTTTCGAATAATCAGCCGCCACGTTTATTTCAAGGTCCTCGGAAGCCAGTAAACGCAACATAACGCGCCCGGCATCCGACTGCTGTCCTCCCAAAGTCCCAAGACTGCAAGACCCGTCTTGCGCGAAGTCCCGGGCGGCTGGTATGGAAAAACTGTTGTCCGCAGGACTACCAACAGCAACGGCTATAGGCGGAAGCGGATTCGGCAGTGCATCTGGATCAGGTCCATCCGGTCCATATCCACCATGACCAAGCCCATCGCCAATGCCGGCCAGTTGCGGGGTGCCGCGCCGGATCATGTCACAGGTGAAATCAAGTCGCTCACCATAACCATCGCGCTTGTTGGATGAGCCCGCAAGACGCGCGAACAACTTGTCCGGAATGATTGTCACATCGGCCATACCCTTGACATCCAGACGGTCATACGCTCCGTATGTCGCCTGGACCGACCCGGAATTGTCGCCTTGGGGTTTTTTCGAGATCAGGCGCATGGCGCCGCCCAGGCTGTTTGCACCAAACAGAGTGCCCTGGGGCCCGCGTAAAACCTCGACACGCTCCAGGTCGACCAGATCCATGTCGGAACCGGTGATGGTGGAGTGATAGACATCATCGATATAGACGCCGACTGCGGGGTCGAAGGCATAACTGAAATCCACCTGGTTCAGCCCGCGCAGGCCGATGGTATTGTTGGGTCCAAAGTTACTGACATTTCTTCTAAAAAAGGCGTTCGGCACGACCAGGCCGATATCCTCAACATTTACAATATTGCGTAGCTCCAGTTCCTCTCCAGAAAATGCAGAAATTGCTATCGGAGTGGATTGAATATTTTCTTCACGAAACCTCGCTGTTACGACGATCTCCTCCAGTTCCCCTTGCTGGGCACTGACTGGAGTCATGATAGTGAAGCTTGCGACAGCCGCCAGGGCTGCACAGACGGATTGTTTTAGAAAATGGTGTATGGTTGAACATGAATACGATCGATGTTTAGAAATCATTATTTTTCCCCTCCCCAAGGTGTCATCGAAGGTTGCTGATTGATTCCGGGTTGCCCGGAGCGCGATCACCATAGTGTTATTTTCATTACACTATATGCGTTGGAAAGCTACACCTCTACGGAGGAAAAAACAAGTCGATGACTTAAGTGTAAAAATTTTGTATCCGGAAGGTGGAAATCTCAGGCAACCATCTTTCAATATGGAGTGCCCTTTGGGATAAAACCTGTCTTACACAAACAAGGCCGTCAGATGATAGCCAATTAAGGCGATGCCATAGGCCAGTACACCGTAGCCCAGGAACAACTGGACCGGCAGGCGCAGGGATCCGGTTTCCTTGTAGAGGATGGTCAGGGTGGAGACACATTGCAGTGCGACCGCAAAGAGGATCAGGCAGGCAACCCCTGATGCCGGGGACAGGCCGCTGGCCTGGATCTTATCGGCCAGTGAGCTGATGTGTTCACCGGCCCCCTCGATGCCATAGAGCGTTCCCAGGGTACCGACAAACACCTCCCGCGCCAGGAAGGAACTGAGCACTGCGACACCGTACTTCCAGTCGAGACCCAGTGGCGCGAACAAGGGTTCAATGAGCTTGCCCATGGTCCCCAGCCACGAACTCCCCAGGTCCTCGCCATAATTGGGGAAATAACCCAGGAACCAGACCGCGATCGTCACGGAGCAGATGATGGTGCCGGCCCGGGTGACAAAGTGCTTCGACCGGTTCCAGGAATTGCGCAGCAAGGGTTTCCAGGAGGGCAGCCGGTACGGGGGCATCTCCAGGACAAAGGGCATGTCGTGACTGTGTTCGGGGGAAGTCCGCGATACCAGCGCCGTGACCAGCAAACCCACGAACACGCCGAAAAAATACAACAGGAACATGGCCAGTCCCTGCAAACCCACGAGCCCCCCCAAGGCCTGGTTAGCGGGTATAAAGGCGGCAATCAGCAAGGTATAGACCGGTAACCGGGCCGAACAGGGCATCAGCGGGATGGCCATATAGGTCAGCCAGCGCTTGCGGGGGGACTCCACCATCCGCGCGGCATAGATCCCGGGGATGGCGCAGGCGACCCCCGAGAGCATGGGGATAAAACTCTTGCCGGTCAGTCCAAAGAATCGCAGCGGCTTGTGGCAGATCACCGCCGCCCGGGCCAGATAACCGGAATCCTCCAGGATCCCCACCACCAGGGTAAGGACGAAGATCTGCGGCACGAACACCAGAAAGGCGCCGATCCCCTCAAACAGGGCATCCTTCACGAAGTCATGCAGGATGGTGGCGCCGAGCAGGGGCAACACCAGCCCGGCGATGAACCGGATGCTCGACTCCACCGCATCCATCACCGGCGCCGCCCAGGTGAAGATGGATTGAAACAACAGATACATGATCACGAAGAAGGACAGGCCACCCGACCAGGTGTTCAGGAAAAAGGCGTCCAACCGGGCCTGGGAACGGATCAGGAGATCACCACTCGGGCCATATTTATGGGCCAGTTCATGGGCGAGGTTGCGCAGCTCGAAATCGCTCATCCCGGAGAAATCCAGCTGACCCTCCTGATCTGACTGATTAATGCCGTTACCAAGTTGTGCTGTCAACTCAGGGATACCCTCGCCGCTCTTGGCGGAGAGGAGCAATACCTCAACACCCAGCGAGCGTGAAAGACCCTTGATGTCCAGTTGCATGTCGTTGCGCAACAGGACATCTTTCATATTGGCTACCAGCAGCATGCGTTTATTGTTCTTCTGGCATTCCCGGAACACCTGCAAGGCAAAGTGCAGGCCCTTCTCCAGGCGCGTGGAGTCCAGGATGCAGAGGACGGCATCCAGGTTTTCCTGAAGCAGGGCCTTGCGGAAGGCGCGAATGGCGACACGCTCCTCCTCCGAGATGGAATGCAGCGAATAGATCCCGGGATAATCGACGAGCCTCACATTCGGCCGGGCCATAACGGGACCGGAGCTGATATCAACGGTAATGCCGGGAAAATTCGCGACCTTCTGGTTCAGACCGGTCAACTGGTTGAATAACAGGCTCTTCCCGGAATTCGGAGTGCCGATCAAAAGGGCTTCATGCATGGTCAGGCCGCCTCGCTGATGAGGATCATTCCCGCCACATCATCATCCAGTGAATAGACGGTGTTATGCACACGGTAGAGACGGGGCGCACCCAGTTTCGGGGTATACATACAGGTGACGATCTCTCCGGGATGAAAACCAAGCTCCATCAAGCGCACCCGGTATGCCTCATCCAGGCTGCTATTGAAGCTTTCGATCCGGCATCGTTCATCCTGAGCGAGGTCCCAGAGGGTTTTTGCCGGTACTTCAGGAGCAGGGTCAGGATGGCTTCTCATCGGACAGGCACATGATTTTATGGTGACCAATACTTGTAATTCGGGTCTGTTGGAAAGATCGGATACGCCAGTAAAACAACAACCATGGAAAGGATTTATGGTTGTCTCGTGTGGATATTATAAACTGAATCCTCCAGTTTATAAATAAGATTGATTCTCATTTTCTTTATTTCCGCCAACCACGGAGGTCGCGCCGTAAAACAGTATAACGGGGACAGACCCTGACGTATCCTCCACGAATTATATATAAT
>MGYR01000002.1:10171-10341 GCA_001801825.1 Gammaproteobacteria bacterium RIFCSPLOWO2_02_FULL_56_15 | reverse complement strand
GTGAAAGGCGGTGTGCAGGGTGCCGTCGTTCAACTGCAGGGTGTCGAAATACCCGTTCGCCAGTTCGATCAGCCGGTCCCTCGGTAGTCGGGCCTTTGGCGGGATGACCTCATTCAGCACCGGCTTATGTTCGAACTTCTGGGGTTCGAATTTCTGCCCCGAATCGACTT
>MGYR01000002.1:5542-10133 GCA_001801825.1 Gammaproteobacteria bacterium RIFCSPLOWO2_02_FULL_56_15 | reverse complement strand
CCAGTGACCTTGAGACGCAGGGTGAAGGCGGAGCTCTCCATCGTCTCGGTGACCGTGCCGAAATAACCCACCTCGCCGGTGACTGGATCGGCGAAGCGCAGATCGTATCCCCCGAGCGCGGTCAGCGTTCCCCATAAGCCATCCCCGATCTCCAGCTCGACGTTGTTCTCGGTAAACCTGCTATTGTCCGCGAGGGGGAGGCGTCCCGGATCTCTGGCCACCAGGGCTTCCAGGTAGATATCTAGAAAGTGGTACAGGCAGGCACGATCGCAATCCCCCGTGGCCTCTACCCGTGGGGATAAGGACAGGGACAGGATTATCAGGACGGAAAAAATCCCGCTGCTGAGACCCCGGCTGCGGGATGGGTCTGATGTTGGTGACATGGTCATTTGGCTACCCCCAGAATTTGTGGGTAAATATGGCTTGAAAAGAGTTTCTGCGCAACTGATCCATTCTTACCGTCAGATCGCCATTCCTGATCGGTCTTGCTATGATGCTGTACGTTTCGGGGATGAGGATATGGTCAATATACCAACTGTGAGGCTGAATCGGGCCGACACGGTACGCCGGTCGTTGCGTTGGGCTCCGCTGATCTTCGCGCTAGCGATCATATACCTGCTCCATTTGAGCCTTTCGTATTTTGATGCATCGCGTCAGTACCTGCTCGGGTGGGGCAGTCTTGCCATTCTGGTATTGACCTTCAAACTCAATGTATTCAAACGGCCACCCTGGCGTTTCGTGTTCATCCTCGTGGCTGCGTTTCTGGCCTTGCGGTACCTGGTCTGGCGCTCGACGGTGAGTCTGGTTTATACCGGTTTGTGGGATTTTATCGGCATGACCGCGCTGTATCTTGCTGAAGTCTATTCCATGATGATTCACTTTCTTGGCTTTTTCGTGAACCTGTGGCCAATGCGAAACCGGCCGGCCCTGTTGCCCACGGATCCCACACAATACCCGACCGTGGACGTGTTCATTCCTACCTACAACGAGTCCCCGGAGATCGTCCGCGTTACTGCAATTGCTGCGACCCAACTGGAGTACCCCAGGGACAAGCTCCGTATCTACCTCTGTGATGATGGCGGCACCCTGAACAAGCGCAAAAATCCACAGACGGGAGCGGACGCCTGGGAACGCCACTATCTCTTGCGCCGCATGGCCGCAGACCTTGGCATCTCCTACCTGACACGGGAAACCAATGCATCCGCCAAGGCCGGTAATATAAATCATGCCTTGAACCGCACCCAGGGCGATTTGGTTCTGATTCTGGATTGCGATCATGTGCCGACCCGGGACTTCCTGAGCCTGACAGTGGAGTACTTTATCGCCGATCCAAAACTCTTTCTGGTCCAAACGCCTCACTTCTTCGTCAACCCGTCCCCCATTGAGGCCAACCTGTCCGGAGTAGGCAATCCCAATTCAGAGAGCGATATGTTCTACCGGGAGATCCACCGATCCATTGATTTCTGGAATTCCAGTTATTTTTGCGGCTCGGCAGCGGTCCTGCGACGCACCCACCTGAATCTGGTGGGGGGGCTTAGCGGCAATACCATTACGGAAGATGCGGAAACCGCACTCCGGCTGCACAGCGCCGGCTTGAACAGTACCTATATGGACCGACCCATGGTATGCGGGCTTGCCCCTGACAACTATGACAGCTACGTCCTCCAGCGCACCCGCTGGGCCCAGGGAATGACGCAAATCCTGGTGATGCACAATCCCCTCACCATCCCGGGGCTCAGTCTCCAGCAGCGCCTGTGCTATTTCAATTCCTGTTTTTTCTGGCTGTTCGGCTTCGCCCGGATCATGTTTTATATCTCGCCGGCGCTTTTCCTCTTGTTCGGGTTGAAGATATACCACGTCTCCATCAGCCCGATCCTTGGCATCGCCCTGCCGTACGTGCTGTCGACGTTTCTGATCATGGATTTCTTCTACGGCCGCACCCGGCAACCGCTGTTTTCCGAGATCTATGAAAGTATCCAGGCCATATTCCTGCTGCCCGCGGTAATTGCCGTGTTCCTGAACCCTGCGCACCCGGCTTTCAAGGTCACGCCCAAAGGTCAGCACCAAGAGAATGAGGTCCTGAACGCTCGCGCGACCATCTTCATGGTCATCATCATCCTTTGCCTGTTGTCCCTGGGGGCTGCCATCCTGCGCTGGATCGATTTCCCAGCCCAGCGGGATACGATCCTGGTCACCGGCATCTGGTGCACCTACAATATGTTTCTGGCCCTGGCTGCGCTGGGGGCATTCTGGGAACGCCGGCAGATCCGGAATTCCTACCGGGTCAATGTACGGGAGCCCGTCCGCCTGTTCGTCCCCCACCTGCAACTGGAGACGGAGGGTTGCACCACGGACATTGCATTGAATGGAATCGGTTTATCAGTCAAACTTCCTCACCCGCCCCGCGAAAAGGATCACGTGTTCATCACGGTGCCGCTGCCAGATGGCACGGAGTACACCTTTCACGGTCAGATGCAGCGGATCCACAGGGAAGGCGACAGTTATCTTTGCGGGGTCAAATTATTACTGGACGAAACCAGCTACCCAAAATCTGTCGCCTTTGTGTATGGTAACAGCGCGCGCTGGCTTGGCATATGGATGCAGAAGTCGGTTAACCCGGGAGCATTGCGGATGTTGTACAAGCTTTTAATGCTGGGCATGAAAGGCGCGCTGGTCAGCGGCACGCTCCTGCTGGGAATACTCCAGACCTTGTTTCACTACGGGCTGCGATCGGCCAGGTCTGCCTGGAAGACACGTTCCGAGGTTACCCTGTGAATCTGAACCTCCTGCTCACCCTCCTGCTCCTGTCATTCTCCACCGCGGCGGCAACCGTCTCCACCACCCTGGACAAGCTTTCCCCCTATCCCGCCCTGACCCTGAACTGCGATAATGACGAGCAAGGCATCGATGTACCGGTTCCGGATCGTTGGCACGTCACCCAGGCTATCGCAGACATCCATTACACCTCGTCACTTGCTCTGGATCGCGATGTATCCCAGATCATTTTTCTGATCAACGGCACCCCGTTCGCGCTGGCGAAACTGGAGGCAACGGCGCCCGATATGCGGGTAAAACTCCAGATACCTGCTCAATACTTCTTTAATGGTTACAACCGGCTTTCAATCAGGGTGACCCAGTCCACCAAGACGCTAGGTTGTCAGGCGCCATGCTCCCCGGATAAATTCACCTTCATCAACCTCGGCGATTCCACCCTCGAAATGGAATACGAGGAAAAAACGGTGCCCTTGGAACTTTCCACCATTGCCAGTTTCCTGTTCGACCCAAAGACCTTTCCCGAGGGGCGTGTCCATCTGATCATGGAAGATCAGTCGGCGGAATCCCTGACTCAGGCCGGCATAGTCGCGTCCGGGATCGCCCGCCGCTTTGATTATCGCAAGGTCATTTTCTCCGTATCCAACGCCCCACGCCCCGGGGTGGACAACGTGGTCATTGGCAGCGCCGCTTTTGTCCAGCCATTACTCGAGGCCAGCGGTTTATCCCTCGGCAGCGCAGTTGGCGGCTACATTAAAATATTCCCGCTTCCCGTAGCCGGGGCTCCACCGGATCCTGCCCATGCGCTGATAGCGATCACCGGTCAGCAGCACGATCATGCCACGCTCGCGGCGGAAACCTTTGCGAATCTGTCCGTCAATTTTCCAGGGTCACAGGAACTGGATTCCTCCGCGATCAATGTTCCGGATATTCCTGCCTATGCCGGGCGCGAGGTGCTGGAGGCGAGCAAGACCTACGACTTCAAAACCCTGAATTTCCCGACTACGACATTCTACGGGATCAACCCCACAGGCAGGTCCATCGAGTTCCGGTTGCCGTCTGATTTTCTTATCCGGCAAAACCTGTCCGCGAAGCTGGTGTTGAACTTTTCTTATGGCGCCGGGGCGCGTTCGGACTCCGCCCTCAATATCGTGGTGAACGACAAGGCGGTGCGCGCCATCCGGCTGGGTGACGAGGACGGCGGATTTTTCAAGGATTACGAAGTCGACATGCCCACCTTTCTCTTCAAACCCGGACGCAATGTGATTGAACTGGGTCTGGAATTGCACCCGCTGGCGGAAACCTGCCCGCTGCTGCCGGGCAACCTGTTTGTGACCATGTTTGAGACTTCCACCCTGTCGTTTCCGGATATGCCGCATTTCGTGGAAATGCCAAAACTGGAATTATTCATGCTGAACGGCTTTCCGTTCACCCGCTGGCCCGATGGCTTTGAGTCGCTCATTTATCTTCCGGAGACCTCCCCTGACTCCGTCGCTGCCGCCCTCAATATAGTCGGCCTGATGACACAGAAGAATGGCTTCCCGCTGTTGGGATTGCGCATCGTCCCGGAGCTGCCCGTCGCTTGGCAGGGGGATATGCTGGTGCTTGGCCGGCCCGCCTCGCTGCCGGCGGATCTACAGCGGAATTCGCCGCTCCCGACCGGACCGGATGCGGATGTTCCCTATCCGATCGTGCGCGACTGGGTGGGTTCCTATTCCTTTGCCCATAGCAAGCAGACCAGCAGGCTCGGGGCCCGGCAGGGAGCGATCCTGGAGTTTGAATCACCCTACCAGGTGGGGCGCAGTGTAATGCTGATCGG
>MGYR01000002.1:4310-5522 GCA_001801825.1 Gammaproteobacteria bacterium RIFCSPLOWO2_02_FULL_56_15 | reverse complement strand
TGTTCGATCTCAGTGTTGAACTGTTGGAGCCGGAGATCCAGGGTCAGGTGTCAGGGGGGATCGCGCTGGTTGATCTCGGGGCCCAGTATGACAAACCACGCGTCACCAGCATTCGTTCCGAGCGCACCTATACTACCGGAAAAAGTGATGACATCTCGCTCCTGGATTCCTTTCTTTATACCCACCCGGCTGCATTTTATGCAATCCTGGCGGCGATCATCATGGCCCTGGCCTGGTCGGTATTTTTCGCGCTCAGGCACTACCGCATGAGCCGAAAACTCGGGCGCGATGCCTCAAAAGCGAAATGATCAGTCGGGAGCTGACAAGGTGTGCTGCAGAGAACGGGTCTCCGGCTGATCCTTCAGGAACCTCATCATCGGATTCCACAGGGAGAGGATCAGCACCAGGGCCAGGGCGGCGGCGATGAACATGGATATCTTGACCCAGGAAGTAGGGGCGCCGAGCGTCTCCGGTTGGGACCCCGCGGCTTTGTGCTGCTCGATTTCCTCGGGGTTCCAGAATGCGCGGTATGCATCATGGGCGTTCTTCTTGCCTTTGAGAGTTATCGTGCGGTCAAAGCGGCAGTAGATTTCGCCCTTGTCCGACAATGCATTGTAGGCATCCGAGGACAGGAGTATTTCGCCGGCGTTGGCCGAGGACTCAAAGCGCGAGGCCGTGTTGATGGTGTCCCCGAACAGGTCGCCGTTTTCCAGCAGACAGGGACCGCTGTGAATGCCGATGCGCACCAGCACCAGTGACTTGAATTTCTTCGCCAGGTTGAGTGCGTCAATGTCGCGCTGGATGCTGGTAGCCGCACGCAAGGCAGCCTGCGCATCCTCGAAATATGACAGGGTCCCGTCGCCGATGAATTTCACCAGGACGCCCTGCTGTTCGCGAATGGCGGACGTCACAAGGTCATTGTGCTCCTTGATCAAGAGGCGCGCGGCCAGGTCTCCTTCCAGCTCCGTCATGGTTGTGGAGCCCTTGAGATCGGTGAACATGACGGTGAGGATTTTATTGAATTTTTCCCGGATCAGGGATTCCAGGCGAGCCTGCTCAGACAGCATATCGTCTATGCTTTGCTGCTCGTTACCCATTATCGATCGTTCCTCGGACATAAGCGCAGTACCAAAACGGTTTCTTTCACGCAGTAGTCTAACGCAAGCGCCGTTTCTTGCGCTAATTTTAGTTGCCGCACTGATGACAGCTTGC
>MGYR01000002.1:3476-4273 GCA_001801825.1 Gammaproteobacteria bacterium RIFCSPLOWO2_02_FULL_56_15 | reverse complement strand
TTCGGGCACAATTCATCCGGCCAGAGGGTCGCCTGGTCGATCCGGCGCAGAATGAGCTGACTCACTCCGAAGGTCAGGGGATTGCGCTGTTGCTGGCGGTACACTACGACGATCCCGCAACCTTCGCTGCCGTATGGAGCTGGACGCAAACCCACTTGCAGACCCGTTCCGACCGGCTGCTCTCGTGGTCGTGGTCCCCGGATTCCGGGCTAAAAGACCACAACAACGCCACGGACGGCGATCTGCTGGTGGCGTGGGCGCTGGCCCGGGCCGGCAAGCGCTGGGGTAATCCAGCCTATCTGGAAGCGGCACAAGCCATTGCCAGGGACATCCGGTTGAAACTGGTGCGTACCGACCGTCGCGGCCTCGTGTTGCTGCCCGGAATGGAGGGCTTCGAGAAGCCCGGACACCTTGTGCTCAATCTCTCCTACTGGGTATTTCCGGCATTTGCGGAGCTGGAGGTCATGGACCCGGCACCGGAGTGGCAGGCGCTGCGCACCACCGGAATCACACTGCTCAAGGAGAGTCGCTTTGGACGCTGGGGTTTGCCGCCTGACTGGATCGATCTTGGGGAAACCCTTGTCCTTGCCGCCGACTTCCCCAGCCGTTTCGGCTACGACGCGGTGCGGATACCGCTGTACCTGATGTGGGCCGGTCTGGACGAGCCCCCGATGCTGGAATCGTACCGCAGCTTCTGGGGTTATTTCACCGGTTCCGGATTCCTCCCTGCGTGGACCAATCTCACCGATGACAGTATCGATTCCTACGATGCGCCCCCCGGTATGCGGGCGATTGCA
>MGYR01000002.1:2982-3453 GCA_001801825.1 Gammaproteobacteria bacterium RIFCSPLOWO2_02_FULL_56_15 | reverse complement strand
CCGGCCAGAAACAGCGTTACCGGCGCTGGAGGCGAACAGCCCGTACTATTCTGCCGCGTTGTTGATGCTGTGCAAGCTCATGCTTGCCGAGTGGAACAGGTAGGCGCCCATGCGCAACCCGCAAGTCATCGCTATCCTGCTGGTCCTGGTGCTGGTCATCATAAGCCAGGCGACCGGGCAACGGCATCCTGCGATAGGGATAGCCGCTGCTGACAATGTGCTGGAAAAGCAACCCGTCGAGTCAAATACTCTTTCCACGGAACCGGCCCATCCCGCAACGATCCGGATTGAAGCGGAACCCGTACCACCACAGCCCGGTGAGGTACCTCAGACCGAAGAAGTGGCACCTCCTGAAGCAATGCCGGAGTCACAATCGCCCGGCGAGGCGCCGCAGGTCGATGAAGTGGAATCTGAACCACTGCCGGAGATACAGACACCCGCTGACATGCCCCAAGTCGAAGAGGTAGTGAC
>MGYR01000002.1:447-2942 GCA_001801825.1 Gammaproteobacteria bacterium RIFCSPLOWO2_02_FULL_56_15 | reverse complement strand
CAGACTGATTCGGCTGCAACGCAAGAGCTCATCCTAGTGGATATACCGCCACCGGCCACCGTCCCCGACGATAGGCCGCTCTGGGAACTTCTCAATGCCCAGGCATACGAGTCTGTCCTGCAGGAAATTTCCAGGCTGCGCCAAGAGTACCCGGAGTGGAGTCCGCCCGCACAGTTGATCGCCCTTGCCACCAGCGGATTGAGTGAAACCAGGGTCAAGGGGGCAGTGGCGGCGGGCGACCCTGCGCGCCTGGTCGAGACCGCCCTGCAACACCGGGAACTCTTTTCCTGCACGCACCTGGACTGGGCGTGGTCATTGGCGGAGGCCTATGCCGCACTCGGCCAGGCCGACGACCTGTTCGATCTGCTGGCGGACTTGATTGACGCCTGCCCGGAACGCGATCGCCTGAGCAGCCTGCAGAAGGCCACCGCGTGGCTGGACTCCGATTCCTGGGAACGGCTGGCGGAGAGGGAGTTCGCCAACCCGCGTACCGCGGAGGTGGATGCGGAATTTCGCCGACTGCGCTATGACCATGACATTAACCAATTGCTCGCGGCAAAACAGGCCAAGGACCCGGCGGAATTTTTTCAGCGCTTTGCCAGGCTTTCCACAGCCGTGGAATTCTATCAGGATGGCAACCTGGCGGATCTGGCGGGCTGGTCCTTTCTTGAGGTCGAGGACACGGCGAATGCAGCCCTCTGGTTTGGCAAGGCAAAGGACTGGAATCCGGTTGACAGGGATGCACAGCGCGGTCTGGCGCTGGCTGCGCTTGCGGAGCAGCGCTATGCAGATGCGCGGCTGCTTGCTGAAGAGATTCCGGATGGCAGTGAAGGCAGAGCAGAGATTCTGCGCAACGCAGCGATAGGGATGGCTCAGGCCGCATATGACAAGCAAGACTATGCCTCCACGCTCCAACTCCTGGCCGCTGCAGGAACAAGCACGGATCTGCCGCGTTATGCGCGGCTGATGGCGGCCTGGAGCCATTTGCATCTGGGCAATACCTCAGAGGCGCTGGAGCAATTTCAGGAGGTGCACCGGCAACAACCTGACCAGGAAAGCGCGGAGGGTATATTCAACGCCCTGGTGTCCGGCACGGACACCATCGAACCGGAACCCTTCCGTGATGACCCGTTGCTTGGGCCGCTGTTGCAAGGATACCTCGCCGATCAGTCCTTCACGCAGAAGCGTTTTTTGACGGCCAGGGATTTGGCGCCGGAACGCTATGGTGCTGCCGGGGGTGTGGGTACCCCGCGTATCGCATGGTATGGTTTTTTGCGCGATAAATCCGGCGCCAACGGCTTGTCGAAACTGAAAGACAGCGTCCACAGCCTTGAGCTTATCTGGACCGTGACGGATCGATCCGAGCTTCAATTGCGGATCGATTACCACCATCTGGATAGCGGCTTGTTCGGACAGGAGACCAGGTTGTTTCTGGCTCGCGGCCTGCTCACCGGGGCATTGGGGGTGAGCGATGACGCACCGGCATTTACGGGCCTTGCCGATACCGGGGCGGCTTCAGTGCAGATCACAGGCGCCGGCACGGACATCAACCTTTGGGAACCGCACCTCCTCTGGCGCCATGAATCCCGCTTCAATGTGGAAGCAGACATCGGGCTCAGCGTCCCCGGAGAAGCGCTGGATCCGCTCCCCCTGGGACATTTGTCACTCGGGGACAGCGGCCCGTGGGGCAATTACACGCTAACCGGATATGGCAGGCCGATCCGGGAATCCATTCTCTCCTACGCAGGGTGGCGCCTGGACGAGTTTCTTCCCGGAACATCGTTCAACGGCGAGAGGTGGGGCGGTGTCCGTGCGCTTGGCGCCGAAATATCGGCTTACCTGTCGCTGCACAAGGGATACGGATTCAGCGGGAAGATTGAAGTGGAGCGGATTGACGCGGAGAATGTGCGTGAAAATAGCCATGTCTCCCTGTTGGCGAGTCTCAATCGCGGCTTTGCCCTGGAGGGTTTCGATTACTTCGCGGCGGGGATCAGCGCCGGATACGATGGGTACCGGTACAACCTCAGCCAGTTTACCCCAGGTCACGGAGGGTACTTCAGCCCGCAGACATTTGTTCAAATCAAGGCGAATCTGGATTTTCTGACCCTGGAAAACCGCAGGGCGATTCTCAAAGGACATCTGGATGCAGGCCGTATCTACAAGCACGAGGCAACCACCCCGATCATTCCCCTGCCCGGATACAGTGAACTCGGCAACTTCCAGGGCAGCCGCGAGTGGGGTTGGGCCTACTCGGTGGAACTGGATGGGGCCATACAAGTGAGCAAGCATGTGCAACTGGGGACGCAGATTTCCTACCGCACGGCGCCACAATACGATGAACTCACCGGATTATTATTCGTCCGGGTCCTGTTTGCCGCGCGAGCATCCGTTCTTAGCAGCGACCTGTCAGGACGGCTAAGCGAGGCGATACGCTGAGGTCAATATCTGCATAAGTATCTTCTCCGTCATACTGGGGAGACTGTCATGGATGGCGG
>MGYR01000002.1:0-355 GCA_001801825.1 Gammaproteobacteria bacterium RIFCSPLOWO2_02_FULL_56_15 | reverse complement strand
TCATTCTATATGTCACAATAAAGCAGGTGTGTTACGGTAACCATAATGAATAAGAAAGAATTTGTCACACAGATACCGGAGCCTTCGCTCTCCCGTATATTTTTTGCGGATACCAGGTTTGCCTGGGTGTGGCTGGTGTTTCGAGTGTATGTCGGCTGGTTCTGGCTGGAAGTGGGATGGCAGAAGGTCCTCAGTCCCATGTGGACAGGCGATAAAGCAGGGATGATGGTAACCGGGTTTATTAAGGGGGCGCTCAACAAGACCGGCGGCGCTTATCCTGATGTATCCGGGTGGTATGCCTTCTTGCTCGAAGAATTCGTCTTACCCAATGCCACGCTCTTTTCTTATGTAGTTG
>MGYR01000001.1:4377-6026 GCA_001801825.1 Gammaproteobacteria bacterium RIFCSPLOWO2_02_FULL_56_15 | reverse complement strand
CCATGATCCACGAGGCCATGATCCTGGAGTATACCGGCCGCCAGTTGGCCTTGATGGAGTTGGCGGCGCAACTCAAATTCACCATCTATGCCGTACTCATTGTTAACCTGTTCTTTCCCTGGGGCATCAGTCAGAGCTTCGCGCCCGGCGCACTGCTTCTGGCTGCATTTGCCCTCGCAGCCAAGTTGGCTGTACTCGGCGCTTTTCTGGCGATCAGTGAAACGGCGATGGCCAAAATGCGCTTGTTTATGGTGCCGACTTTTCTCGCTGTCGCCTTTACCCTCGCTTTACTCGGCATGCTCAGCTTCATCATGCTGGAGAGTCTGTAATGAATACCTATGCTGACCTGCCGCTGCTCCAGCAGACAATCCAGACCCTGGCGGCATTGGTGTTGGTGTCGTCGTTTGCCTTGCTCGCCCAGTCGCGTGTTATCGCCACCATCCAGGTTTTTGCCTGGCAAGGTTTGCTGCTCGCTGTCATCACCTCCCTGATCGCCTGGGAAACCGGATTGACACATCTGTATATCTCCGCTGCCATGACCCTGGCCTTGAAGGCATTTTTTGTCCCCTGGCTGCTTATCCGTCAGGCCCGCAAGCTGGGTATTTTGCGCGAATTTGACGCGGTAATCCGGCCGGGCATCACCCTGATGGCCGCCGGTTCGCTGGTGATTTTCTGCTATAACGTGGTACTGCCCATTCAGCGGTTTACCCAATCCATCACCCGGGATGCCATTGCCATCAGCCTGGCTCTGGTCATGATCGGCATGTTGATGCTGATTACGCGGCGCAAGGCAATAACTCAGGTAGTAGCGTTCATGTCGCTGGAAAACGGGTTGTTCTTCGCTGCGATCAGCGCCACTCACGGCATGCCCATGGTGGTTGAACTGGGTGTGGCCTTCGATGTGCTCATCGCCGCCGTTATTTTTGGCATCTTCTTTTTCCATATCCGCGACAGTATCGAGTCGCTTGATGTCGATCAGTTGAGCCGTCTGGCGGAGACAGATGAATGAATCCGGTAATCTGGACATTGCTGATACCCGTTGCCGGCGCATTGAGTCTGGCGCTTCTGCCGAATGTGCGGCTCGGCGCCTGGCTGAATATCCTGGTCTCGACAACCGGACTCGTTGCCGCAGTCTGGCTGGCATTGACAGTGCTCGATAGCGGTCCAATTGCCGGGGACCTGTTTTATGTCGATGCCTTCAATGTATACCTCATTGCCCTGACAACCTTGGTTGGCTTGACGACAGCTATCTTCTCCCGCCCATACATGGCGCACGAGCTCGAGATCCATAAGGTAACGCCCCTGCGGCTGCGTCTTTATCATGCGAGCTTCCAGGGGTTTATGTTCACCATGTTATTGACTCTGACGACCAACAATCTCGGCGTGCTGTGGATTGCCCTGGAAGGGGCAACCCTGGCGACCGTATTACTGGTGAGCCTGTACCGCACACCGGAATCCATTGAAGCCGCATGGAAGTATTTCATCCTGTGTGGCGTCGGCATTGCGCAAGCGCTCTTTGGTACGGTATTACTTTATTTTGCCGCCTCGCGCGTGGTGCCTGATCCCGATCAGGCGCTACAGTGGACGGTGTTATACCAGCATGCCGGACAGCTTGAACCTGTCATTGTGGGGCTGGCCTTTGTTTTTCT
>MGYR01000001.1:3078-4312 GCA_001801825.1 Gammaproteobacteria bacterium RIFCSPLOWO2_02_FULL_56_15 | reverse complement strand
CGGAGGGCCCAACACCCATGTCCGCGGTGCTGTCCGGATTATTACTGAATGTCGCCCTCTATGCTGTGGTGCGCGTCAAGATGATCGTGGACGGCGCCCTCATAGGCGGCACTGTGCATAATCCGCAGTTAGCGGGCTACTTGATGATGGCGTTCGGGCTGCTCTCCTTCATCATTGCCGGTCTGTTCCTGCACCGGCAGCGGGATATCAAGCGCCTGTTCAGTTATTCATCGATCGAACATATGGGGTTAATGACGTTTGCGTTCGGGCTCGGCGGCCCGCTGGCGACGTTTGGCGCACTCTTGCACATGACTGTGCATTCACTGACGAAGTCGGCCATCTTCATGACCGTTGGACATGCCAGTCAGATTGCCGGTACGCAACAGATAGAGCGTATCCGTGGCCTTATCCTGACGCAACCGTCAGTCGGCTGGGGTCTGCTCATCGGCAGTATTGCTATCGCCGGATTTCCCCCTTTTGGCGTATTCACCAGTGAATTTCTGCTCCTCACCGCAACCATGAAGAGTTGGCCGTGGCTGACGATGCCGTTATTGATGGGATTTGCCATCGCCTTTGCCGGATTGTTCCGGCACCTGCATCCCATGGTGTTTGGTCCAATACCCGAAGGGCAGCATGCCATCACTGTCAACCCGCTACCCTTGATCCTGCATATAGGTCTGGTGTTATGGCTCGGGCTCTCCATCCCGGCATTCCTGGCGAACTGGTTTGACGAGGCGACCCGGCTTATCAGTGGGGTTAATCTGTTATGAATAACACTGATGCCCTGCAGCCCTTTCTCGATGCTTGCAGCGCGGCCGGTCTGACACTTGCACCACTTGACTCTGCAACCATGGCGCCCGCGTCCGTGATCACGGCGCCACCGGGACAATGGCGTGCATTGGCGCAGGCGGCGCAGAACGCCGGCATGCGCTGGTGTGGATTCTGGGCACGGGAAATCAATACCGGCCTGGAGTCTTTTAGCTGCCTGGAACTCGGTGGCAGCTACCTGATTATTCGTAGTCAGCTCGGTGCAGATGCAGCTCTGCCCTCGCTTGCCCCCATCTACCCGGCAGCGGATCGGCCTGAGCGGCATGCCCATGATCTGCTGGGGATCCAGTTAGCGGACCAGCCTGATAACCGGCGCTGGACGCAGCATCAGGCTTGGGCCAAGGGGCAATACCCGCTGCGGGCAGACTTTCACTGGTTGCCGCCGGATACCCCCGTAACCGGCGAT
>MGYR01000001.1:2921-3056 GCA_001801825.1 Gammaproteobacteria bacterium RIFCSPLOWO2_02_FULL_56_15 | reverse complement strand
GCCATGGCCCGGGGGTGGTGGAGATCCCAGTCGGCCCGGTACACGCCGGCATCATTGAACCCGGCCACTTTCGCTTTCAAGCCATCGGCGAAATTGTGCTTAACCTGGAAGAGCGGCTTGCGTATACCCACAAAG
>MGYR01000001.1:1819-2910 GCA_001801825.1 Gammaproteobacteria bacterium RIFCSPLOWO2_02_FULL_56_15 | reverse complement strand
CTTGCCGTCGGTCGGGATGCCTCAGGTCTCGCCAGGCTGGCGGGCAGGGTCTCCGGCGATACCACGGTGGGTCACACCTGGGCGGCCTGTCAGGCGATGGAACGTGCGGTGGGGCTGGAGGTGCCGGAATGGTCGCTTTACCTGCGTGCGATCCTGGCCGAGCGCGAGCGGATCGCCAACCATTTGGGAGACGTTGCTGGAATTTGTAACGATGTCGGGTTTGGTTTTGGATACTATCAGTTAGGCCGCTTGAGAGAAATCTGTCTGCGTGAGAACCAGGAGATATTCGGGCATCGCTTGCTGATGGACTGCGTGGTTCCCGGAGGGGTGGCCGTTGATATTACGGCAGAGGCGGTTAAGAGAATGGAGCAGTCGGCAACACATTGCGCTGACGAAATCGCCGCTATCGTGACCATACTGGAAGATTTCGAATCCCTGGAAGATCGCTTGATGGGCACGGGCCGGCTTACCCCTGAGTGCGCCGCCGAACTTGGCGCAGTGGGGTATGTGGGCAGGGCCTCCGGACAGAGCTTTGATGTACGCCGGGATGCCGCCTATGCGCCCTATGATCGCCTGGATGTGCAGGTTCCCGGTTACCGGGCGGGAGACGTGGCCGCACGCGCCAAGGTACGAACGGATGAGATCCAGGTATCCTTGCGGTTGATCCTGGAGTTACTCAAGTCACTCCCGGAAGGTCCGCCTAACAGCGAATGGATTACCCCACGGAGCAGTTGCGAAGGGATGGGTTTCATCGAAGGCTGGCGGGGCGAGATTATGACGTATGTCCGTTTCGCTGATGATGGCGCCATTGCCCGTTTTTATCCACGGGATCCAAGCTGGCTTATATGGCCCGCATTGGAGTTGCTGATGCAGAACAATATTGTCCCGGATTTCCCGGTCTGCAATAAATCCGTGAACGGTTCGTATTCAGGACACGATTTGTAATCATGCTGAACCTGTTTGCAAAGATAATTCGTACCGGTATCGTCACCGAGGAAGCGCCTGCATCTGAAGATACGGATATCGAGCAGTTGGGCATCGAGCTCAGGCGTGTATTGGACAAACGCTTTTCCGGGAGCCTCGCGATCCGT
>MGYR01000001.1:752-1802 GCA_001801825.1 Gammaproteobacteria bacterium RIFCSPLOWO2_02_FULL_56_15 | reverse complement strand
CTGCAACGGTTGCGAGCTGGAGATACACGCCCTGAATAACCCGTACTACGACGTGGAACGCTTCGGTGTCCATTTTGTGGCATCACCGCGTCATGCCGATTGCCTGCTGGTTACCGGCCCGGTCTCGAGACACATGGAAGAGGCTGTGTTACGTACCTATGATGCCTGTCCCGAGCCCAGACTGGTCATCGCGGCTGGAGATTGCGCCTGCCACGGGGGTGAGTTCGGTATCTCTTACGCCAGTTGCGGCGCGGTGGAAAACGTTATTCCGGTGGATGTGAAAATACCGGGATGTCCGCCTACCCCCACGCAGTTGTTGATCGGACTGCTGGCCGTGTTCCGCCGGAGCGGACAGGAGAGTTGACGACAAGCACATTAGCGTTGACTGGTCGCATTTGAAGTATATGCTTCAAAGCACTATTTCAACCTAAAGAACAAACATGAAAACCACGGCCAAATCACTAAGTATGGACGCGAAACGTATCCTGGATGTCGTAGAACGCGGCGAAGAAGTCATCGTCTCAAAACGTGGCAGGCCTTGTGCCCGCATCGTGCCCGTTGCAAAGAAAGCCACAACAAAGAACATGCGGAATGATGAATTATTCGGTATCTGGAAGGAAAATAAAGCTGTAGAGGATGTCGATGCGTTTATCGATTCACTGCGGAGTAGGGGTACAGCGCAAGACCGTAATCAATTTCCATCAAGCTAATGCTGGAAACGACCCCCCTCCGGCTATCAGGTTTTGAGCAGACGTACAGGTGGCATCAACTCAAGCTTTGTTGCACGGCGCGCATAGCCGCGATCATCGAAGGTCAATAATTCATTGCACTTTGTGCTTGATGCATGGTGCAACGCATCGGCGAAGTCAATACCGTGCCGGCAATGATCCAGAGCCATCTGGACTTCCTCATGGTCTTCAACCATGATTCCAGGCAGATCGATCAAGTGCTCCAAACAGGCAATGACCTTATTGGAATCCTGCTCCGCCACTGAGCGCAGCACCCATTCGAGTTCCAGAATAACGGTTTTGGGCACGAATACATCACCTG
>MGYR01000001.1:0-746 GCA_001801825.1 Gammaproteobacteria bacterium RIFCSPLOWO2_02_FULL_56_15 | reverse complement strand
GAATAAGCGCTGCAGCACGCGCCTGTTTCGGATCATCTTGCAGGTAATACCGGGCCAGTATGTTGGTATCAACGGCGCGCACGTTCGGCCGCCTTTTTTATCGCGACACCACCGTGCAGATCGGCGGTGGGGATGCGCGGGCCTGAGTAGCGCAGAATTCCGGGACCATCCTCGATACGCGAACGGGTTTTCTTTCTGACCAGCCTGATGCGGGCAACGCCATTCTCAAGATCAAATTCAACTTTGCTGCCGGGCGTAATGCCCAGTGCATCCCTGACGCGTTTGGGGATGGTAACCTGGCCTTTGCTGGTCACTTGGGTCGTCATTGTATTCTCCGGAATTAAAAAGTAATACCTGGTAAGGATTATAGCTAATTCCATACCACTGGACTATCACGGTCGGCTCGACCATAACCGGCCCCGTAATCAGAACGTCCCTTCAATATTTTTTCAGGGAACAGGAGGTTCGCTGCTTGTCTACACACAGTGTGTGATCAGGATATACAGATCTACATCTTCATTAATTAACGGGTTATCCATAGTGGTTGCAATCTCGTCATTCTATTTGTACACTTATTTGTGATACATTTTGGGATACAGAAATGACCACAGTCTCCATTCGCTTGCCGGACGACCTCCTGAAAGAGGCGGATAAACGCGCCCATGAGATGCACATTCCGCGCGCCGAATACATTCGCCGTGCCATTGAATCCCTGAACGCCAAAGCGGTAGCCAACCTTCGCCGCC